>NZ_JAMYDZ010000041.1:0-33481 GCF_024129905.1 Pseudomonas sp. 21LCFQ010 | reverse complement strand
TTTCAACGTCGTGGTCGAGTTCGACCGCCAGTTATCGCCAGGCCAGGACGCAGTGGGTATCGACCTCGGACTGAAAACCACGGCCACCTGCAGCGACGGTGATCGCCTTGAAAGCGGCAGGTTCTACCGGGATCTGGAGAGCGCCCTGGGCACGGCCCAGCGCGCCGGCAAGAAGGCCCGTGTGCGGGCGATCCACGCCAAAATTGCGAACCGCCGCAAGGATTGCCTGCATAAGTTCAGCAACGCGCTGGTCGCGCGTTGTGGCGTCATTGTGGTGGGCGATGTGAACTCACTGAAACTCGCGAAAACCAGGATGGCCAAGTCGGTGCTGGACGCCGGCTGGGGCCAATTGAAAACGATGCTGGAATACAAATGCGATCACGCAGGCACGGTTTTCAAGGTTGTTAGCGAGAGAAACACCACCCAAACCTGTTCGAGCTGCAAGCAATTGCCGGACTCGAGGCCGAGAGGTATCGCAGGGCTTGGAATAAGGGAATGGACTTGTTGTGGGTGCGGTGCCACCCACGACCGCGACGTCAACGCCGCAAAGAACATTCTCGCGCTCGGGCATGAGCGTCCAATTGTGGGAATCCCAGCCCTTTAGGGCGGGGAGGATGTCAACAGTTGAGTATCGCTGCGGTCGGCACCACGGTGGGCTGCGCGCTGGTGGCCGGGTCCTTGCTGAGCCTTTACGGCGGTTATTTGACCGACCGTCTCAAACCTTATCCGCTGATTCTGGGTTTTACCGGCTGCTTTGTCACTGCATTCATCGGCATGTGTGTGACCTCGAACCTGATCCTGTTCTTCCTGGCGCTGGTGCTGTTCAACTTCGCTTACTCGGTCATCGACATTACTGCCAAGGCCGCCTTCGGACGCCTGCTGCCCAGCCATGAGCAGAGCCGGGTGTTCTCATTGCGCTATACCCTGATCAACATGGCCTACGCCGTCGGTCCGTTCATCGGTGCAGCGTTGGCGGGGGTTAACATGAGCCTGCCGTTTGTGCTGTCGGCAGCGCTCGGCGCGGGGTTCTTCTGGCTGTACATCCGCTACGGCGACCGCGAGCTGGGCTGCGCGCCGGCCCAGACCACGCCATTTTCCTTCGCCCAGGTCGGCAAGGTGCTGCTCAACGACCGGCGCCTGGTGTGCTTCACCCTGGGCGGCATTCTCAGCGCCGTGGTGTTCGGTCAGTTCAGTGCCTATTTGTCGCAATACCTGGTGGTGACCAGCGACCCGCAGCGGGTTTATTCGGTGATCACCACCTTGCTGGCGGTCAATGCGTGCGGGGTAATTACCTTGCAATACTGGGTCGGCAAACGCATCGACTCGCAACACCTGACCCGTTGGCTGATGGCCGGGCTGGCGCTGTTTCTCGCAGGTTTGGCCGGTTTCTCCATGGCCCAGAGCCTGACCGCCTGGGCCTTTGCCATGCTGCTGTTTACCCTTGGCGAAATCATTGTGTTCCCTGCCGAGTACATGTTCATCGACCGTATCGCCCCGGCGTCGCTGCGCGGCATGTACTTCGCGGCACAGAACCTGTCCAACCTCGGCGGGGCACTGGGGCCGATTGTCTGCGGTCTGGTGCTCGCCGTCTGGCCGGCGCCGATGATGTTCTATGTGCTGGCAGGTTTTCTGATTGTCGGGGGCGCACTTTACTTGCTTGGCGGGTCCTTCAGTGATAACGCTCGCTCGCAACGCTAATCATTCACAACCCAATTGACAGGGCTGCTCAGCAGCGAATAAATTCCTGCCACTGAGGCGTGTAACCGGTTACACGCGGAAACGGATTCCCTGTCACTCAAAAGGAAGTTGTGATGCGTTTGATCAAGAAACTGGCGCTGGCCACTGTGGTTGCCGGCAGCCTGCTCAATGGCAGCCCGCTTATGGCGTCACCAGGTGCAGACAGCAAAATTGCCCTGCAGATGTACACCCTGCGCAATGTCGGCACGCTCGACCAGCAGTTTCTGATGGCTCGTAATGCCGGGTTCACGGCGGTGGAGCTGGTTGGCGATCAAGGCGTCAGCAGTGCCGAGCTGAACCGGCTGCTGGCCCAGTACAACCTCTCAGTCACTTCCGCACACGTGCAACTGGACGCCTTGCGCAGCCAGATGGCTCAGACCATTGCTTTCAATCAGGCGATTGGCAACAAGGTGCTGGTGGTGCCTTATCTGCAACCGGCCGATCGCCCGACCGACGCGGCGGGCTGGAAGAGGCTCGGTAAAGAACTCAACGCGCTGGGCAGCACCTTGCGCAAAAGCGGCTTGCAACTGGCTTATCACAACCACGACTTCGAAATGAAGACCTTTCGTGGCAAGACCGGCTTTGAGCTGCTGGTGGACGCCACCCGCGCAGAAAACCTGGCGCTGGAGATCGATGCCGCCTGGGTGTTCCGTGGTGGTCAGGACCCGGTCAGGCTGATCCACCGTTATGCAGACCGCCTGTTTGCCCTGCATGCCAAGGACAACTCAGGCATCGGCCTGCGCGACGACGAAATGAATTTTGCTCCTGTGGGGGAAGGCTTGCTGGCCTGGGACGAGATTGTCAGCGCGGCCCAGCAACGGGCCAGACCTGTCTATGTGGTCGAGCATGACTTGCCCAAGGACGCCGATGCGATCATTCGCGCCTCGAAACTGAGCCTGGAGCGGGAACTGGCTCAAGCGTGGCGCGGCAGGAAACTCGACTAAGGCGGGGCAAATCAGGAGCAATGTGCGACCTCTCACCGCCAGCGCATTGTTCCTGACTGTGCTTGCTACTCAGTCCTTGGCGGCCACTGATGCTGGCTGGGACAGCATCGCCAGCGTTGCTTCTATCAGTTCCCGTGCCATATCCAGTTGATTGACCACCGAGCGCGCCAGCGGACGAAACTCAGGAGACTGGTGATCAGCGACTTCATAGGCCGTGGCAGCAGCGCAGTGCAGATAGTCTGCCGCAGCGATCAGCGCGTCTTCGATATGGGTACCGGGTTTGACCGTGAGTAGACTGGGAGCGGTGAGGGCGACAGACAGGTGTTGCGGTGGATGAGGTGTAGACAAGATCATTTCGATTACCTGACAGTGATGCCAGCACCCAACGCGACTAAACGAAAGGTGGCAGCTGTGTACAGGTTAGTCGACCGGTGTCAGGCAACCCGGCGCACCCGAAGGCGCCCCGTACACAACCGCCATAGAAACCGCATTGTCTGAACTGGGCAGACAATTACAATTGCGGAAGTTTGTGCCAAACATTCGGGCGACTAAACCCGGTCGCTGGAATCAACGACGAGCAGGAAAGGTAGTCGTCTCGGATGGATGGTACAAGCGGGGGCAGAGCATAGCGTGAAAATTCAGAAGAGTCCTACGACCTGCGGGATTTACGGGCGTAGGATGTTTCCAGGTTTGTCCCACCTGGGCCTCGATCAGGCTAGAGACACCCGGTGCTCAGGCACAGACGCCATGGTCGTTATAGGCATTTTGATGTGCTTGCTCATGCGTTTGTGCAGTCGCAGGCACAAAGTCGCAATGCGCTAAGGGCCTTCTGGTGTAGGGTGTGTCCGATTCTGGCCATCAATCTACTAACAACCTGGAGGCAACCTGCGTGAGCAGCCATGAACTCGGACAATTAAGAGCAGAGATCGATGACCTGGATGAGCAGATCATCAAACTCCTGGGGCAGCGTTTCATCGCCACTGGCAAGGTTGGCGTGATCAAGGCAGCACAGAGCCTGGAGGCAATAGACCCGGCCCGTGAAGCCGCGCAAGCGCAGCGTTACAGCGCATTGGCCGAACGTTATGGCGTTGATGTTGACCTTACGCAAAAACTGTTCAGAGGCGTGATCGATGAAGTCGTGGCCAATCACCGGGTCATTCGCGAAAACGCCTCGTGAATGCCAGGCGCTCTCTGAATTGATCCGCAACCTGAGCCTTGCACAATGAACCGCTCGCTGTTTATTTCGATGGATGGGCCGAAGGGCACTGGCAAGACCACCTTGCTGGAAGCCGTGACCAAAGCCCTGCGGGCCAACGGCGAGAAGGTCATTCGCCTGTCTGAAAGAAACCTCGATCCTCATCGGGGCGAAATCATGGCACTGGTGAACACGCTGGCCAGAAACCCGTGCCCGGACCTGGAATGGCAGGTCTGTGAGCGCTTGGCCGACAGCCGCGCCTGGATTTCGCGTAACGTGCTGCCAGAGCAACCCGCAAACAGCGTCATCCTGATTGATCGCTGGTACCCGTCCGATGCCGCATTTCGCCGCAGCGTGCCGTTTGATCAGATTCTGCGGTTGAATATCGAACGCGGCGTGCAAATCCCGGACCTGCATATCGGGGTGCTTACCGCGCCGGAAATTTCATGGGCGAGGGCGGCGGCACGTACACGGGGGCTGAGCAGCACGGTGATTCATCGGCTGGACGAGCATGTGGCCTGCACCCAGGCGTTCGAGCGGGCGGTCGAAGAAAATGGTTGGGTGTTGTGCCGTAATGAGGGGACGATCGAGGAGGCGACCAGGCAGGTAGCGTCCGCGATCCTTGAGAAATATTGATAGCTGTCCGTCCCATCAAACGGGGCTCGATGAGCCCCTCTGATGAATTCAGTCGGCTGGCTCAGGGACGTTTTGCTGTTTGATCATCCAGCGCAGCAGGCTGGCCAGTGGAACCTTGTGCTCATGGTTAACACCCCAGATGGACTGATCATCACTGTAGAGTTCTGTATAGCGGCTGAGCACCAGATGACGACCGTCTTCGTCCAGATGCAGAGCCAGTTCGCGACAGTGCAGCGATTTGATGTCCGGCGCTCTTAATCGTCGATGCAGGACCAATACGTTGTTGTCACTCATGATAGGCCCCCATCAAACAATCCTGCAGCGCGGGAGGATGTGCACCCAGTTTTCCTTGCACGACGAAGTGCGCCCGGCGCTCGGCCACCGCATCACGAAGCGCAGCATAGTAATCAGGCTCTTTTCTCAGTTCGTCGGTTATCGGCAAGGCCTCGGCGCGGCCATCGACAATGCCACCAACGGTATTGAATGCGCCCAGAGCCGCCACGGTATCGCTGCTGCCGAATGGCGAAACCGCGAAACTCAGCACTTTGCCCGTTGCGTCGCGCAGGTTGGCGGTGCCGAGCAATGGCAACTCGACAATCGGGCCATTGGCGATGTTCCATACGCCGAATGTCTGGCCGAAATCTGCATGGTGACGCTCCATATCCAGACGTCCGGACACGTCGATGAACCCAATGATGCCGACGGTTGTATTGAGTGCAAAACGGCCTGCTGTCGTTGCCGAACGACGAAAATTACCTTGCAGCAAGTCGTTGATGAAAACCTTGGGCTCGCCAAAGTTGGCGACAAAGTTGTGTACGCCGTCCTGCACAAATTCCGGTAACTGCCGGTAGCCCAGCGCAATGGGGGCCAAGGCATAATCGTCCACCGTCCGGTTAAACGCAAAAACCCCACGATTGATCGGCTCTGCCGGGTCATGAACTGCAATGACCGGTCCCTCACAGCCAGTGCTTACAGGGCCAGACGGCGAGTGGGCACAGCCACCGAGTAGTGCTGCAACGGCGACAAACGAAAGCGGGCGAGACAGAGCAATGACCGGCATAGGTAAACCTCGTATGAAGTGCCTTTATGCTGCCTCCATGGTTTTTCACGCGGATGTCTCCAATATTGCAACGCAGTCGCTTTATTGCCGGATTGAAATATATGACGCGCCTGCGCCAATAGTTTTAGATACACACTTCGCAACCCGCCGACAGTGTGCTTTCCGTGACCCATCTACTGCTTGTGGACGATGACCTTGAAGTCCTTGCCCTGCTGAAAAAATTCCTCGAACAACACGGTTATCGGGTCGATGTCGCGACCGATGGGCACAGCCTGTTTCAAGCGCTGGAGCGACAGTTACCGGAACTGGTCATTCTGGATGTCATGTTGCCCGGCGAGAGTGGCCTGGTGCTGTGTCAACGTTTGCGCCGCGAACACAGCATCGCAGTGATCATGCTGACGGCCATGAGTGAACTCAGTGATCGTGTGGTGGGCCTGGAACTGGGGGCCGACGATTATCTGACCAAGCCGTTCGATGCCCGCGAGTTGCTGGCCAGAGTGCGGGCGGTACTGCGCCGCACCGGAGAGGTAAAGAGCGTGCTGAACGATAAGCCACGACCGACCCTGGAGTTTGCTGGCTGGCAGCTCGATGTGGCGCTTCGTGAGTTGCGCTCACCAGGCAAGGTGATGATTCCGCTTTCGGGTGGTGAGTTCGAACTACTGCTGGTCTTCGCCGAACACCCGCGGCGGGTACTGACCCGGCAACAATTGCTCGACATGACCCGCGGCGAAGCCCACGACGCCTACGACCGCAGCATTGATGTGCAAATCAGTCGCCTGCGCCGCAAGCTGGAAGGGGATGTAGGCAGCTCGCCCATCATCCGCACCGTGCGCAACAGCGGCTACCTGTTCACCCCCAATGTGCTGGTCAAGCGATGAGCGGGCTAATCAGGCGCAGTTGCTCTGGCAACACGGTGTCGCGCTGGATCGCCCTGACGACGCTGGCGGCGATGTTCACCGCGTTATCGCTCACCTGGCTGCTCAGCCAACTGGCGGGCGTATGGGCCAAGCCACCCTTGCTGGAAACCGGTTTGCTGGAACGCCTGGGCGTGATCAGCCGTATTATCGATGCGGCGCCGGTGGCACAACGAGCAGACATTGCCCGCTCAGCGAGCGTCGAGCTCTATACCGTCACCTGGCTGAAAAATCGTGCAGAGGCGAACATGCCGGTAGCAGATGAGGACGAGGGCTTTCGCGATGGTGAGAGTTATCTGCGCACTCAACTACAAAACCCCACTGCACGCATCGAAGGCTATGAACCTCGTGACTGGCCTGCCGGCCACACGGGGGCGGATTATGCCCTGCTGGTTGAGTTGCGCGACGGTTCCTGGCTGAAGTTCTCTGCCGTCAGGCGAGACTGGGGCCTGGAAGGCTTGCCACGCAATCTGATCATCATCACGCTGTTCATTCTCTCGACCATGATCGTCGCGCTGATCGCCACCCGCCATCTGGCCAGCCCTCTGGAACGCTTCGCGCATGGCGCGCGGCGCTTCGGCACTGACTTTCGTGCACCACCGATTGAAGTAGAAGGCCCCCAGGAAATACGCCAAGCAATCATTGCCTTCAATGCCATGCAGGCCCAACTGCAACATTTCATCAATGATCGTACACAAATGCTTGCGGCTATCTCTCACGACTTGCGTACGCCATTGACGCGCATGCGCTTGCGCGGCGAATTCATTGAAGACCCTGACCAGCAAGCCAAGCTGTTTCGCGATGTGGATGAAATGCAGACGATGGTCAACAGCGCGCTGGAATTCTTTCGCGACGACGCCCGGCTCGAAGCCGCCACCGCTTTTGACCTCGCTGAATTACTGCACACGGTTGTCGATGACTACAAAGATGCAGGCATTGACGTTGCGCTGAGCGGGCCGAGCCGGGTGGTATTCACAGGTCGCCCTGTCGGCATCAAGCGCATGCTGACTAACCTGCTGGACAATGCCATCAAATACGGAAAAATGCCCGCCATCGAACTGGAAACAGGCGTACAGGTCGTCCAGATCCGGGTACTCGATAACGGGCCAGGCATCGCTGTCGAGTATCAGCAAGAGGTATTCAAGCCCTTTTTCCGCATCGAAAGCTCACGCAATAAAAACTCCGGCGGCGTAGGCTTGGGCCTGCCAACCGCCCGCGCCACAGCGCTGGAGCACGGCGGCACATTGACGCTGAACAACCGCAACGGCGGCGGCTTGGAGGTACGAGTGATTTTGCCGTTTGTTTGAAGCCAGAGGAGAATTTGAACATGAACGAACTCGCCGCCTACATCGAGGACATTTTCGCTCTGTTCGGGCCTGTGTCTCTGCGCCGGATGTTCGGCGGGCACGGGATTTTTCGCGATGGGGTGATGTTCGGCCTGGTGTTTGACCATCGGGCGCGCGACAAGCCCCGCCGTTCAGGGCGGGGAAGGATAGCGCGGACGGCGTAGCCGTCCCTGGTTGCCGTGGGGTGTCTGCTGCTGTTCGATGGATGCACCGCCACAGGATGATGCGAAGTAACATGGCGACACAGATGCCCTTCTACGGCGGTATTTCGTTACAAAGACCCCATGGGCATGCACCTTGAAAACACCGTGCCGTCCGCGCCTAATGTCGTCTCCATTGCTCATGGCTCAAGAGCAGTATGCAACGACTTCAAGCCTTCAAGTACGAACTCATGCCAGACGGCCGGCAGGAGCAGCAAATGCGCCGCTTTGCGGGCTCCTGTCGCTTCGTCTTCAACAAGGCGCTGGCATTGCAGAAGGAGCGCCACGAGCAAGGCGAGAACAAGCTCGGCTATGCGGGCCTGTGCAAGTTGCTGACCGAATGGCGCCATAGCCCGCAAACCGCATGGCTGGCCGATGCGCCTGTTCACCCATTGCAACAGAGCCTCAAGGATCTGGAACGGGCCTACACCAATTTCTTCGCCAAGCGAGCCGACTTTCCCCGGTTCAAGAAGAAGGGGCAGCGCGACAGTTTCCGCTATCCCGACCCGAAACAGATCAAGCTCGACCAGACCAACAGCCGCCTGTTCTTGCCCAAGCTGGGCTGGCTGCGCTACCGCAACAGCCGCGAGACGCTGGGTACTGTGAAGAACATCACCGTGAGCCAGTCGTGTGGCAAGTGGTTCGTGAGTATCCAGACCGAACGACAGATCGATGAGCAGCCCACGGCACAGGGTGCGGCAGTCGGCATCGACATGGGCATTGCCCGCTTCGCCACGCTTTCGGATGGTTCGTTCTACGCACCCCTCAACAGCTTCAAACGCCATGAGACCGCGCTGTGCAAAGCGCAGCAGGCGATGAGCCGCAAGGTCAAATTCAGCCGCAACTGGAAGAAGGCGAAAGCTTGCGTCCAGCGCATTCATTCCCGAATCGGCAATGCCCGCCGCGACTACCTGCACAAGTGCTCCACCGCGATCAGCCAAAACCACGCGATGGTGTGTATCGAGGACTTGCAGGTACGGAATATGTCCAGATCGGCGGCAGGCACGGCCGAGGCACCGGGAAGAAACGTTCGGGCCAAGTCTGGCCTGAACAGGGCCATCCTCGATCAGGGCTGGTTCGAGTTCCGCCGCCAGCTGGACTACAAGCTGGCGTGGCGCGGCGGTTGGCTGATTGCCGTGCCGCCGCAAAATACCAGCCGCAGGTGCCCGTGTTGCGGCCATGTGTCGGCGGCCAACCGCCAGACGCAGGCGCTGTTCAGGTGTGTGGGATGTGGTTTTGAAGGCAACGCCGATGTGGTCGGGGCGATCAATGTACTAAGGGCGGGACACGCCCGGTTAGCCTGTGAAGTGAGCGCAGAGGTCATGGCGCCAGCAGCAGGAACCTACCGAAGCGACTCGGGGGCGGCTCGATGCCGCGCCTGAGCGCCGTAGGAGTCTCCGGCCTTCAGGCCGGGGAGGATGTCAAGGCACGCTGTACCTGAAGGCCGATGCAGAAAACATTGCAGCCTTCGAACAGCAAGGGCTTGAGCAGTTTACTTATACCCGGCAAGGCAAACTCGTCGGGCTGTCTTACTACCGGGCGCCGGATCAACTGATGGAAGATCCCCATGACGCGGTGCGCTGGGCACAAGGCTCATTTGCCGCAGCGCTGCGCGCCGATCGTAAACGTGCACAGCGAACCAAACGCCCCCCGGCGTTTTAACACTCAAGCTGCTGGTGAAGTGCCAGGCGCAATCTGCCGGGCCAGCGCTTCAATCTGTCCGGCCAGAATCATTACCGGCTCGTTCATGTTGCGATTGTGGTGATGCACCAGGCCGATGTTTCGGTAGAACGTGTGTTCGCCCAGATCCAGGCCGCGTACACCTTGCGGCCAGGCCACATGCCCGAGTGTTTCCGGAACCAGGGCCACACCGACGCCATTGGCCACCAGTTTCACGATCGCATCGAGTTCATCCAGTTCGCTCACTTCACGCGGGGTGAAATGCATCTTGCGCAGGAAGCGATCCACTTGCCGCCCACCGAAAGAGGTGCGGTCGTAGCGGATGAAAGCCTGCGAGGTGATCAACTCGGCCCAGTCATCGTTAGGCGTATTTTCCGGCACCAGCAGACGGTAGGGCTCCTTGGCCAGCGGCACCCATTTCAGGTCACTCTGCAATGAGAACGCCGGTTGGATGATCACGGCCAGGTCGATCTCGCCGGCATCGACCTGATCGAGCAGTTCCATCGACAGCCCAGGCAGGATTCGGCTGCGGAAATTCGGCCATTGATGATGAAAACTGGCCAGGGCACTGGGCAGCAGCATGCGTTGTATCGAGGCGATGGCGCCCATGGTCACCAACTGCGGCGCCTGAGTTTCCGGGGCAGGGGAGCCGAGGTTGTTGTACATGCGGATCAGCTCGTGCGCCTGTTGCAGGGTTTGGTAACCCACTGCGTTGAGGTGGGCGCTACGCCCGCTGCGATCGAATAACTCCAGGCCCAGCTCAGACTCCAGGCGCGCAATCTGGGCGCTTACGGCAGCCTGGGTGAGGCCGATCTTGTGCGCCGCAGCGGCAAATGTGCCTTCACGGGATACGGCAATCAGGGTCTTGAGCTCGCGGATCATTGATAAATATTCTTTGTTAATTTCCAAAAAATATATTGTTTTTTTTGTTCTTCGGCTAGCCCTATGATGAATTCACGGCATGCAGTCGGGCGCCAGGCCCGCGCGGCCTGAAGCGTCCAATAAAACGATAAAGTCCGGAGTCACTGATGAGCCTTTCTCCTTTCCACCTCGCGATTCCTGTTTACGACCTTCCTGCGGCACGCGCGTTTTATGGCGAAACATTTGGCTTGCCTGAAGGCCGTTCGGCGGCGACCTGGGTCGACTTCGATTTCTATGGCCACCAACTGGTGATTCACGAGCACCCCAAGACGGCCGGCCAGGAGTCCGCTCACACCAACCCGGTCGATGGCCATGACGTACCGGTGCCGCACTTCGGCATCATCCTGAGCTGGGATGAATGGGAAGCGCTGGCTGACCGTCTCAAAGCGCGCGAAACCCAATTCGTGATCGAGCCTTACGTGCGCTTCAAAGGCCAGGTCGGCGAACAGGCCACCATGTTCCTGTTTGACCCGTGCGGTAATGCCCTGGAGTTCAAAGCGTTCAAGGACATGAGCCTGCTGTTCGCCAAGTAAGCGATGAGACGGCACTGGACAGCACAGCCAGTGCCGCTGCTGCACCAGAACAAGAAACAGCCGAGCGCCTTTGTCGGCACATTGATTACTGCCCATCACAACCGGTTTGCGTCCCCGCAAACATATAAAACAGGCGGCCTGACCGCCTTGCTAACAATCCGTTGGTTTAGTGAATGGTGACCTATGTCTCGCGTGATATCCCAAGAGGGAGCAGCCGCTGTGGCTGCTGCCGGCTCTGATTCGCCCCCTGAAACCGCTGAAAACCCGGCGGTCAGCCGCAAAGCGGCGATCGCTGCCTGCACCGGTACTGCCGTTGAGTACTACGAGTTCGGTGTGTACGGCTACATGGCGGCGGTTATCGCACCGCTGTTCTTTCCAGGTGGTAACCCCACCGCCGCATTACTGGCCTCGCTGGCCGTGTTTGGCAGTGCATTCCTGACCCGTCCGCTGGGCGGAATCATCCTCGGTCGGCTGGGCGACCGCATCGGCCGTCGGGGGGTGTTGCTGACCACCGTGATTGGCATGGGGGTTTCTACCGCCCTGATCGGCTTTCTGCCGACCGCCGCGCAGGCCGGGATCGTTGCGCCCATCCTGCTGGTGTTGATCCGGCTCGCCCAAGGTTTTTTTGCCGGGGCGGAAGTGGTCGGCGCTGCGGCCTTTGTTGCCGAGTCGGCCCCCTCGCACCGGCGAGGGTTCTTTGGTTCCTTTACACCGGTTGGTGTGGCGCTTGGCGGCGGTACGGCGGCCTGTGTCTGCGGGATCGTCACGCTGCTGCTCAGCCCTGAAGCCCTGCAAGCCTGGGGGTGGCGGATTCCGTTCTTTTTGTGCATCCCGCTGGTGCTGCTGTCCTGCAAGATGCGCCACAACGTCGAAGAAACACCCGAGTACCAGGAGTTTCTGAAAAAAGACCAACCGCCGGCCGCGCCGGTGCGTGAGGTGCTGAGCAAGCATCTGGGCAAGGTGGCACGGGTGGTGATTCTGGCGTTCGGGCAGAACGTCGGTTACTTCATCGGTATCGTGTTCATGAACATCTACCTGACCACTTACCTGAAGTTCGAGAAATCCCACGTCTACTGGATGATCGCCAGCATCAGCTTCATCGTCGCCGCGATGATGCCGTTCTGGGGCGGGGTTTCGGATCGCCTGGGCCGCCGTCGTACCCTGGCGATCGGTTTTACCGGCTATATCGTGCTGGTCATTCCGATGATGATGTTGATGAACGGTGCCCCGGTCTGGCTCGCGGCACTGGCCTTGCTGATCGCCACACTGCCAATGCCGATCATTCAGTCAGTGGGTTACCCCACCTACGCCGAACAATTCCCGACCCGCATCCGCTACACCGGTATGGCGATTGCCATCAACCTCGGTGCGATCATGGGGGGCGGCCTGGCGCCGTTCATGTCATCGGCATTGATCAGCGCCACCGGCAATCTATTGATGCCTGGCTACTTCCTTGCCGGTGCTGCACTGCTGAGTCTGTTGTCCTTGCTGTTTCTCAAGGAAACCGCCGGCCACCAGCTTGAGCGATAATCGAAATGAGCTTATTAGAGATGACAGCCCCCCTCGACAGCGAAGCTGCCGGGCAGTGGCAGCTGTTCCCGGCCGGGGATAGCTGCCTGATCCTGAAGTTTGGCGAGGTGTTGAGCAACCAGGCCAACCGCCTGGTCGCACAATGTGCCAGACAACTCAACGACGCAGTAATGAAGCAGGAACTGGCCGGGGTCACCGATATCGTCCCGGCAATGATCTCGGTGGGCGTGCATTACCGCCCGGAGCGGGTGCACTGCCAGGCTGATGAAAGCCCCTTTGATGCACTCAAGGCGCAGCTCGAAGCGCTGCTGCGCAAAGCCTCGACAAGCCAGATGTACGAGCCACGGCTGATAGAGATTCCGGTGTGCTACGGCGGTGACTATGGCCCGGACCTTGAAGAGGTCGCCGCCTCGCTGAAGCTGACTGCGCAAGCGGTGATCGAGCTGCATTCGGGGCAGTTGCTGGATGTGCTGATGCTCGGCTTTGCGCCGGGCCATCCTTACATTGGCGTGCTGGACGAGCAGTTGAACCCGCAGCGCAGAACCACGCCCCGCACCAAAGTGGCGGCTGGCAGCATCGGCCTGGCCAACCGCCAGTCGGTGATCTACCCGCTGGAGTTGCCTGGGGGCTGGAACCTGATTGGCCGCACACCGCTGACGATGTTCGATGTCGGCCGGGGCGAGCCTTGTCTATTGCAAAGTGGCGACAAGATCAGGTTCGTGCCCATTGCGCCTGCGACCTTTGAGTCGATCCAGACACAGGAGCGCCAGCGATGAGCCTTGAAGTACTCAAACCGGGCCTTTGCACCACCTTTCAGGATGCAGGCCGTAGCGGCTATCAACATATTGGCGTGCCGGTCAACGGCCCCATGGATGCCCAGGCCCAGCAACTGGCGAACCTGCTGGTGGGCAACCGGCTGGACAGCGGCACGCTGGAAATGACCCTGCAAGGGCCGCTGCTGCGCTTCGATGCCAGAGCCCTGATTGCGCTTGCCGGCGCTGACCTGGGGGCCAGGCTCAATGGCCAGGTACTGCCACCCAATCAGGCGGTTGTGGCCAGGCCAGGGTCATTGCTGGAGTTTGGTCAGCGCCGGTTCGGTGCACGGGCCTACCTGGCGGTCGCAGGTGGTTTCATTGTCGAGCCCGTACTTGGCAGTGTCAGCACTTATCGGCGCGGCGCCTATGCCGGTGTGCTGGGCAGGGCATTGCTGGCGGGGGATCGGCTGGGCTTTGCATCAAGCTTTCGCAACGCCCCACGGATCGTGCTGCCAGCAGCACTGACACGTTCGGTTGAGGGTGAAGCCGACCGGCCCATCAGGGTGATTGCCGGTGGTGAGTGGCAACACTTCACAGAGCAAGCCCGACACAACCTGCTTAACAGCCCGTACCGCATCGGCAATGACTCGGAGCGAATGGGCTATCGCCTGCAAGGTGATCCCTTGACGCTTGAGCAACCCCTGGAGCTGCTGTCCGAGGCGGTGAGCTTCGGCACGCTACAGGTGCCGCCCAGCGGCCAGCCCATTGTGCTGATGGCGGACCGGCAAACCACCGGTGGCTATCCGCGCATCGCCAATGTCATCAGCGTCGACCTGCCATTGCTGGCCCAGCGCTTGCCCGGCGATGCGGTGCGCTTTGAGCTGACCACAATACAAGCGGCGCAGAGCCTTGCGGTGAAGCACGCCCGGCTACTGACCCAACTGGAGCACGCGCATGCCTGAGATCGATTTCAACAGTGACCTGGGCGAGGGCTTCGGCCGCTACCAGGCCGGCGATGACCTGGCGGTGCTGGCGCAGATCACCTCCGCCAACGTTGCCTGTGGCTTTCATGCCGGTGACCCGCGGATCATGCGCCAGACAGTCGCTGCTGCCGTACAAAACGGGGTCGCCATCGGCGCCCATCCGGGCTTTGCTGACCTGCAGGGCTTCGGTCGCCGCAAGATGAGCCTGAGCCCCGATGAAGCCTATGAGTGCGTGCTGTTTCAGATCGGCGCCTTGAGCGCTTTCGTCTCGGCCCAGGGCACGACCTTGCAGCATGTAAAGCCCCATGGCGCCCTGTACAACCAGGCGGCGGCCGACCCGCTGCTGGCCAGGGCCATTTGCGAGGCGGTACGCGACTTCAACCCGGCGTTGTATCTCTATGGTCTGGCCAACAGCGCACTCACCGATGCTGCGCAAGCCGTGGGCTTGCCGGTACGGCACGAAGTGTTCGGCGACCGCACTTACCAGCCCGATGGTTCACTGACCCCACGCAGTCAGGCCAACGCGATGATCACCGATGCCGGGCAGGCCGTGGCCCAGGTGTTATGCATGCTGCGCGAAGGTTATGTGCTGGCCGTCGACGGCAGCAAAGTGCCGGTGCGCGCCGACACCCTCTGCATTCACGGTGACCAGCCTGGCGCCGCCGGCTTTGCCCAGGCCATCCGCCAGGCGCTGATCCGCGAGGGCGTAACCGTGCGTGCCCCGCAATTGACCTGACCCTTTTCTATCCATTTCTCAAAGAATAAAAGCCCATGGACCTTCAAAAGCTCAATACGCTGATTTCCATCCTGGAAAAGTCTGATGTGGACGAACTCGAAATCAAGGAAGGCGACAATTCGATTCGGGTCAGCCGGCATAACCGGACCCCGGTGCAGCATTACCACAACAGTTCAGCCGCACCCGTAACCCCGGTAACCCCAACCAGCGAGCCTGAGTCTGCGCACCCAACACTCAAAGGCAATGTTCTGCTTGCCCCCATGGTCGGTACGTTCTATCGCAAGAGCTCACCGGATGCCCCGGCGTTCGCGCAGCTCGGCCAGCAAGTGAAGAAGGGCGAAACCTTGTGCCTGATCGAGGCGATGAAAATGATGAACCACATCGAGGCTCAGGCCAGCGGCACCATTGAGTCGATCCTGGTTGAAGATGGCCAGCCGGTGGAATTCAACCAGCCACTGTTTTCCATCGTCTGAGGGGCGCGGGATGTCGAGCAAAACGCTGCATAAAGTCCTCATCGCCAACCGTGGCGAAATAGCCCTGCGCATCGTCCGGGCCTGTAAGGAAATGGGCATCAAAACCGTGGCGGTGTACTCCACCGCCGACAGCGAACTGATGCACTTGGGCCTGGCCGACGAAACTGTCTGCATCGGCCCGGCACCTTCGGCCAGGTCGTACCTCAACGTGCCGGCGATCATCGCCGCCGCCGAGGTGACTGGCGCAACGGCCATTCATCCTGGCTATGGTTTCCTGGCCGAGAGCGCGGATTTTGCCGAGCAGGTCGAGCAATCCGGGTTCATCTTTATCGGCCCCAAGGCAGAGACGATTCGCCTGATGGGTGACAAGGTCTCGGCCAAGGCTGCCATGAAGCGGGCCGGGGTGCCCACGGTGCCAGGCTCGTACGGTCCTCTGCCGGAGGATGAGCACGAGGCGCTGGCGATTGCCCGCGAGGTGGGCTACCCGGTGATCATCAAGGCGGCAGGAGGCGGGGGCGGCCGTGGCATGCGCGTCGTGCACCACGAAGATGACCTGATCAAATCGGCAAAACTGACCCGCAGCGAGGCCGGCGCGGCGTTCGGCAACCCGATGGTCTACCTGGAGAAGTTCCTCGGCAACCCGCGCCACGTTGAGGTGCAGGTGCTTTCGGACGGGCAGGGCAATGCGGTGCATCTGTATGACCGCGATTGCTCGTTGCAACGCCGCCATCAGAAGGTACTGGAAGAGGCGCCAGCGCCGGATATCGATGAACAGGCGAGGGCGCAGGTGCTGCAACGCTGTGTCGAGGCCTGCATCGAGATCGGCTACCGCGGCGCCGGGACCTTCGAGTTTCTCTATGAAGATGGCCGTTTTTACTTCATCGAGATGAACACCCGAGTACAGGTCGAGCATCCCGTCACCGAGATGATTACCGGCGTGGACATTGTCAGGGAAATGCTCAGCATCGCAGCCGGCAATCGATTGTCGATCCGGCAAGCCGATGTAAAGGTGCTCGGCCATGCCCTGGAGTGCCGGATCAATGCCGAAGACCCCGACACTTTCATGCCCAGCCCCGGCAAAGTGCAGCAGTACCACCCACCCGGCGGCAACGGCATTCGCGTTGACTCCCACCTGTACAGCGGCTACCGCGTGCCACCGAACTACGATTCACTGATCGGCAAGGTCATCAGCCATGCGCCGACCCGCGATGGAGCCATGGCGCGTATGCGCAATGCACTGGAGGAGCTGGTGGTGGACGGGATCAAGACCAATATCCCGCTGCATTGCCGCCTGACCCGCGATCCGGGGTTCCTGAAAGGCGCGGTGAATATTCATTATCTGGAGCATTTGCTGGCTCAGGATAAGGTCTGAGCTGACGGAGTCATGTCATTCACGGCCAGGACCGTAGTTCTCAAAAATCCTTCCATGGCCGCAGAGCACGTACTCGGCGCACTGAGCTAATGCCTTCCCTGGCCCGTTATTCAGCCGACAAAGTAATTCAGGGTCAGGGTCGCCAACAAGGCCACCAGCGAGGCGACCAGAGTTGCACCGGTAAATTTCTTCAGTGCCTCTCCAAGCGAAACGTTGAGGTATTCCTTGACCACCCAGAACGCGGAGTCCGTTACATGGGCCCAGCCAATCGAGCCGGCACCGATTGCAATCACCAGGATCTCCGGTTTCAGGTTCGGGTCAGCGGCCAGCATCGGGCTGATCATGCTGGCAGCGCTGACCATGGCGACGGTGGCCGAGCCGACAGCGAAGTGCATCAGCCAGGCGATAAACCAGGCCAGGATAACCAGGTTGATGTCAGTGCCGGCCAACAAGCCGGATATGGCTTTGCCTACACCGCTTTCGATCAGCACGGCATTGAAGGCACCGCCGGCACCGATGACGAAGATGATATTGGCCAGCGCCGGAAAGCTGCGCTGTGTGGTATCGAGCAGCTCAGCCATGCTGCGCGACTGGCGCAAACCCAGCGACCAGTAGGCGAATGCTACGGAGATCATCAGTGCGGTAAGTGGATTGCCCACGAACTGCGCCACATGTTGCACGGGCGAGTCGTTTGGTAAACCAGCGGCTGCGGTTTTACCGACCATCAGCAGCAAGGGCAGGGCGATGGTGAACAGGGTGATGCCCATGCCGGGCAGCACGCGCTGCACTTGCGCGGATGCGCCGTGGGAGGCAAGAAAGGCTTGCTGATGATCACTGGCGCTGCGGCTACAGAACAGCCTGACCCAGACGGGGCCCGCGATGATAATGGTTGGCACAGCGACCAGCAGGCCGTAAAGAATCACCTTGCCCACGTCGGCATGCAGCATTCCGGTAATCGCCATGGCGGCGGGGTGGGGCGGCAGAATGCAGTGGATGGTGAGCAGCGAGATGGCCAGCGGGATACCCAGGTACATCAAGTTGATCCGGGTTTCACGGGCGACCACATACACCAGCGCAATCAGCAGCACGAAGCCGACTTCGAAGAACACCGGAATACCGGCAACCGCCCCGACAATGGCCATGACCCAGTGGGCGCGTTGCGGCCCGAGGTTGTCCAGCAGGGTCTTGGCCAGGCGCTCGGCACCGCCGGACTCCTCCAGCATTTTGCCGAGGATCCCGCCCAGGCCGATAATCGCAATAAGAAAGCCCAGCGTCCCGCCGATACCGGCTTCCAGCGAAGCGACGATCCTGGCTGCCGGCATCCCCGAGCCGAACCCGACCACGAAACAGGCAATGATCAACGCGATGAACGCATGCAGTCGCACTTTCATGATCAGGAAAATGATCAGCGCAATGGAGGCGAACAAAACCCCTAACAACCAGCTAGTTTCTTGCATTGTATGTCTCGCATCTTGTTGTTTTATCGGTGCCGCGAATGGCCCGGCCACCGCAGATTGCAGGCAGCCGGGATCCACACCGGGCCGTTGGCAACGGGGCCCCAGGCACAGAGGGTGTAGCGCTGCCAGCGGCAGCCGGGAGGTTTGAAAGGGGCTATCAGCCGATGTGCTCAGCGCTGTAGGAGTCAGCCGAAGGCGCAAACACGATGGTCTTGTTCCGGTTCAGAAATACCCGGCCATGCACGTAGGCGTGAATAGCCCGGGCCAGCACCTGGCTCTCAACGTCGCGGCCCAGTGAGACGTAATCGTCAGGGCTCATCGCATGGTTGATACGTACGATGTCCTGCTCGATGATCGGCCCTTCATCAAGGTCGGCAGTGACGAAATGCGAGGTGGCGCCAATTAGCTTCACACCACGGTCAAACGCCTGCTTGTACGGGCTTGCACCTTTGAACGAAGGCAGGAACGAGTGGTGGATATTGATGATGCGCCCTGACATCTGCTGGCACATCTGATCCGAGAGGATCTGCATGTAGCGCGCCAGCACGATCAGTTCCGCCCCGGTTTCCCGCACGATGCGCATCTGCTCGGCTTCGGCCTGGGCCTTGTTTTGCGGGGTCACCTTGATGTGGTGATAGGGAATGCCATGACCTTCGACGACTTTCTGGAAGTCCAGGTGATTGGAGATCACCCCGACAATGTCGATTGGCAGTGCACCGATGCCCCAGCGGTACAACAGGTCGTTCAGGCAGTGGCCGAAGCGCGAGACCATGAGAATGACTTTGCGCTTGGTGCGCTCATCGAAGAATTCGTGGTGCATCTTGTACTTCTCAACCAGCGGCTGAAATTCCTTCTCCAGATCCTGCAACGAGCGACCTTCTTCGGAGCGGAAAGTCAGGCGCATGAAATAGCGGTTGGTGCTTTCGTCGTCGAACTGGGCGCTGTCGCGAATGTTGCAGCCGCGGCTCGACAGAAAAGCGGTGAGGTCCGCCGTCACGCCGCGGATCGACGGGCAGGTAACGCAAAGTACTTGACATCCTCCCCGCCCTAAAGGGCCGAGATTCCCACAACTGGACGCTCATGCCCGAGCGCGAGAATGTTCTTGGCGGCGTTGACGTCGCGGTCGTGGGTGGCACCGCACCCACAACAAGTCCATTCCCTTATTCCAAGCCCTGCGATACCTCTCGGCCTCGAGTCTGGCAATTGCTTGCAGCTCGAACAGGTTTGGGTGGTGTTTCTCTCGCTGACAACCTTGAAAACCGTGCCTGCGTGATCGCATTTGTATTCCAGCATGGTTTTCAATTGGCCCCAGCCGGCGTCCAGTACCGACTTGGCCATCCTGGTTTTCGCGAGTTTCAGTGAGTTCACATCGCCCACAACAATGACGCCACAACGCGCGACCAGCGCGTTGCTGAACTTATGCAGGCAATCCTTGCGGCGGTTCGCAATCTTGGCGTGAATCGCCCGCACTCGGACCTTCTTGCCGGCGCGCTGGGCCGTGCCCAGGGCGCTCTCCAGATCCCGGTAGAACCTGCCGCTTTCAAGGCGATCACCGTCGCTGCAGGTGGCCGTGGTTTTCAGTCCGAGGTCGATACCCACCGCGTCCTGGCCTGGCGATAACTGCCGGTCGACCTCGACCACGACGTTGAAATACCAGCGTCCACGACTGTCCTCGTTGAAGCTACCGGATCTGAATTTAAAACCCGCCAGGCCGTAGCTGTCCCAGACCTTGAAGTGCTGTTTGTTGAAGACGACCTGGCCGTTTTTCCAGACAGCAGCGCCGACCTTGAAGGGCAGCCAACCCAGGCTGCGCCGAGCGCCGCCCGAGCAGCGCCAGCGTAGCTGGCGCTTTTTGAACTGCTTGCGCCGTGTGACATATTCGTCGGCAACAGCCTGCACCGATTGGCTGTGCAGTCCCAGGTCTTTGCCGGCCCCGTTGGTGTACTTGTGAATGTCGAACGCCGACAGAAAACGACCACGCTCACGAATCGAGCGGCTGCTCAACTCGTTTACGTAGTTCCACACAAAATTCACAGCACGAGAAGCTTCACGCAGCTGCGCTGCGTGCTTATCCCGCACTCGAACCTTGAGGGTTTTGGTCGCTTTCATTTCGGTCATGAAACACAGAATAGGGGCGGTTTTTGGGATGTTAACCCCTATGACCGCTTCGCGGTGGCGCTTTCATCCCCCACCTGAAGGAAGGGGCTTTTCGCGCCAGCTTGGTAAAAAGTGCCAAGGAGCTGGATGGCGCGACCTTCTGTATTCAGGCCGGCACTGTGACGGAACTCAATCTGGCTGATTACTTCCGCGCCAACGGCTTGAAATACACGCCCATCTCTTTCGACACCTCCGATGAGTCGTTTAAAGCCCTGGAGTCCGGGCGCTGCGATGTACTCACTGCCGACCAGTCACAGCTCTATGGTCAGCGTCTGAAACTCGCTGCGCCTGATGATTTCGTGGTCCTGCCTGAAGTCATCTCCAAAGAGCCACTGACCACCGCTGTGCGGCGTGGTGACGAAGAGTGGTACTCGGTCGTGCGCTGGACCCAGATTGCCTGGCTGAACGCCGAGGAGCTGGGTGTCACTTCGAAGAATGTCAATGAACTGGCCAGGACCACCAAGAACCCTGACGTGGCGCGCCTGCTGGGCGTCGAAGGGGCACTGGGCAAGGATTTGAATTTGCCGAATGACTGGGTGGTGAAAATCGTTGCCCAGGTGGGTAACTACGGCGAGTCATTCGAGCGAAGCCTGGGGCAGGGCAGTGAGCTTAAAATCAAGCGTGGGCTCAATGCGCTATGGACCCAGGGCGGCCTGCAGTACGGTCCGCCGGTTCGCTGATCATCTATTCAAACAAACCGCTTGGGCGCTTTGGTGACCCTGCTACAGCGCCAAGCGTGTTATGAACAGTTTGCCGCCAGGCGTTATCAGCCCGGTGTGATTGATGACACGCTAATCGAAATTCCGTGTGCGCTGGCAGTTGAACACCAGATTGCTGATCTGACCGTGAGATGTACTGGCCCGTACCACAAGGCCATTAGCCTCCAGACTGCCAGCCGGAACGCTAATAGTGATCTGATGCGGTGTGCTGCTGTTGGTGTGGGCAGCGTTGTACGTCTGGAAACCGGAAAAATTGTAGCGGGCAAGACTGACGCTGTCGGCATTCATCGGGTCCCCGCCGTGGGCTTGTCCACTGTCGGTGAACGTCAAGGTCAGGGTATCTCCAGCTAAAAAATCCGATGCCGGGTATCTATTTTTAGCAAGTGACAATGAGGTGGCGCCCGATAAATCGTTAACAGCCGCACAGCCGTCTGACAACGCGAATGCCGGAGACACAGAAAACACGGTGCAGAGACCAACAGCCAACCCGATACAGAGTTGCCTGGGAAATACATTGCTCATCGTTCACCTACACATTGTGAATATCCTTGTAGGCATCGGCGCGGTATTGCTGGACTTTAAAATCTATCGTGTAGGTCGATTGGCATGTACTGAAGCCAGGCCCGAGGCTTATGGGCACGTTTAAATTGCAGGAGCGAGCTGGCTCGCGAAAGGGCCGGAAAAATCAGCACATAGCGATGGGTCTCAGCGCCGCCTTCGCGACCAAGGTCGCTCCCACCGGGGCATACCACCGGACCGCGCGCGCCTTGATTGTTGTGGGCGTTCGAAAAGTCCAAGGCGACCTACAGGCTAAAAAATCAATCAACCATTGCCTCAAATCGCCCGGCCACAGGGCAAAAAAACTTTAGAAAAACTAAAGCATCCCTTAATTTTTTAACGCTCATCTACTGATAGGGTGGCAGTTGCCATAACCGTAAAGATGAGGGCTTATCCATGTTTCTGCGTAATGCCTGGTATGTAGCGGCCAGCGAAACGGAGCTGGGCGAGCAATTGCTGGCACTGACCATTCTGGGCGAACCGGTGGTGCTGTATCGCAAGAGCGATGGCACTCCTGTCGCCCTTGAAGATGCCTGTCCGCATCGCAAGTTGCCGTTGTCCATGGGCCGGCGCATCGGTGACCAGCTTGAGTGCGGCTATCACGGCCTGACCTTCGACTGCTCTGGCAGTTGTGTAAAGGCGCCCGGCAGCACGCACATTCCCAAAGGTGCGCGGGTTCACAGCTACCCGCTGGCGCTGCGCTACGGGCTGATCTGGATCTGGATGGGCGATATCGAGCAGGCCGACCAGGCGAAGATCTGCGACGTGCCGGAATGGGGCGATCCGCAATGGGGGCTCAACCGCGGCGATAGCATGGTGGTGTCGTGCAACTATCTATACGTGACTGACAACCTGCTTGATCCTGCGCATGTTGCCTGGGTGCATCAGAGTTCGTTCGGCAACGCTGCCTGCGCCAGCGAGCCGCTCAAAACCACGGTCACTGATGACGGGGTGATCGTGTCGCGCTGGATGCGTGATGTCGAGGTCGCGCCGTTCTACGCCAAGTTCGTCAAATTCAGCGGCAACTGTGATCGCAAGCAGCACTATGAAGTCCGCTATCCGTCGCAGGCCATTATCAAGGCGGTGTTCACGCCGGCAGGAACCGGGACTGATGACGGCGTCCTGCATGAGCAGGTGTTCCTGATGAACTCCTATAACTTCATGACCCCGATCGACGAGGCGAACACCCGCTATTACTGGTTTCAGGTGCGCAACTTCGATACCGACAATGCCGAGGTCTCGCGGCAGTTTGATGAGGATGTGCGGCATGCCTTTGCCGAAGACCGAGTGGTTCTGACGGCTGTTCACCAGGGCATGACCAACAAGCGCAGCCCGAACATTGACCTGGCCAGTGATGCTGGGCCGCTACGGTTTCGCCGCAATCTGGCCAGGCTGATTGCCCAGGAACAGGACAACGGCTTGATTACGCATCAGCCACCTGTGGTCAGCGCAGTGGGGGGCTGAGATGGAACAATCCAAGGGATTCAGTGGTTACCGGGTTGTTGCCAAAACGCAGGAAAGTGCGGTCATCACCTCGTTTGGTTTGCAACCCGTCGAACAGGGCGCCGCTGCGGTTTTCATTCCGGGCCAATTTCTGACCCTTCGTCTGGCCGACCACGAAGGCGTCAGCGTGATACGCAACTACAGCCTGTCAGGCGACCCTGGGAACACCTCGCAGTGGCGGATCTCGGTCAAGCGAGAGTCGGCCCCCGTAGACCGACCCGATTTACCGCATGGCTATGCTTCGGGCTTCTTGCATGAGCAGACCCAAGTTGGTGATGTCCTGCAGCTCGCCGGCCCCATGGGTGCTTTTACTCTTGACCAGAACAGCACTCGACCGGTGCTGCTGTTCAGTGGCGGCGTCGGGCTGACGCCGATGGTCAGCATGTTGCACTGGCTCAGCCGCAACACTGCGCAGCCGGTGTATTTCATCCATGCCTGCGAAAACGGCCGCGTACATGCCATGCGCGAGGAAGTGCTGGAGCTGGCTAACCGGCGGCCGGGGATTGACGTGCATTTCTGCTACCGAAATCCGTCGGACCAAGACCTTGAGCGCGGCGCTTGCCACAGCCAGGGATTGATCGGCCGGCAGACCTTGCAGGCGTTGTTGCCGCTGGATGACTACGAGGTCTACCTCTGTGGACCGCCGCAATTCATGCAGGCCAACTGGCGACTGTTGCGTGAGCTGGGAATAAGCGCAGAGCGCATTCACTACGAGTTCTTTGGGCCGGCAACGGTTCTGCGCGATGAACAAGAACAGGCACCCCAGCCGACAAGGGCCGAGCCTGCAACGCCCCCACACGTCGATGATTCAGCCGCACAGGCATCAACCGTGAAGTTTTTGCCCTCCGGGATCAGCATCGCCTGGAACCCTGACTGTCACTCGTTGCTGGATCTCGCCGAGCAAGCCGGCCTGGCCCCGGTATTCAATTGCCGGGCCGGGATATGCGGCACATGCCAGGTGGGTCTGAGACAAGGGCAGGTGGAGTACTTCGAAGAGCCTCTTGAGCCGCCAGCCCAGGGTGCGATGCTGCTGTGCTGTTCACGCCCGCTGGGCTCAGTGGTCGTGGACCTGGGCTGAGCCGCGCGCTCAAGAAACAACGACGCTGGAGCTTGCAGCCAGCAACGCCTCAATGCCATGACTCTGCTCTTTGCCACGAGCCAATAGCCAGCGGTGGAATCGGCGGCAATGCTCTTTGTCGAAAGCGCTTTTGGTCCAGGTCAGGTAATAGGCGGCCGGCAGCGGCAGGGCATGCCTGACAGGCATGAGCAGACGGCCGGCCTCCAGGTCGTTGGCGACCATGGAGTACTGCGCCAGAACAAAGCCTTGGCCTGCAAGCGCTGCTTCGATGGCCATGGCTGAAAGCGAGAAGACCCGGCGAGCATCCTGCAAACGGGCCAGGTCAACCCCGGTGCTTTCGAACCAGTCTCGCCAGGACGGTGGCGAGGCGAACTTGGGCAGCCAGTCGATGGCAAGCAGCGGATAGTTCAGCAACTCATTTGGCTGCAGGCCTGACCTGTCACCGCCCAACAGTTCCGGGCTGCAGACCGGTACTACGCAGTCGCGCAACAGCTCGATGCTGTTCTCGGCAGCAATGGCCCGATCACTGTAGGTGACGCGAAAGTCGATCTCGTAACCGTTGGCCAGCGGCTCGGCGTGACTGCCATCGAGGTAGACATTGACGGCCTGGTTCGCTTGCTGCCATTCGAAGACCAGCGGCGCCAGCCATCTGGACATCAATGAGGGCAGGGCGCTGACGCGCAAATGGCTGGTGTCGCGCGACAATACAACTTCCGCATGGGCAATGCGCAGGCGCTCGAATGCATCAGAGCACTGCTCATGAAAGCGACTTCCTGCGGCGGTCAGGCGGTTACGTTTGCCTTCCTTGACCAGCAGCGTGATGCCAAGCGCGTCTTCCAGAAGCTTCATTTGCTGACTCACCGCGCCAGCTGAAATACCCAGTCGTTTCGCCGCCTCGGCAATACTGCCGCACCGGCCGAGCGTGTCGAAGACTTGTAGGGCGCGCAGGGGCGGCAGGTTGTCCATGATGGTCCTTGGGCAGTGGTGTGGCAGCCAGTTTGCCACTGATCCGGGCAGTGCCGAAATCAGCAGCGTAGCCCCATAGCAACTCATCGCTAACCGATGCAGCCAGACATGCTGGTAGAATCTCCCCAGCTGACTACGGCCCCCTCCGAGAGAATGCATGACCCCTGATCTGACTGAAGAAGAAATGCGCCTGGCATTGTTTGGTGCTCCTGCCCCCGCTGAGCACCTCAACGCCCCCGTTGCACCACAACCGGCCCCAGAGGTCGTGCTCGCCAAGCCGCCAGCGCCCGCCCCGAAGAAGAAGGCTGCCAAAGCGTTCACGCCTCGCATGCGGGTAATACTGCGGGTGGGCAATGAGTTTGAAGGAGAAATGCACGAGATCACTCACGAAGCCGATACGCTGAGCACGCTGCTGGCTGAACAAGAGGCCACCAAGGCTGCCCGCAAGAAATTCCGCTATGTGGAAGTCGTGTCGGTCAAGTCAATGTAACTGGCCGTTCAGATCTTCAAGCCTCTACTCCAACTCAAGAAACACTTTCCCAAGGACCTGGCTCATGAAGTCGGCACTGGAAACAGTCGCTCTTTTTTGCCACAAGCTGGCTTACGAAACGGAAGATCAAAGCCCGATTTTGCGCGATGACCTGATGATGAGTGACTATCAGCGGGACGTCTTCGAACTGTTGATCGCCAGAGGCGATGTGGCGATGATCCAGCACAAGATCAACGAGTGCCTGCTGCTGGCCCTTGACGCCATGGGCGGAGCCGAAAAGCCTCTCGGACGTGAGCTGCAGCGTGTATCCACTGAGTTTCATGCGGCGCAGACCCTCGACTCGCTGGAGCCGCCGTTGCAGGTGATCAAGGGCTACCTTCGAGCGGTGGTGTAGTCGATCAGCCGCCGTCTCGACGCCGCGCTGTCACACAGCACACACCCGCTTTGGCAGAAGCAAGGACGTACCGATGACCCAGTTTCTCCGTAATCTGTCCGCCTTACTGATCGCCGCACTAGCCACTGGCGCTGCTGCCTCGCTGGTACAGACTCAGATCGTCCTCACGGAGGTGATGCAACTGGGTGTACCGGTCGCGGCAAGCATGCGCTGGCTCACCGCCGCCGAAGACCTCGCACGTTACGGGCCTGTCTCGGTGGTCATGGCATTTTTGGTATTGCTGCCCGCCTTGTCATGTGCGCATTGGCTGGCCAGGCGTGTGTCAGCGGCGGCCAGGTTGCCGCTGCTGATGATTGCCGCGGTGGTGGGCATGGGCACTGCATTCTGGTTGATGCGCTCGGTGATTCCGATGCCGGCTTTGGCCGGTACCCGAACCCTGTCGGGTTATGCGCTCATGACACTGACCGGCGTACTGGGCGCCGTGGTCTTTCACTGGCGAACCCGACGCACCGCTAACAGGCCGGCCCCACAATGGCAGTACGCTGCACTGGTGGTTGCCTGCCTGGCGATCCCGACAAGCTCTTTTATTGCCATGCTGCCGCCTGCCGATCCCCGGCAGCCCTTGCTGCCTGCGGACCACCTGCAAGTACAAACCGTTGCCAGTGGCCTGAATAGACCCTGGTCAGTGGCAGTGCTGCCTGATGGTCGGCTGCTGGTCACCGAAATGGGCGGGCGTCTGTTGTCTGTGGCCGGTAATGGCGTCGTGCAGCCGGTTGCCATGAATGATGTACCGCCAGTGCTGCATAGCGGCGGGATCATCGGCTTGATGGAAGTGGCGGTGGACCCCGACTTCGAACGCAATCAGACGCTATTTCTATCGATGGGCTATGGCGAGCCCGATGCGAACGGCACCCGGCTGGTACGGGCTCGTCTGGTAGACAACCGGCTTGAAGACGTCCGGCTGCTGTTCAGTTCAAGCCCCAAACCTGGCCTGGGTAACAACGGCGGCAGAATAGCGTTTCTGGCGGACGGGACGCTGGTGCTGACGGTGGGCGACGGCAACACTCGGCGCGAAGAAGCGCAGAATCCTGGCAACCACCTGGGCACGGTGGTCAGGCTGGATCGCGACGGCAGGGTGCCTGCCGACAACCCGTTGGTTAACCGGCCCGGTGCCGCACCGCAGGTTTACAGCCTGGGGCATCGCAATGCGCAGGGCATCGCTGTGGACCCCGCCAACAATGAGCTGTATGTCACCGAACACGGCCCGCGCGGCGGTGATGAGATCAATCGTGTGGTGCCGGCCGGCAACTATGGCTGGCCGCTGGTGACCCGTGGCATCGACTACCCCTTTGCCAGCGTCTCGCCTTTTCGCCGGTTGCCAGGCTTTGAGGACCCGGTTCTGGTCTGGACGCCATCAATCGCTCCGGCGGGCCTGGCGATCTATCGCGGCGACGCCTTTCCCGAATGGCAAGGCGACATGCTGGTGCCCGCCCTCAAGGAGCGCTCGCTCAGGCGGGTGATTCGCGAGCAGGGCAAAATCGTCGGCCAGCAACTGTTACTGTCAGATCGCAACGAGCGGGTGCGCGATGTAAAAGTAGGCCCTGACGGCCTGATTTATGTATTGACTGATGGGCCGGATGGGAGCCTGTTGCGTCTGGCCCCTGCTGGCCGGCCCGGGGTAGGGGAACAACCTCAACCTGCCGCGGTATTTCTCATCCCCTCGAAAATCAGCCGCGTTTTCGACTGCCGATGACCTCGACATAGGATTAAATGGTACAGCGTTGCCTCAGCAGCAGCGCTGCACATACTCAGGCGCTTTTTACTGCTTGCGATACATGCCGGTCAGCATGTCTTGCGAGTCCGTGCCGTAGTTGTAGTCGAGAACGACGAAGTCTTTCACCAGGCGCAGGTGATAGGGCCCATTTTTGGCCGGTGCCTGCGGTTCACGGACGATGATCAGGTTGGCGGTTTCCATGGGCACGACGTGATGCTCGGTGACAATGACCTGTTTGCTCTTGGCATCCTTGAGCGTCACGGTCAGTTCTGCGATTTCCCGGCCTTGGGCATCGCGCTCGGGCAGGATTTTCAAGTCCAGGTCGCCGTCACGATCAAGGAAATCACGGCGCATCTGATAATGGCCGCTGCGCAGGTCACGGGAAACATCATCGAGTTTGCGCAGGTCGATTTCACGATCTTCATGGCGCAACCGAATGGGCAGTTCACGCTTGTCGCCCACCGCGCCGGATACCCAGGTGCCGGTGTAGCCATACGGCTCGGCGCGCTCTCGGGTCATCCGCCAGATGCCGGTCCGACTACCGTCATTGGCATATTCGTGAAGGTAGACGTGGCTTTGCTCGTCATAATCCTCACGGGAACCGATCAGTTTGATCGGTTCAACGTTGCCACTTTTGATATAGCGCAGTTCGCCGATCAGGACCGAGCCTTGTTCCTGAAACCAGATCTCTACCGCAATCTTGCCGCTGAGGGTTCCGGCGAGTAACTCCGGGTCTTCATGGACCGGGCCTTCCAGGCTCGGTGTTTCTTGCCAGACGCCATCTTGCCAATCGCCCGTGGTACGCAGCATGTACCCGCGGGGCATGCTGTTGTTCTCACCGAACGGGGTCGCCGGAACCTGTTCCTGGGTGTAGGAGTGGAGCAATACCAGCTCGCCGTCGCGAACTCTCCATTGCGACATACGCGTCCAGCAACAGCCGCGATCGGTTTGCGTGTGCAACGTACCATCGGCAGGATTGAGCGAGAACATGCCTGTAAAAGCGTCTCTGGCCAGATCCGTCAAGGCACGGTTCAAGGTCCATTGAGGCTTATCCGGGCCTTGCACGTAGATATCGAACTGCGACTTATCAGTGACGGTGTCCGTGCCATTACGAATCGCCACATCAAGGCGACCATCGGAATTGAAGTCGGCGATGTACACCAGCCCTGACGGACCGAGCAGCCATGCATCGCGGTTGGGCGGTACATTTCCTGCCGGGGTCTGAAATTGCTGCAGGGGTTCGAGGCTGTTCTTGTCACGCAAGGTGATCAGCGCGTGCGCAAGTTCACCCTGACGCTGCGGCACTTCTGGAAACAGGACTTCAACCAGATACTGGCCACTGGGGTCGGTAACTGCATACGAGAGCGGTGCGGCCAGCGCCGGAGTGGCCAGACTCATGGTGAGGAGCGCGCCGTTAAGGAGCGAACGCATGCAAAGCTTCCTTGCTGATTTTTTCGGGGCGCGCAGTTTAACGGTATGGCTGACCAAACGGAACGCGATCCGTAGCCAGATCGCGCTCCGCTATACCCATTGTCAGAAGTCTTGAGAGGTCGGCCGCAATACGATTTCGTTGATATCGACATCTGCAGGCTGCTCGATGGCGAATGCGATGGCACGCGCAACCGACTCGGCCGGGATGGCGCTCTTGTAGAACTCTTGCACCGCCTGCGAGCTGGCCTCGTGGCCGCTGCCAAACTTCAACTCTGAATCCACGGCACCCGGTTCAATCGTCGTAGTACGAATGCTTTTGCCGACCTCGTGACGCAAACCATCGGAAATTGCCCGTACGGCGTACTTGGTGCCGCTGTAGACCGAGCCTCCCGGGCTGAACACTTTGATGCCGGCGACCGAAGAAATATTGATGAAGTGACCGGAGTCCTGTTTCTGAAACACCGGCAGAGCCGCGGCAATGCCGTACATCACGCCTTTGATGTTGATGTCGATCATCCGGTCCCATTCGTCCACCCGCAGTTCGGCGATCGGCGAGATAGCCATAAGGCCTGCGTTGTTGATCATCACGTCCACCCGGCCAAAGCTGGCCACGGCGTGCTGGATCAAGTTCTCCAGGTCCTCGCGGCGGGTGACGTCCGCAGCAAGGGCTGTGGCTTTGCCGCCAGCGGCAGTGATGTCTTGCACAATCGCATTCAAGCGATCTTCCCGGCGTGCTGCCAGTACCACTGATGCGCCCAGGCTCGCCAGATGCCGTGCAGTCGACTCGCCAAGACCGCTGCTGGCGCCAGTGATCACAACAACTTTACCTTCAATATTCTTGCTCATTTCGTGTACCTCAGTGGGTGGTGATGGCATCGATTATGAGTTGTGATTTTGTCTCGGAGAATGGAATATTCAGGATTTGAAAATTCCATAAATCGGAATACGTCCATGTTGAACCGGCTTGAAATGGTGCGCGTCTTTCTCACGGTTGCTGACTGCGCCTCGTTTAGAGAGGCGGCAAACCAGATCGGCACATCGCCGCAGAAAGTCACCAGGGCGGTACAAGAGCTTGAACGGCTCATCGGCGAGCCGTTGTTTCATCGCAGCACCCGACAGATGAAGATCACCGATTTCGGCGCACAACTCGCCCTCGATGCCCGCCTGGCCGTAGAGCGCTTCGACCAGCTGTTCGACAGGGCGGATCAAGTCAGCGGGGAGGGCATCACGGGCCGGGTGGGGCTGACGGCACCGCATGCAATCGGCAAGTTGTATCTGGCGGGCTATCTGGCCGAGTTTCGCAAGCAATATCCCAAACTCATCATCGATTTATGCCTGGACGACGAGCTGACCGACGCGGTGGTATCCAGGATTGATATCGGCATTCGGGTAGGTACGGTGCGCGACCGCCGGTTTATCGCCCGAACGGTTGCCAGTGTTCCGTTGGTCGTCGTTGCCGCGCCGGCGCTGATTGCCAGCCTGGGTACACCTGCAAATGTGGCCGAACTGAAAGAGCTGCCGCTGTCATTGTTGCTGGATCGCCGCTCCGGTCGCGGCTGGCCGTGGATGTTTGCCGATGATCAGAGTTTCATACCCGAGCAGCCGGGTTTTATCTGCGACGACCCGGAAACCGAGCTGGAGATGGTGTTGCAGGGCGCTGTGATTGCTCAGGTGCCGTTGTATCTGGCGCAGGCGCATTTAGCGCGCGGGGCGCTGGTCGAAGTGCTGCCTGAGTGGGCGCCGCCAGCGCTGGACCTGGTGTTGTACCGGACGCGATCCGGAGCGGTGCCGAAGCGAATCAGGCTGGTGTATGACTTTTTGCTGGAGCGGTTTGGGGATAGGCGCCGGTTTCCGGGGGGTGGGCATTGATGGGGTAGTGGTGCAGCGTAAGGTCTTTGTCATTACCCAAGCCCGACAGTCGCGGGCTTGAGCAAGGCAGCAGGCCGGCTGTACTCAGGTTCCCGACTTGATCCGCGTCCAGGTGCGGGTTCGGGTCCGTTCACCTTCGCGGTTGAGCGGCTTGAGCGTATACAGCGTGGTCATCGCAGCTTCGGTGGGATACAGGTCCGGGTTGTTGCGAATCTCTGGGGCGACCTTTTCGGTGGCGTCCTTGTTCGGGTTCGGATAACCCACGAAGTCGCTGATCGGGGCGATCACTTCCGGGCGCAGCAGGTAGTTGATGAAGGCATGGGCATCCTCCGGGTTGGCCGCGCCCTTGGGGATGGCCAACATATCGAACCAGATGGGCGCACCTTCCTTGGGCAGGCGCATCTCGACCACGACGCCATTGTTGGCTTCCTTGGCACGGTTGGCGGCCTGGGAGAAGCTGCCCGAGTAACCCACGGCGACGCAGATATCGCCGTTGGCGATGTCAGCCATGTACTTGAAGGAGTGAAAGTAAGTGATGTTAGGCCGAATCTTCAGCATCAATTGTTCGGCTTTCTGATAGTCGGCCGACTTGCTGGAGTTTGGGTCCAGGCCCAGGTACTGCAGGGCCAGCGGCATGATTTCCGAGGGCGAGTCGAGCATCGCCACGCCGCACTGCTTGAGCTTGCTGAGGTTCTCGGGCTTGAAGATCAGGTCCCAGCTGTTGACCGGCGCGTTGTCACCAAGCGCAGCCTTGACTTTGGCCGGGTTGAAACCGATCAGGATGGTGCCATACATGTAAGGCACCGCAAACTTGTTACCGGGGTCGTTGGCATCCAGCAGCTTCATCAGTTTTGGGTCCAGATGCTGCCAGTTTGGCAGTTTGCTGCGATCCAGCGGCTGGAACACACCCGCTTCGATCTGCTTGGCAAGAAACATGTTCGACGGCACCACCACGTCGTAGCCTGAGTGGCCGGTCAGCAGTTTGGCTTCCAGCGCCTCGTTGGTATCGAAGATGTCATAGATCAAATTCACCTTGGTCTGTTGCTTGAAGTCGGTGAGGGTCTGTGGAGTGATGTAGTCAAACCAGTTGTACACCTTGAGAGTGCGCGGTTCGTCGGCCTGCACCAGACCAGCGGCCAGACTACAGGCCAGGCCCGCGCATAGGGCGGCGGCCAGCGTGTGCTTGAGCGATTTGACCATCAAGCCCCGCCGTTCAGGGCGGGGAAGGATAGCGTGGACGGCGTAGCCGTCCCTGGTTGCCGTGGGGTGTCTGCTGCTGTTCGATGGACGCACCGCCACAGGATGATGCGCAGTAACACGGCGACACAGATGTCCTTATACGGCGGTATTTCGTTACAAAGACCCCATGGTCATGCACCTTGAAAACACCGTGCCGTCCGCGCCTAATGGCGTCTTCATTGCTCATGGATCAAGAGCAGTATGCAACGACTTCAAGCCTTCAAGTACGAACTCATGCCAGACGGCCAGCAGGAGCGGCAAATGCGCCGCTTTGCGGGCTCCTGTCGCTTCGTCTTCAACAAGGCGCTGGCGTTGCAGAAAGAACGCCACGAGCAAGGCGAGAACAAGCTCGGCTATGCGGGCCTGTGCAAGTTGCTGACCGAGTGGCGCCATAGCCCGCAAACCGCATGGCTGGCCGATGCGCCTGTTCACCCGTTGCAACAGAGCCTCAAGGATCTGGAGCGGGCCTACACCAACTTCTTCGCCAAGCGAGCCGACTTTCCCCGGTTCAAGAAGAAGGGGCAGAACAACAGCTTGCGCTATCCCGACCCGAAACAGATCAAGCTCGACCAGACCAACAGCCGCCTGTTTCTGCCCAAGCTGGGCTGGCTGCGCTACCGCAACAGCCGCGAGGTGCCTGGCACGGTGAAGAACATCACCGTGAGCCAGTCGTGTGGCAAGTGGTTCGTGAGTATCCAGACCGAACGCCAGATCGATGAGCAGCCCACGGCACAGGGGGCGGCAGTCGGCATCGACATGGGCATTGCCCGCTTCGCCACGCTTTCGGATGGTTCGTTCTACGCACCCCTGAACAGCTTCAAACGCCATGAA
>NZ_JAMYDZ010000040.1:0-35739 GCF_024129905.1 Pseudomonas sp. 21LCFQ010 | reverse complement strand
GCCTCAATTGAGTACTACCTGGAAACCTACAACCAGAATCCGAAGCCATTTCGCTGGCACAAAAAAGCGAACGAGATCCTGGGTTCCGTAGCGCGTGCAGCAAAAGCATTGGGTAAGTAGTTTTTCGTCCTACTTGTGAAACACCACACTAGAGATTTTGCGGCATCAGAGTGCGCTCTCAGTCCTATCTGCAGTGCAGCGGCAATGCCAGAATCCAGTAACGCGTCAGCTGGAACGTCAGCCAAATCCGTACCGCAAACTGGGCAATCCGTTATTGGCTGACCGGGGTTCTGTTTTTGGTGCCACTGAGCAACCATCGTGTAGAGCTGCTGCCGCGCTGCTTGTTGCTTGTTTTGCTGCCGACTTACATGGGCTTCAGCTCGCTTCACCAGATCTTTTAGCTTGGCAACAAGCCACTCCTTGTCCGCATCGCTGATATCTTTAACCTGCTGTAGGACGCGAAGGGAGGGTAATCCCGCCAGAGCGACACTACTCAGATGCTCACGTGCGGACGCAAGTTGATTGAGCAACGCCTGACTACGTTCTGACGATCCCACAGAAGTGGAGCTCCCAAGGATCGTTTCAATATCTACCAAACCAGTAGTTTGGTGCTGAATCAACCTGACCCGAGCATCTGCGATGGCCTTGCTGCAATTCTGCTCAGCCGTTGCCTTATCGGGAGTCAGCAAGTCTGGTTCAGGCCCAAGCGTTTCGATTTCTGCACGCCAAGCTTCGAGAAAGGACTTCTTCCCTTCCAGGAATTGAATACGAGCATTATCTTTCGCATCCGTAGCAGATTCAGTTTCGTCTTTCTCGAGACGGCGGACCATGCGCGGTAGTCGCAGCCCTAGATCCTGCAGCGGCCTCAACCCTGTAAGCTGAGAGATGGCTTCTGAAAAGCTTGTCTTGTCGTCGAAACGCATGTTTGCAGCGATGGCAGGCATAAGTGTTCCCGCTTCAATTGCCCACTGCGGCAAACCTAGCGCCTCCAGCCCCGAGGAGACTTCAGTCACAGCTCCTCTATCACTTTTCTTCAGCTCGCGCCTCACTGTCGCAACATTGCCGTCTTGGTCTTGGAGGTCGAGTTCGACCCATGTATCACAGGCCGGACGATCGGCTAGCAGAGATAAATCATCCGCCGAAGGCAAAGGGACTATTGCTGGAAGATCAAAGCTCTTCTCCCCATCAGCGCTATTTGAAACGACTTCCACAGAAATTGGCTTGTTGACAAGGGCTGGCATATGTTGGGAACGGTGAGCTTTCCCGGTCAGACACCACATAATTGCGCTCTGCAAAGCAGATTTACCCGCTCCGTTAAACCCCCAAATGCAGGTAACATCACGATCAAAGTGAAGCATGAATACTTCAGGAGCCTTACCATCTGCGCCACAGTGGCGGTGTAATCCTGCAAAACGATGAGCGCGCAGTTCTTTAATACGCCAACGAGGACGAGTGCTGCTTGAAATCAAGGACCGACCAGTTGCGACGTGTGCCTTCGGTGTAGCGACTGCTTCCAGTAACTGCGCTGCTTCTGCAGCAGCCACCTGCTTGGCCTGCACCCAGAGCTCTTTCCGACTCGCGTAAAAGCCCAACACCGCTCGAGCATCTTCACTATCCAAAACGAATTCGCCAGCGCCGTCAGGAAGGATGACGGGACGCCCCTCACAAAGCACGTCTACGATTTGATCCAACGTGCAACTGTCCAATTCCATTGGTTCGGGTTGTATCGGGGGAACGGCTTGCATGAGTTCATTCCTTGAGATCATTGACAAGTAAAGGCTTCGACACTCAACGCGATTCGACTCATCGGTTGAGTTAACACCTCGAAGGAGGCAAGAAGGCGGTCGTTTAGGGTGCTCCAGGGCGGTTCACGATAAAGTCTGAGCAGAGAATAAACCAGCAGGGTGAGGTGTTCTGCGAGAAAAAACTTGTTTAATCAATACGCCCCACCATGCACTTCATAGGTAACGATGCAGATAACCCATCCTCACCGGGCCAGCCTATATCTGAATCAAGGCTCGCTCTGAGATGGGCGTTGTAATAAGCGGAAAACCGCTGGACGAAGGTCCAGTCTTGAACGATTAACGCCGGCGCGGCCCCCATGCCATTCTCGATTAGTAGGGAGCGATTCCACTGGAATCACCCTCAAACAACCGGCAGCACGCGCATCTCACCCACCAGCCATAATCCTCATCATCCCATCCATAGCACTACGCGCTAGCGCCTGGGCCTCTTTCGACGGTGGTTGTTTGGCCTGACAAGGGGCCGGTGAGCACTGAACCTCGGCCTCCAGTGGCACTTGGTTGAAGCCGGATACACGCCCCCCACCCTGCCCTTGCCCAAACACGTTAAATTCGCCATTTCGCGCCCTATCGATCATCCCGAACAAATACCCCGCCGGGTTGCGCATCACTTGCCGGTCACACCGCTGTGCCCATTGCTCAAGCACTTGGCTTTGCAGCTCAGGCGCGATCAGGCTCAGGGCTGTCTGGAGCTTCTGTCGCTGATCGAACGTCAATGCCAGGAACGCGGGCGGATACGCCGTGACCTGATCACCCGGCGGCTCGCTCGCGCGCGGTACTAAGTCTTTAAATACATCTGTATTAGTACTAGTACTGGATGAGTTCGGATTCCGAACCAGGCCGCAAAGCCCCGGTTTTCCAATGGGTTCGGATTCCGAACGCGGTGCTGCACGATTCCGAACTGGCTGTTTTTTACTGAGTTCGGAATGCTGCGCACTGAGTTCGGATTCGCTTGCCGGTCCTGGTCCCGGTCCCGGCTTTGGTCCGTCTTCAGGTTTTGCCCACTTCTGTCGTCCCAAGCGGCGCTGCAGGATGTCCAGCCGGGTCAGTATTTTGAAGTCGCGCACGTCGGGGTCGCGCTGAAATTCTTCCAGGGTGAATGCCGCCACTTCACGAATGGATTTGTTGGCGTGCTCTTGGGCATTGCCCAGCAGTTCCAGGTAGCTGCCGTCCAGCAGCAACGCTTCGCTGATGCTGATCGGTTCGTCGTGCAGCAGGTAGATATTGCCCTTGACCTGGCCGGTGGCTTCATCACGCACCCGGCCAGCCAGGCTCAGCCAGCGGGTCAGGCGCAAGGTGGTGAGTACCTTGGCGACGGTTTCCCGAGACGCCAGTTTGAAGGGTGATGCGGCCAGGTACGGTCGCAGTTGCTCGTAGGTGGGGAATGAGGTCAGGCCGTCGTCGTTGAGCAGCAGGCGAAACACCTGCCAGGCGTTGCGCTCCAGCGGAGTCAGGCGGTTGTCCAGCAACAGGCGGCGCGGGACGGTTTCGTGAGGGTTGCCGGTGAACAGCAGGCCGGTCTGTTCACTTTGCAGTGGTGACGGCTGCAAGGAGCCCGCTGAACGCTTCAGGTTGCCGGGGGAGTCGCGGGGCTGTTGCTGCAAGGTCTCGGTGGCGTGGTCGAGCAAAGCCGTAAGTCCGTGAAGCGTTGCCGGCGTGAAGCGTTGAGCGGTTCCATGCATTACAACAGGTCCTGTTCGATCCAGCTTTGAAGGGTGTTCCAGACCATGGTCAGGTTCACCTCGGGCATTGCCTCGGTGAGCTGCATGGCCGTGACGAGCAAGGCGCGTGCATCGCGAGGATCGGTGGAGGTTTGCTGGCCATATTTGACCCAGAGCTCCCACAAGGTTTGTTCTTGCGGCTGGGTCATCACCGGCCAGCGGCCGCGGCGATTGGGGATGCCTAGAATGCCGCGGCGCAAGGCGACTTCCTTGGCCGAGAGCCCGAACAGCTCATGGATCAGCGGCGAGCTGGCTCCGGCGCTGATCGCCTGCATGATCAGGCGGTCCTCTTCATCCTTGCGGGCTTGGGTCAGCAGGCGTTGCACCATCAGGTTGTCGACCACCACCCGCACCCAGGGCACCGGGGCATTCACCAGCAGGCTCATGCAGCTGGGTTCGATCAGGCTTTTCAGGTCATGTTCGGCAAAGCCCATTTCCAGACAACTGCGCATTTGCCCTCTGCGCAGGTCTTCGAGGATCTGGTAAGCCACGGCCAGGTTCAGCGGGTGAGCCATGAGCATTTCTCCCTGTCATCGTGCGCTGTGGCAGACCACTTCATGATTCTGCTTCCAGATCCGCCAGACGCCTGGCCAGGCGGATCACCCGGAACAGCTTGACCAGCGTTTCGTCATCGAGGCGTGCGGGTAAAACCTGGGTGCCCTGCGGCGCCGCACCGATCAAGAGCGCGGCGATTTCTCCCACGGGTATCTCAGCGCCGGGTTGTCCGCCCAGCGCGTGCAACAGCCCCACCAGAACCGAGCGGCCCTTCACATCATCGGGGTCGCCCAGCGCGTAGCCGGCTCCTGTAGAGGCCGGGTAAACCTCGACCTGAAGTTGCGCCGTCTGAGCGATGTCGTGGACTAACCCGCAGATCTGCAGGCGCAGTTCATCCGGCGTATCGATCTGCCGTTCGATGTACCACAGGTCCGACACCGGATGCAGGCCGCCGACCTGCACCGGTATGGCTTGCAGACAAGACTCGGCAAAGTCAGGGATCGGCTCGCCCGAGGCCTTGGCCAGTTGTTGCTTCATGGCCTGAATTCTCGGCGTCAGGCCGACGATGGGGCTGATCACATGAGCATCAATCAGCGCCCGACTGTCCTGCTCCGGGCGCTGTTCACTGGCGACTTCTGCAGGTTGCGACAGAGGATGGGGCGAATCATCAGGCCCACTATCAAGGGGTGGTATTAATGGTTCAGGCTTGGTTGTGGGTTCTTTGGTCGAGGCCGGTTGCGCCGCTGATCGGCGCGTTTTGTCTGTTACCGGTGTGCCGGCCACCGGCTCGGGCGCCGCGCCCCGGGCTTCGAGCATGTCCAGCTTGAGCCAGTTGTAGTCCTTGCCCAGCGGCTGTTGCATCTGGTGGATCAGTTCATCCTGAAACCGCTCGACGGTGAAATCCGGTGCGTCGTCGAAGCTGGCCAGCACGTCCTGGAACAGCCCGTCGAAGTCGATGTGCGCCGCTGCCTCACCGGCATGTTGCCGCCAGGTCTTTTCCGCACTGCGCCGCAAGGCAGTCAGGCGTTCGATCTGCGGCTTGCCCAGCCCGGCATACAGCAGCTTGGGGATCGCCGGCAGCAAGAACTGCACGGTGTCCTGCATTTTGCTGATGTGCGGCTGGGAGACCGGATAACCGTCCTCGGCCAGCCGCCGCGACAGGTCGCGTTGGGACAGTGGTTTGCCGCCCTCCTGCTCATAAAACTCGCGGGCGCGATCAATACCCAGCGCGCGTTCGACGAAGGTCAGCGCGCCGTGCATGTCGTTCTCGGCCAGGTGGCCGGTCAGGGCGATGATTTCGCCCCGCGCCGCCCAGGGCCGATACAGGCAGTGGATCTTCCAGTACTGCTCGTCGCGGGTTTCTGCCCATAGCTCGTTGAGAATCGCCAACCGGGTATTACCGCCATTGCGGATCAGGTAATTCGTCTCCCCCGGCCGCCGGGTAATCGCCGGCGGTGCATCCAGGCCACGGCTGCGGATCGACTCCTTGAGTTGGTCATAGATCGGGTTGCGGTTGAGCCGCGGGTTATGGTCATAGGGCCGTAACTGATCCAGCGTCACCACCATGGGCGTGTCGGCAATCGGGTCGGACAACTGGCTCACCGCACTGCCCTTATGCTGGAACGCGCCCTGCAGCAGTTTGCCTTTGACGTCTTCGGCACTCATCGCCTTGCTGCTCATGGCTGTGCATCCGTGCGATCGGCCGCAGCCGTCAGGCGATCGATCACCGCATTGGCGCGCCGAAGCTCTTGCTCAAGTTCGAAACTGCGAAACAGCCGGTGCTGAATCTCGGCATTCATTGAGCGGTTGGACTGTTTGGCCAGGGTCGCAATCTGCTGACGCAAACCGGCCTCGGAAAAGCGCACGATGAATTTGTCCTTTTGGGTGTTATGGCTGGTCATCCTCTACCTCCGGCTGTAGATCATGTGGGTGTGGGTACTGCAGGTCACCCACCGAAAGGGTGACCACTTCGATGTCTTGCATGTTCTCGACCCGGCAGGCCAAGGCGTAAATGAACCGGCCAATGTCCCGCTTGCCGTTCTTCAAGCGAAACACCACGGTGCATAACGCCTCTTCGGGCTCACAGTTGTTCATGGCTCGCCTCCTCGACGGCCAGGCTGCCGCACTCGGGGCACACCAGCGTGTCTGCATCGATTCCACGAGCGATGGTGTCCATCGAACGCTGCACCGCGCGATGGCGGGCAAAGACGGCCCGGCAGTCCAGGCAGTGGCTGCGCAGAACGGGCTGCCTGGGGATCAGCATCAATTCGGTGCTCATGCGTCAGCTCCTTGCCGATCTCTGGCCTCAAGATTGACGAAACGGGTGTGCGCCGCGACGAAGCCGGTACGCACGACGCCTGTGGGTCCGTTGCGATGTTTGCCGATGATCAGTTCGGCGAGGCCTTGGTCCGGAGTGTCGGGGTTGTAGACTTCGTCGCGGTAGATGAACAGGGTCAGGTCGGCATCCTGCTCCAGCGCACCGGACTCACGCAGGTCACCGTTTTGTGGCCGCTTGTTGGCGCGGTTTTCCAGGCCACGGTTGAGCTGCGACAGCGCCAGTACCGGGCAGGAAAACTCCTTGGCCAGCGCCTTGAGGCCGGCCGAGATCGCGCCAATTTCCAGGTTGCGGTTTTCATGGCCGGGGCACTGCATCAGTTGCAGGTAATCGACCATGATCAGCCGCGGTTTGCCGAACTGCCGCGCCGCACGCCGGGCACGGGCGCGCAGGGCCGTGGGGGTCAGGCCGGAGCTGTCATCGACCACCAGCCGCTGGCCATAGCCCTTGACCCGCGCCACGGCGGCCGAGAGTTTTAGCCACTCGTCATCCTCGATCTGGCCGCGCATCAGCCGCGATACATCAAGTTGCCCGAGAATCGCCAGCAGGCGATACATCAGCGCCTGCGCCGGCATTTCCAGCGAGTAGATCTGCACGGTGTTGGCCGAGTCCTGCTGCAGTACCGCATCGACCATGTTCAGCGCCAGGCTGGTCTTGCCCATCGAAGGCCGCGCCGCAAGGATCACCAGGTCAGCGTCCTGGAAACCGCCGGTTTTCTGGTCCAGATCGGTCAAGCCACTGGGCACGCCGGTCACCCCATTGCCGTGGTTGAAGTGGTAGTCCACCTGCTCCAGCAATTGCATGAGCGTGTCGTTGATGTCGATGAAGCACTCAGGGCTGCGTCCCTCACCCAAGGCATAGAGTTTTTTCTCGAACTCATCCTGGACATCCTGGCTTTTGACATTGGGCTCCGAGGCATGCCGGCTGCACTCATGCCCCAGCAGAATCAAAGCCCGCAAGTGCGCACGCTGACGGACGATCTCGGCATAGGTAGCGATGTTGGCCACCGAAGGGGTGTTCTTGGCCAGTTCGCTCAGGTAGGCGAGACCACCCACCTCCTCCGGGTTCGGCAACGCCTCGGCGACGGTCACCACGTCGAACGGCGCGTTACTGGCCGCCAGGCCCTGGATCGCCTTGAAGATCAGCCGATGTTCACGCCGATAAAAATCTTCGGTCTGCAACAGATCGGCCAACAGATCCCAGGTCTGGTTATCAAGCATCAAACCACCGAGCACGCCCTGCTCGGCTTCGACAGAGTGCGGCGGCACCACGTCCAGCAGGCTCACAAGATCACCTCCCGATGTAATACCCCACCCGTGGCTTGCATCGAGAAGCGGTCGAACTGGCCGCGCCATTGCGGAAACAGTTCATGGGCCAGGGTATGGATCACCGCGAAGGCTGACGCCGCTTTACGATTCTGCGGCTGTCGCTGCTCCAGCCGGTGCGCCGGCAGTCCTTGCGTGGCGGCACGACGAAACACCACGGCGGCCGGAATGGTGGTGTCCAGCAGGTTGAGCTGGGGATGCTCGGTCAGGGTCTCGGTCAGCGATTGATAGATCAGGCTCGCATCGCTGGTCGCGTCGAGTTTGTTGATCACGATATTCAGCGGCGGCGTGTGCACACCCAGTTGCGACAGCGGCTCAAGGTCTTTGAGCAGTTGCTGGGTGCCGCGATAGAACTCACGGGCGGCGAGCATATCCGGAGAGATCGGCGAGATGGCCATGTCGGAGGCCAGCAGTGCCATTTCCAGCATTACCGAGCGGGCGCCCTGGGTGTCGATCAGTACCAGATCGAAGTCATCGGCGAAGGCAGCCACCAGGTTCTTCAGACGCAGCCGGCCATCGGCGGCGTGCAGCAACAGGTTGCTGAGCTGATTGAACGGGTCGTTGGAAATGATCAGCGACAGGTTGGGGATGCAGGTGTGGCTGATGATCTGTTCGAAGCGCGTTTCGTTATGCGCGATCAGTTCGAAGGTGCCGCCAGGGGCTTCGTGCTCCAGGCGATAGAACGACGACAGCGACGGTTGGGTGTCGAGGTCGATAAGCAAGGTGCGAAGGTTTGAATCGGCGCAGAACGCGCCCAGATTGGCAGTGACCGTGGTTTTGCCCGGCCCGCCCTTGGTTGAAACGATGGATGCGATTTTCATGTTGCACGCCTCTTAATCGATTGATTGAGAGACGGCGTTGAACCATCAAAACAGCGGTTAGCGAATTTGTAACCAAAAATGAAAAAAAGGCCTTACGCTGGTTTTCCTGGGCAAGGTGCAAATGACGTATCAGTCATCATTTGCACGCCTGCTTTTCAGGAGCTGCGTAAAGCCTTGATTTTCATCGCAAAAATTTGGCTCCACGACCTGGACTCGAACCAGGGACCCAGTGATTAACAGTCACTTGCTCTACCAACTGAGCTATCGCGGAATGCGAGCTATCCTACTGATTTCAAAACGCAAGTCAACACGTCCCGAGAAAATTCCGGAAAAACTGCCAGCCTGCCCCAATCCGGGCTTCTTCCACTCAGCCAGCTGGCGTAGTGTGGCCTTGGCCCATCCCTTCCCAAACGATCACAGCGAGGTGAATGTCATGCCGCAGGATAGCCGTCTTCAATCCCTGTTCCCCAGCGCCGAACAGATTCCGGAGGTCTGGCGTCCGGGCCCGGCCATTGAGCAGCGCGAGTATCTGGTCGATGGCATTCTGGAAACCTGGCCCGGTGTTCTGGCCCCGGTGCGCAGCCCGATTTCGGTGCACCGGGGCAACACGCTGGAGCCGGTGGTTCTCGGCAGCACCCCGCTGATGGATGCCGATACGGCGATGACAGCACTGAATGCCGCGGTGCGTGCCTATGACCGGGGTCAGGGCGCCTGGCCAACCATGCGGGTGGTCGAGCGGATCCAGCATGTAGAGCAGTTTCTCAAGCGCATGCGCGAGCAGCGTGAGCCGGTGGTACGGCTGCTGATGTGGGAAATCGGCAAGAATCTCAAAGACTCCGAGAAGGAGTTCGACCGTACCTGCGACTACATCACTGACACCATCAATGCCCTCAAGGAGCTGGACCGGCGTTCGAGCCGCTTCGAGCTGGAGCAGGACACGCTGGGCCAGATCCGCCGGGTACCGCTGGGCGTGACCCTGTGCATGGGGCCGTACAACTACCCGCTCAACGAAACCTTCACCACCCTGATTCCGGCGTTGATCATGGGCAATACCGTGGTGTTCAAACCGGCCAAGTTCGGTGTGCTGCTGATCCGCCCGTTGCTGGAGGCGTTCCGCGACAGCTTCCCGGCCGGGGTGATCAACGTGATCTACGGCCGTGGCCGGGAAACGGTCAGCGCCTTGATGGCCAGCGGCAAGGTCGATGTGTTTGCCTTTATCGGCACCAACAAAGCCGCCAGCGATTTGAAAAAACTGCACCCGCGCCCGCACCGCCTGCGCGCGGTGCTGGGGCTGGACGCCAAGAACCCCGGGATCGTGCTGCCGGATGTGGATCTGGATAACGCGGTCAACGAGTCGATCACAGGCTCCCTGTCATTCAATGGCCAGCGCTGCACGGCTCTGAAGATCCTGTTCGTGCATGAGGACGTGATCGAGGCGTTTCTCGACAAGTTCCAGAGCAAACTGGCCCAGCTCAAGCCCGGCATGCCCTGGGAGCCAGGGGTTTCGCTGACGCCGTTGCCGGAGCCAGGCAAGACCGAGTATTTGCAAGGTCTGGTCACCGATGCCATGGCCCAGGGTGCGCGGGTCATTAACGAAGGCGGTGGCGAAGTAGTGGAGAATTTCTTCTACCCCGCCCTGCTCTACCCGGTGACCCCCGCCATGCGCGTCTATCACGAGGAGCAGTTCGGCCCGGTCGTGCCGGTGGTGGTCTACCGCGAGCTACAGACAGTGATCGACTACGTGCTGGACTCCGACTACGGCCAGCAGTTGAGCATTTTTGGCAACGACTCGGCGCAGGTCGGGCGGCTGGTGGATGCCTTTGCCAATCAGGTCGGGCGGATCAATATCAACGCCCAGTGCCAGCGCGGCCCTGACCAGTACCCGTTCAACGGGCGCAAGAACTCGGCCGAAGGCACGCTTTCGGTACACGATGCGTTGCGGGTGTTCTCGATCCGTACCTTGGTGGCGACCAAATTCCTGGAAAGTAACAAGGCACTGGTCAGTGACATCATCCGTAACCGCGAGTCGAGCTTTTTGACCACCGATTACATTTTCTGATGGCAGGGGGTCGGCATCGGCATTGCAGTGCCTGTGCCGGCCCGCTCACCTGCAAGCAGGCTCTCACGGGCCCGATGAGGCCGGCTAAGAGCAGCGACGACACCCCATAATTGATAATGATTATCGAAGACAGGTAGGATACGCCGCTCAAGGCAGGACATACCGCCACTTGCCCAGCGATTCGAGCACTCATCTTCGTGGATTCGTCCGCCCGCAAACTTGACCTCTACCTGACCCATCGCGCCGCGCTGGTCGATTACGCCGCGCCCATTGTCGGCTGCCGGGCGCGTGCCGAGGATGTGGTGCAGGAAGCCTGGCTGCGCTTCAATGCCCGGCAAACCGGCGATCTGGAGATCAACCATCCGTTAGGCTATCTGTATCGCATCGTGCGTAATCTGGCGCTGGATCAGACCCGCAGCCTGGCCACCGAACGGCGCCAGCCCGACGGTGATGCGCTGCTGGCCGACTTGCCAGCCAGCACCGCGTCGCCCGAGCAGCAGGTCGCCAGTCAGGATCAATTGCAGCGGCTGGCCAATGCGCTGTTACAACTGCCTGAACGCACCCGCATCGCGTTCGAGATGCATCGCCTGGGCGGCTACACCTTGCAGCAGGTCGCAGCGGCGATGGGCATTTCAGTGGGCCTGGTCCATCAACTGGTTCATGACGCCTTGAGCCACTGCGCAACCCGTCTGGAACGTGGTCATGACTGAAGGCGCAGAAAAAAATCTGAAAAAAATCGCCGCGCATCCGTCCTTTGCCTGCCAGGGTCACTCTGTGCCACCCTCGCCCACCCCGCCCACCGCTGGAGCCATGCCGGATATGTCCCACGCCGAACCTCGCCAGGCCCGTCTGGATATCGCTCTGGACTGGCTGTTGCGTGTCCGTCAGGCACCGCAAGATGCCCAGTTGCAGGCGCAATTTCGTCAGTGGCAGCAAGCCGATGCGCAAAACGCCGAAGCCGCGCGCAAGGCTGAGCAGGTGTGGCAGTTGACCGGGCAGATGCAGGCGAGCACCGCGCATTTGTGGCCAGCGGTGCCTCCTGCTGCCAGTGCCTCGCCCATAACGCCGCTCTCTATTACGCCCCCCGCCCCATTGCCAGCCCGCCCGCGGCGCCGGCGCACGCTCGCCTGGGCCGCCAGCGCGGCATTGGCCGCGTGCCTGACGGTGATGATTGCGCCTGAGCTCGGCACCCGCCTGCAAGCCGATTACCTGACGGCCCAGGGCGAGCGCCGCGAGGTGCAATTGCCTGATGGCAGCCTGGCGGTGCTGGACTCAGGCAGCGCCCTGGCGGTGGACTATTCCGGCGAACAACGCGGCATTCGCTTGCTCAGCGGCCAGGCGTTTTTTCAGGTCAGGCCCGACCCCGGCAAGCCCTTCACGGTGCACGCCAAAGACCTGGACGTGACCGTGACCGGCACGGCGTTCAATGTCGATGTGGACGCCAAGCACATCGAAGTCGCGGTCCAGCACGGCTCGGTCAAGGTCCAGGAGCCTGGCTCGTCGCGCCTGCTCAGCGCCGGCCTGACCGTGGGCCAGCGGCTGGTGTTCGACCGTGACAAGCATCTGGCCCAACTCGACACCCTGCCTGCCGGCCGGATCGCCAGTTGGCGCAACGGTCAGTTGATTGCCGAAAACGCCCGGCTGGGCGATGTCGTCGAGCAACTGCGCCGCTACCTGCCGGGCAAGGTCTGGTTACGAGATCAAGGCTTGGCCGAACAACGCATCACCGGGGTTTACGACATCCGCAACCCGTACGCGGCGCTACGCGCCATGGCCCAGCCGCATGGTGCGCAATTGAGCCAATGGAGTCCCTGGCTGTTGGTGATCAGCCGCTAGTGCCACGCAGCGCTGGGCCAGCACCGTGGTCGGGTCGACCAGCGCCACACTGACGCCGTCAATCATGAAGTCATCAGCCTGGGGCAAAATCAGCGGCAGCTCAGTGCAGCCCAGAATCAACACCCGCGCGCCCTGTTGCACCAGATGCGCGGCGGCCTGCAACAACTGTTCGCGACACACACCCAAGGTGTAACCGGCCTTGACCCCGGCCGGTCCGTAGATGGCGTTCATCACCAGCGCCTGATGCGCCGGGTCGGGCAGCATCAGCGCCAGCCCCAGACGCTCGGCGGCGTCATGGTAGACGCGGCTCTGGACCGTCCCGGAGGTCGCCAGCAGTCCGACCTTGGCGTCCAGCCCACAGGTGCGGCCGATATGCCCGACGGTCTCCTCCAGCATGTTGATGATCGGCACCTGCAAGTGTTCCTGGATGCGCTGCACATAAGCGTGGGCGGTGTTGCACGGAATCGCGATGGCCTGGGCGCCCTCTTCCTGCAGGCGTTTGCAGGTAGCATACATTGCCACCGTCGGGTCAGTGTCCTGATGCAGCAGGTTGGCGGTGCGGTCCGGAATCTGCGGGTTCTGCTCCACGACCAGCTTGATGTGCTCCTGATCCTTGCCGGCCGGGGTATGCCGCACCACCTTGCCGATGAAGTCCACCGTGGCCGCCGGCCCGACGCCGCCGACAACCCCCAGCTTGAATGGTGCCTGGACTGAGACGGGTTCACTGCAAGCGGCAAAGTCGGCATACAGCCGATTGATGTCCAGCAGTTGCAGGCCGCGCTGCTGCAGTGCTTCGCTGAGCAACGACAGCTCGGTCATGCCTGGCAGCAACAGCTGTGCGCCCTGGCCGACCAGCTCCAGGCCTGCCTGATACAGCAGTTCCTGGGCGCTACCGTCCAGTTGCCCGGCCTTGATGCCGTTGCGGCCATACACCGCCTCCATCAGCGCCGCCTGGCTCTGCACCGACGGATAGACAAGCACGTATTGCTCGCCCAGGAACCGCTCAAATATTCCCGCAGCCCGTACGTAATCGGACGCCAATATCCCCAGGTGGCTGCCTGGGCTGAACTGGCGCGCCAGATACTGGCGCAGCGCATCGAACATATTGATCACCGGCACCTCCAGTTCGGCGGTCAGCTCATCGAGAAAGGTATGGCTGGCGAAACAGGGCACCAACACCGCGTCAGCCCCCTGTTCGGCGAAGCGCTGGCAGGCCTGGAACACATACAGCTTGCGTGAGGTCATGCTGGCGCCGGCATCCAGCGTGCGCTTGAGGTCCTTGAACGGGCGCTGCTCGAACAACAGGTGATAACGGCCCTGATCGGCCAGCAGCGGCTGGCTCTTGAGCAGTTTGAAGAACAGGTCACCACCGGCCAGTGCACCCAGCCCGCCGATGATGCCCAGGGTGCGGCCCTTGCCGGCCGCCAGGTTCAGAGAAGTCATGATTAGCCTCGATCAGGCGCGGGCCGCGGCGGGTTGGGAGTCCGCTTGCGGTGGCGCTTGCAGGTCGCGGCGCTCTTCGAGTTTGGCGATCACCGCCGTGGCGATGCTATTGCCCACTACGTTGGTGGCGGTACGGCCCATGTCGAGAAACTGGTCGATGGCCAGAATCAACAGCAGGCCGGCTTCAGGCAGGTTGAACATCGGCAAGGTCGCCGCCACCACAACCACCGAAGCCCGCGCCACGCCGGCCATCCCCTTACTGGTGATCATCAGGGTCAGCAGGATCAATAACTGCTGGGTAAAGCTGAGGTCGATGTTGTAGGCCTGGGCGATGAACATGATGGCAAAGGCCTGATACATCATCGAACCATCAAGGTTGAACGAATAACCCAGCGGCAGCACGAAGCTCGACACCTTCTTGGACGCGCCGAATTTCTCCAGCGCATCAATGGTCTTCGGGTAGGCCGACTCGCTGCTCGCCGTCGAGAACGCCAGCAGCACCGGCTCGCGAATCAGCTTGCCGAGAGTCAGCACCGGCTTGCCCAGAAACACATACCCCACCGCGAACAGCGTCGCCCACAGAATCAGGATACCCAGGTAGAACTGGCCGATCAGCTTGCTGTAGTCCAGCAACAGGCCAATACCCTGGGTGGTCACCGCAGCCGCCAGAGCAGCGAACACACCCAGCGGCGCAAACAGCATCACGTAGTCGGTGATGCGGAACATCACCTTGGCCAGTTCATCCACCGCCTGACCAATGAACGAGTGACCCTGGTTTTTCAGATAAGCCAGGCCCAGACCGAAGAAGATCGAGAACACCACGATCTGCAGGATTTCGTTGTTGGCCATGGCTTCGGCAATGCTGCGCGGGAACACATGGCTGATAAAGGTCTTGAGGCTGAAGTCACCGGCATTGACCACTGCACCGGCCTGGCTGACCTGCGCGACGGTCATGTTCAGGCCCGCGCCAGGCTGGAAAACGTTGACCAGCAGCATGCCCAATGCCAGCGAGAACACCGAGGCGCTGACAAACCACAGCATCGAGCGCAGACCGATGCGCCCGACCGAGCCGGAACTGCCCAGGCTGCTGATGCCGCCCACCAGCGTGGCAAAGACCAGCGGTGCAATGATCATCTTGATCATGCGCAGGAAAATGTCAGTCACCAGGCTGAAGTAGCCGGCGATGCGTTTGGCGCTCTGCTCGTCCACCGCATAGCGGTTGCAGATCCAGCCCACGATGATGCCCAGCACAATGGCGACGGCGATGTATTTCGGCAGATTCTTGTTGTTCATAGGCCCCTCGGTCGATGGCGGCGGCCCGTAAGGACCGCCGGATTGGACACAGGCTAAGGGTGTCGGCAAGGCGAGTTGATGAGATCGCACCATAATTTGATGCAAAATCGGAATAGTTGGCCAATGGCCGCGAATCGGAGGCCATAATCGTCCAGCCTGTCGGCATAACGCTGCCTCCCATAAACGCTCCTGTACACAACGAGCCCACCATGCACACCAAATGGATCGACGATCTGCTGGCCGTGGCCGAGACCAAGAACTTCTCGCGGGCCGCCGACCAGCGCTGCATCACTCAATCGGCGTTGTCGCGGCGTATTCGTTCGCTGGAAGAATGGGTCGGCGTGGAACTGGTCGACCGCAGCACCTACCCGGTGCAACTGACCCGGGCCGGGCGGACCTTCTGCGAACAGGGCAAAGAAGCCATGGCGTTGTTCATGGAACTGCGCTCGGACCTGCGCCGTGGCGACCGCATGCCAGGACGCTCGCTGCAGGTAGTGGCCGGGCATACCCTGGCGATGACCTTTGTGCCCAAGTGGCTGGTCAATCATCGCCAGCAACAACCGGCGCTGAACGCACGGGTGTTGTCGGCCAACGTTCACGATGCGGTGATTGCCCTGGCCGAAGGGCATTGCGACCTGATGCTCGGTTACAGCCACCCGCAAGCACCGATCTTTCTCGACCCGGACAAATTCGTCGGCCTGCGCCTGGGCCATGACGCGCTGGTTCCGATCTGCAGCCCGGACCGAAGTGGCCAGCCGCTGCATGCCCTGCCAGGCTCGGCAGAGGCGCCGCTGCCCTATCTGGCCTACACCGCGACGTCGTTACTGGGCAGGGTCACCGATCTGATCCTGCGCAATGCCGCAACCCCGGCGGCGCTTGAGCGCTGCCATGAAGCCGACATGGCCATGCACCTGGCGAAGATGGTGCACGGCGGCTATGGCGTGGCCTGGTTGCCGGAATCGGCGGTGGCGGACGAGTTGGCCAACCGCACGCTGGTGCGCGCCGGCGACCAACGCTGGAGTACCGAGCTGGAGATTCATGCGTTTCGGCGCATTGGCAACAGCAACCCGGCACTGCTGGAGTTGTGGCGTTCGCTTGAGCTGCCGCATTCGTAGGCTGAGCCGACTCCCAGCGTATCTGCGTAGTGCTCAGTTATGTGAGCACGACGCAAATCCGCTGGGAGTGGCCGGCCGGCGCTCCGGTTGCTGACCAAGCTTTAAATCTGACTACAAAGCGGCTTGCGGACTACGCCCCAGCACGCGGGTGTATTCAGCCTTGGCAGTGTCCTCGGCAAACTCGCCGGACCACTTGGCAACCACCACAGTGGCAACGCTGTTGCCGATGGTGTTGCAGGTTGCAATCGCCATGGACATGAAGCGGTACACACCAAACAGCAGCGCCAGGCCCTCGGCCGGCAGCACGCCGATGGCGGTGACGGTGGCGGCAAACACCACGAAGCTGCCGCCCGATACCGCCGCCGCGCCCTTGGAGGTCACCAGCATGATGGCGAGAATCCCCAGCTGCTGCTCCCAGCTCAGCGGCACGCCGTAAGCGTTGGCGATGAACAGCACGCACAGCGACATGTAGATCGAGGTGCCATCGAGGTTGAACGCATAGCCGGTGGGCAGCACCAGGCCGACGCTCTGCTTGGAGCAACCGAACTTCTCCAGCTTCTGCAACAGGCGTGGCAGCGCGCTCTCCGAAGACGCCGTGCCCAGCACGATGAACACCTCATCCTTGATGTACTTGAGAAAGCGCCACAGGCTAAAGCCTGACAACCGGCACACCGTGCCCAGCACCACGATAATGAAAAACGCCACACAGACGTAGAACATCAGCACCAGGTTGGCCAGTGACATCAGCACGGCGGTGCCGTTGCTGCCCACCGCATAGGCCACCGAACCGAACGCACCCAGCGGGGCGAACTTCATGATCAGGTTGATGAATTCAAAGAACGCTTCGGAAACCCGGTTCAGGCCATCCTCAATGACTTCCCGACGCTCTTGCTTCAGGGCCAGCAGGGCAAAGCCGAAGAAGATCGAGATCACCAGCACCTGCAACAATTGCCCGCCGGCGAAAGCGCCGACGAAATTGTCCGGGAAGATGCCGTAAATAAAGTCCATGGTCGAGGTCGGCGCATGGCCCTTGGCAACCGCTGCCGCGGAGGCAGCCGCGGCGGCGCTACTCGGATGCGCATCGTGCATGCCCGACCCGATCTGCAGCAGGTTGCCCCAGATCAGGCCGATGGCCAGAGCGACGGTCGAGACGATTTCAAAGTAGAGCAGCGCACGCCAGCCGACCTTGCCCACGCGCTTGATATCGCCGGCCGAAGCAATGCCATGCACCACGGTGAAAAACACCAGTGGTGCAACGGCGGTCTTGATCAGCTTGAGGAAAATGTCGCCAAGGATCTTGAACTTGGCTGCCAGTTCCGGTGCGATAAAGCCAAAGGCGATACCCAGGAACATGGCCGCGACGACCTGAAAGGTAAGGTCCTTGTACAGCGGTTTTTTCGCAGTTGCAGACATGATTGCGTTCTCGTTGTTGTTATAGATCGGCAATAAGTCGGGCCCCGCAGGCAGCAGGGCCCGCAAGGACTTAACGTGGCACGGCGCCGGGCCGCGCCAGGGCCAGGTCGACCATTTGTGGTGCCAGGCCCAGGTAGTTGGCCGGGTCGGTCAGGCGCTTGAGTTCTTCGACGTCCAGTTCGGCAGTAGCCTCGCCCTGGGCCAGCAAGGCATCGAGCAGGCTGATGCGCTGATCGTTGGCCAGGCGGCAGGCGGCGTACACCACATCGTGGGCAACCTGACGACCCAGTGCCGGGGCCAGGCCCATCATCACGGCTTCAGCGACGATCAGACCCTGGGTCATGTCGAGGTTCTCGCGCATCCGCTCGGTGCGCACATCGAGCCCTGCCAGCATGAACCTGGCCTGGCCCAGCGAGGCGGCGCTCAGCGCGAAGGCTTCCGGAATGGCGATCCATTCGGCCTGCCAGGGACCTGTGGAGCGCTCGAAGTCCTGGATCATCGCATCGAGCATCAGCCCGGCCTGCTGGCGCACACCTTTGGCGGCGGCGTACATCAGTTCGCAACTGATCGGGTTGCGCTTCTGCGGCATGGTGCTGCTGGCGCCACGGCCCTTGACGAACGGCTCATAGGCTTCGCCCAGCTCGCTGGTCATCATCATCATGATGTCCAGGGCGATCTTGCCCAGCGAGCCGGTAACCAGACCGAGGAAGTTCAGCGTCTCGGCCAGGCCGTCGCGGGCCACGTGCCAGGTCGCCTGCGGCACACCCAGACCCAGTTCAGCCATCAGCGCCTCTTGCACTTCCAGGCCCTTGTCACCCAATGAGGCCAGGGTGCCGGCGGCACCGGCGAACTGCCCCACTTCAACCCGCGGACGCAGCTCAACCAGGCGCTCGGCATGCCGGTCGAACATGCTCAGCCAGACTGCGCACTTGTAGCCGAAGGTGATCGGCAAGGCGTGCTGCAGGTGGGTACGGCCAGCCATCGGCGTGTCGCGATAGCGCTGCGCCAGACCGGCCAGCAGGCCGCGCACCGCCTGGATGTCGCGCTCGACGATGGCCAGCGCGGCGCGGACCTGCAGGACCACGGCGGTGTCCATGATGTCCTGGGTGGTCGCGCCCCAGTGCACGTAGCGGCCTGCCTCACCGCAGAGTTTCGACAGTTGCTCGACCAGCGGCAGGATCGGGTAGCCGACGATCTCGGTCTCGTGCTGCATCAGTGCCAGGTCAAGCGACTCGTAGCGCGACAGCGCGGCGATCTGCTCGGCGGCTTCGGCCGGCACCACGCCGCAGCGCGCCTCGGCGCGGGCCAGGGCCACTTCGACCTCGATATAACGCTCGATCAACGCCTTGTCGGAGAACACCCCGCGCATCTCGGCAGTACCGAACATGTCGCGAAACAGAGTGGAGTCAAAAACGGTGGTGGACATGGGGCAGTATCCTGAAATGTTGTTATTGGCCGTACATATATATCATGTCCGTACATAATTGTTGCCAGCACACTGATACACTGTCAACCGGTTGATCTGACGAGGCTGACAAAAGGCATGAACGAAACGCGCTATGCGGTGCTGGCAAGGGACTTGATGGAGGGCATCGGGTCAGGGAAATACCCGGTGGGCAGCCTGTTGCCGACCGAATTCGAGCTGTGTGAGCTGTATGAAGTCAGCCGTCATACAGTGCGCGCCGCGATCAACCAGTTGCAGACCCAAGGCCTGGTGTCACGGCGCAAACGGGTCGGCACCCGGGTTGAAGCCAGCTCGCCACGCGGCGGCTACTCGCACTCACTGGCGACGGTGTCGGACCTTGCCCATCTGGCCGAGACCCAGCAGCGCGATATTCAGGATGTCCGCCATTTTGTCGCCGACATTGCCCAGGCCAAGCGGCTTGGCCTGCAACCGGGCGAGCATTACTTTTGTGTGTCCAGTGTGCGGATCGACCGCGAGCACCCCAATGCGCCGTTGTGCTGGACCGATGTCTACGCCCAGGACGATTACGCCGAAGTCATCGAGCAGGCCCGCGAGCAGCCCGGCGTGCTGATCGCCACCCTGATCGAGGCCGGTTTTGGCCGGTACATCGACGTCATCGACCAGCAAGTGCGCGCCGTACTGCTTGACGCCGCGCTGGCGAAAAAACTCAACGCCGAACCGGGCTCGCCGGGGCTGAAGATTCTGCGCCAGTATCGCGATGATAGCGGCGAGTTGATTGTCGCTTCGGAGACGATCCACCCCGATGACCGCTTCACTCTGGTGTTGCAGATGAAGCGCGACCGCAGCTGACCCGGCCCGTGGCGGCCAATGTATAAAATGTAAAAACGCTTTACTCTCAAATGAGAAAAACTAGCATCCAGCGCCTGACTGATGCGTCAAGCGCTCTGGATTTGCTGTTTCTTCCTATCCTGTTGCAGCCATGGCGCCGACGTTTCTCTTTGCCTTGAAAGGACGCCCGCCATGCTCAAAACCCTCAGCCTGCTGATGCTCGCCCTGCTGGCCGGTCCGTTGCAGGCCGCCGAACGTACGCTTGACAGCGCATATGGGCCGATCAAATTGCAAGGCACCGCGCAGCGGGTCATCACCCTCGATGAGGACAGCTTCGATACCGCCCTGGCGCTGGGTATCCAGCCGGTCGGCACGGTCTCCACCCGTGGCAGTGACCAGGTCTCAAGCTACCTGAAAGACAAGGCCGGCAATCCAGCTATCGTCGGCACCAGCCGGGCGCCGAATATTGAAGCGATTTTCAAGCTCAAGCCGGACCTGATCCTGACCTCCAGCACCATCAACAAAGAGCTGTACGCCGCCTACAGCCGCATCGCGCCCACCGTGGTGGCCAAGGGCGACAGCAGCGCCGGCTGGCAGGACGGTACGCGGTTCTACGCCAAGGCACTGGATCGTGAAGCGCAAGGCAAGGCCGTGCTGCAGGCCATCGACACGCGCATCGAGGCACTCAAAGCCAACGTCCCTGCCGGGCAAAGCGTCTCGGTGGTGCGCTGGAACCCGCAAGGCCCGATGACCATGTCGAGCAAGATCTTTGCCGGTCAGTTGCTGAGCGCCGCCGGTTTCAAGAGCACTGAGCTGGCCAGCAGCCTGAGCAAGCCGCACAGCGACATCCTGAGCCTGGAGAACCTGAGCAAGATCGACGCCGACTGGCTGTTCGTCGCCAGCCTCAACAGCGATGGCGCCAAGACTCTGGCAACAGCACGTCAGCAACCGGCTTTCGAGCGTCTGGGCGCGGTGCGCAACAAGCAGGTGATCGATGTCGACGGCCAGGTCTGGTCCAGCGGGTCCGGCCCGCTGGCCGCCAATAAAGTGCTGGATGATCTGGAGAAGGTTTTCCTCAAGCCTTGATCTACAAGGCATAAGAAGCTTCGCGTAGGAGCAGCTTTAGCTGCGAAGCCTTTCGCGGCTAAAGCGGATCGCCGCCCGACCGCGCCTACGGGATAAAGACTCCCTCTTCAGACGTAACGATGACTGCAATCAACCCGTCCTACCGCACCACCCTTTTCGCCTGCGTCAGCGTGCTGGCGCTGGTCACCCTAGCCAGCCTGTTGTTCGGCGCGGGCGACACCAGCCCAGGCGCAGCCTTGCGCACGCTACTCGGCCAGGGCAGCGCAGAGGACCGTTTCGTGGTCTTCGAACTGCGCTGGCCACGCACCCTGCTCGGCCTGTTGGTCGGCGCAGCGCTGGGCGCGGCCGGGATCGTCTTGCAAGCCACCACCCGCAACCCGCTGGCCGAGCCGGGTCTGCTCGGCGTCAGTGCCGGGGCGTCGCTGGCGGTGGTGCTGGCGGTGGCCTGGGGCGCCAGCTCGGCGACGGTCAATCTGGGCGTGGCGGTCACAGGTGCACTGGTCGGCTGCCTGCTGGTGCTGCTGGTCAGCCGGGTCGCCACGCTGGGCAATGACCCGGTGCGGCTGGTGCTGGCCGGGGCGGCGTTCAGCAGCCTGCTGAGTGCCTTGACCGCGTTGATTCTGCTGCACGACCAACGCAGCGCCGATGAAATCCGTTTCTGGATCATCGGCGCCCTGGCCGGTCGCTCGGCCGATACGCTGCTGTGGAGCGTGCCGGGGGTGATCGCCGGGCTGTTGTTGCTGCTGCCGCTGATCCGCCCGCTGGCCAGCCTGGCACTGGGGGAACGCATGGCCAGCGGGCTCGGCCATCATCCGCAGCGGGTACGCTTCTGGGCGTTGATCGCCGTGGCGCTGTTGGTCGGCACTGCCACCTCGGCGGCCGGGCCGATCGGCTTCATTGGCCTGATTGTGCCCTTCGTGGCGCGGCGTCTGGTCGGCCCGGACATCCGTCGCAGCCTGTTGCCTTCGCTATTGCTCGGCCCTTGTGTGCTGATTCTGGCCGACATCCTGTCGCGCCTGAGCGTACGCCCTTACGAACTGCCGATCGGGGTCATTACCGCCTTGATCGGCGCACCGATCCTGATTGCCGTGGTGCGTGGTCAGAGGATTCCCCGCCTATGAACCTGCCACCGCTTGCCGGCTACTGGCTGATCCGCACGGGTCGTTACTCGCTGCTGTTGCCCAAGCGCGCCACCGCCGCCACCTGCGGCCTGACGCTGGCGTTGCTGGTGCTTTGCGCGGTCAGCCTGGCCAGCGGCGCTGCCGGGCTCAGCCCGTGGGGCGCCGGGTTGGCACTGTTCGGCCAGGGCGACACCCTGAATGTGTTCCTGATCCGCGAGCTGCGCCTGGAGCGCCTGCTCGCCGGGTTGCTGAGTGGCGCAGCACTGGGCGCGGCCGGCTGCCTGCTGCAAACCCTGGCGCGTAACCGCTTGGCCACCCCCGGCGTGATCGGCATCGACGACGGCGCAACCGCCTTCGCCGTGGCATCGATTGTCGCTATCCCTACCAGCCTGGCCCCTTCGGGGTTGGCGCTGATCGGTGCACTGACCGCCGCCGCCCTGGCATTCGGGCTAGGCGGCAGCGGCTCGCGTGGCTATCGCTTTATCGTGGTCGGCATTGGCGTTGGCGCGGTGTTCGGCGCGCTGACCAACCTGATGCTGGCGCGCACCGACATCGACAGCGCCAACCTCGCCTACCCCTGGACCGTCGGCACCCTCAGCGCCCGGCCTTGGCTGGCGGTCCAGAGCCTGGGCATCGGCCTGTTGCTGGCGCTGCCCTGCTGCCTGGCCCTGACCCGTGCGCTGGCGACCCTGCGTTTCAACGACCAGGTGGCACAAGGGCTCGGCATCGCGCTGCGCCGGGTGCGGATCATGATCCTCGCCCTGACCGTGTTGCTCACCTGCCTGGCAGTCGCGGTGGTCGGCCCGGTTGGCCTGATAGCCCTGGCCGCACCGGAACTGGCCCGTTACCTGTCGGGCCATCGCGGCGTGCCGCTAGTCAATGCCGCACTGGCCGGCGCGCTGTTGATGGTCTGTGCCGACTGGAGCGGACGCACCCTGCTGGCACCGCTGGAAATTCCCGTGGGCATCGTCACCGCCATCGTTGGCGGCCCTTATCTGCTGTGGATCCTGATCCGCCAACCCGCACGGAGTACCCCATGAGCCTCAACCCTGCGCTACTGCACAGCGATGCCCCGGTTGCCGACCTGCAAGCCCGGGAGCTGAGCCTGGACTACGCCCGCACGCGGATCATTGAAGGGCTGTCGTTGCGCGTGCCGCAGCAGCAGGTCACCGCGATTGTCGGCCCCAACGGTTGCGGCAAGTCGACCTTGCTGACCGGGCTCAGCCGTCTGCACAAGCCCAGTGCCGGTGCGGTGCTGCTCGATGGCAAAGCCATCAGCGAGCTGCCGACCCGCACTGTGGCCCGGCGTCTGGCGCTGTTGCCCCAGGACGCCAGCGCCCCGGATGGCCTGACCGTCCATGAACTGGTGCGCTTCGGCCGTCAGCCGCATCAAGGTATGCTCAGTCAGTGGTCGGAGCAGGACCGGCTGATCGTCGATGCGGCGATTGCCGCCGCCGACCTGAGCGCGCTGGAGCACCGACCACTGGAGTCGATGTCCGGCGGCCAGCGCCAGCGCGCCTGGATCGCCATGGCTATCGCCCAGGCCACGCCGCTGTTGCTGCTCGACGAACCCACCTCGGCCCTGGACCTCGGCCATCAGATCGAGGTGTTCGAGCTGATTGGCGCTCTGGCCAAAGCAGGCAAGACCATCGTCATGGTGGTTCACGACCTGTCCAGCGCCTGTCGTTATGCCGATTATCTGGTGGCGAGGCAGGACGGCCGCATCGTGGCCGAAGGGGCGCCGGCCGAGGTGGTCACCGGCGATCTGGTCGAGCAATTGTACGGGGTCAAATGCGAGTTGCTGCGCGATCCGCATAGCGGTACGCCGATCATTGCTGGCGTGCAGCGCATTAGAACTGTCGGTTAGGTGCAGAGCAGAGAATGTTGCAAGGATGTTACACAGTCGCGTGTTAGGTTTCCTTCACAGTCACTTTTTTCAGGATGAATATGAAACCGACGCTCCTGGCTCTGACCCTCACGACCCTGCTCGCACCGTCTGTTACCCACGCGGCCAGCCATCCCGTCACGATCAGCGACCAGCAATACACCGAGGTGCTGGCGGGCGACTGGCGCTCGAAAGACAACAGTGCCAGGGATGTCTATCGTCACCCCAAGGAGACTCTGCAATTCTTCGGCTTGCAGGCCAACCAGACGGTGATCGAAATCAGCCCAGGTGGCGGCTGGTACAGCGAGATCATCTCGCCGCTGGTCAAGGATCACGGGCATTACATCGCTGCGGTGCAGGATCCGGCCTCCGGCGAGTATTACCAGAAGGCGGCAGAGCGGATCAAAGCCCGGTTCAAGGATGACCCAAAGCGATTTGCCAATGCCCAGGTGGTGGCGTTCGATCCCAAGGCGCCGGTATTCGGCCCGGCGGCTTCGGCAGACCGGGTGCTGACGTTCCGCAATGTGCATAACTGGACCGACGCGAACACCGCCGAGGCGACGTTTGCGGCGTTTTTCAAGGTGCTCAAGCCCGGTGGTGTTTTGGGTGTGGAGGATCATCGAGCCAAGGATGGGACGGATCTGGCGAGCAATAAGCAGACCGGTTATCTGCCGACGGATTACGTGGTGAAGCTGGCGCTGGATGCGGGGTTCAAGCTGGCTGACAAGAGTGAGGTCAATGCCAATCCCAAGGACACCAAGGACTACCCGGCCGGGGTCTGGAGCCTGCCGCCGACCTATAAGCTCGGCGAGCAGGACAAGGCGAAATATGCGGCGATTGGGGAGTCGGATCGGTTCACTTTGAAGTTTGTGAAGCCGTAGGAGCGGTTTTAACCGCGAAGGCCTTTCGCTTTATGCAAGGGTCTTTGCCGCGGTTGTCTGGGCTGCGGGTTTCGCCCCGACGGGCGAGTTACTTTGGTTTCGCCCAAAGTAACCAAAGGCATTGCTCCTGGCTTGGGTCCGCCCTGCGGGCGAACTTCCCTCCGTCCGGCATCGATTCGGGGGCCGGCGCGATGGGCATCCCTGCCCAGCGCACCTGAAACTGGCTTCCCTGCCAGTTTCTCCCCCGAATCGCCGCCTACCTTCGGCCAGCGCCCAAGTCGCGATTTGCGTCGTCTGTGCCATCTCGGTACGAAGAGCAAGAACAGAGCAACAGCAACAGCAACAGCAACAGCAACAGCAACAGCAACAGCAACAGCAACAGCAACAGCAGCCAGCCAGCCAGCCAACAGTGTTGGTCAGGCTGACGCCTTACTGATTAGACCGGCAATCACTCATCGCCTGGTAGCGCACGGCTTTGAGTGTGCCCTGGGTGTCTTCGTAGACCATCAGGCGCGAGACGACATCGCAGGTTTTGCCCAGCGGGCTCTGGAATTTGACCTGGGCAACATCCAGTGGCATGCCGTAGCGATACTCTTCGATCTGCGGCGCGGGCTGGCCGGCTTTGTCGGCGTATTGCTGTACGGTCTCGCGCCAGGCCTGGGCGGTTTTATCCGAAAAGGTGTGGTTGGGGCTGTAGGCCTGGGCGGCCAGTGGCAGGGTCAGAACGAGGCCGGCGAAAAGCATCTTGAACATACGCATGGTGGTTCTCCGTCAAAAGATGGCCTCAGGTTAACGAGGCGCGGATTAACCGGGCATTACCTGCGCATTACCATTTCGTCATCTGCAACTGCCTGACAGATAAACAAAAAACCCGCCATCTGCCGAGGGCGGGTTTTGTTGTCGCGGGTTGCCGGATCAGTCCTGCTCGCGCCGGTGCGCCCACTGGTACAGCGCTGGCAGCACCAGCAGGGTCAGTGCGGTGGATGACAGGATGCCGCCGATCACCACAGTCGCCAGCGGCCGTTGCACTTCTGCGCCAGTGCCGGTGGCAAGTGCCATGGGGATGAAGCCCAACGACGCTACCAGGGCGGTCATCAATACCGGACGCAAGCGGGTCAAGGCGCCTTCGTTGATCGCATCGGCCAGTGAACGGCCTTCTTCGCGCAGGTTGCGGATGAACGAGATCATCACCAGACCGTTGAGTACCGCCACGCCCGACAAGGCGATAAAGCCCACCCCGGCCGAGATCGACAGCGGGATGTCGCGCAGCCACAGCGCCAGCACGCCGCCGGTCAATGCGAAGGGAATGCCGGTGAACACCAGCAGGCCGTCCTTGAGGTTGTTGAACATCATGAACAACAGGGTCAGCACCAGCAGCAAGGCGATCGGCACCACGATCTGCAAACGCTGCGCCGCCGATTGCAGTTGCTCGAATTGCCCACCCCAGGTGGTCCAGTAACCGGCCGGAATCCGTACCTGCTCTTGCAAGGTCTGCCCCGCCTCAGCAACAAATGAGCCCAGGTCACGCCCACGCACGTTGGCGCTGACCACCACCACCCGCTTGCCGTTTTCCCGGCTGATCTGGTTCGGCCCCAGTTCCAGATCCAGGCTGGCGACCTGGGCCAGGGTGATGAAGCCGATCTGCTGCCCGGCAGCACCCGCTCCAGCGATGCCTGGCACCGGTATCAGCAGGCTGGCCAAGGCGTCGAGGTCAGTGCGCAGGTTTTCCGGCAGACGCACCACCATGTCGAAGCGGCGGTCGCCTTCGTACAGGGTGCCGGCCTCACGACCACCGACGGCAATCGCGATCGCGTCCTGCACATCACCGATATTGAGGCCGTAGCGCGCGGTCTTGTTGCGGTCGATGTTAATGGTCAGGATCGGCAGGCCGGTGGTCTGTTCGACTTTCACCTCGGAAGCGCCTGGCACGTTCTGCAGGCTGGCGGCGATTTGCGCAGCGGTCTGGTTCAGCACCTGCATGTCGTCGCCAAACACCTTGACCGCCACATCGCTGCGCACCCCGGAAATCAGCTCGTTGAAGCGCAACTGGATCGGCTGCGACAGTTCATAGTTGCTGCCCGGCACGCCGGCCGCTGCCGCTTGCAGTTCGGCAATCAGGGTTTCACGGGACTTGTCCGGGTCCGGCCATTCACTGCGGTCTTTGAGCATCACGTAGCTGTCAGAAATGTTCGGCGGCATCGGGTCGGCGGCGATTTCGGCGGTGCCGGTCCGGGCGAAGACCCGCTCGACTTCCGGCATCTTTTCCATCACGGCCTTTTCCAGACGCTGCTGCATGTCGACCGACTGGCTGAGGCTGGTGCCCGGCACCCGCAACGCCTGCAAGGCAAAGTCGCCTTCACTCAGGCTGGGAATGAACTCGCTGCCCATGCGGCTGGCGGTAAAGCCGGACAACACCACCAACAGCACCGCCACGGCAAAGGCAGCCGCGCGATGACCAAGCACCCAGCGCAATACCGGGGCATAGCCCTGACGCGCCTTGCGCATCACCAGCCCCTCTTCTTCCTTGACCTTGCCGGTGACGAACATGGCAATGGCCGCTGGCACGAAGGTCACCGACAGGATCATCGCGCCAAGCAGGGCGATCACCACGGTAAAGGCCATCGGGTGGAACATCTTGCCCTCGACCCCGGTGAGGGCAAAGATCGGCAGGTACACCACCATGATGATCAACTGACCAAAAATCAGCGGGCGGCGCGCCTCTTTCGCGGCGGCAAACACTTCATGGAAGCGCTCGCTGCGGGTCAGCAGGCGACCATGTTTGTGTTGTGCGTGGGCCAGACGGCGGATCGAGTTCTCGACGATCACCACAGCGCCGTCGACGATGATGCCGAAGTCCAGCGCGCCCAGGCTCATCAGGTTGGCGCTGACCCGGTTGCTGAACATCCCGGTGAAGGTGAACAGCATCGACAACGGAATCACCATGGCGGTGATCAACGCGGCGCGGATATTACCGAGAAACAGAAACAGGATGACGATGACCAGGATCGCCCCTTCGATGAGGTTCTTCTTCACCGTGGCAATGGCTTTTTCGACCAGATTGGTGCGGTCGTAGACGGTCACCGCCACCACGCCCTCAGGCAGGTTACGGTTGATCTCTGCCAGCTTTGCCGCCACGGCCTGCGAGACCGTGCGGCTGTTCTCGCCGATCAGCATGAACACGGTGCCCAGCACCACTTCGCGGCCATTCTCGGTGGCGGCACCAGAGCGCAGCTCTTTGCCGATCATTACCTCGGCCACATCACTGACCCGCACCGGCGTGCCCTGGGCGCTGGTCACCACGACGTTGGCGATGTCTTGCAGGCTGCCCAACTGGCCGGGCGCACGAATCAGCAATTGCTCGCCGCTACGCTCCACATAACCGGCGCCAACGTTGGCGTTGTTGCGCTCAAGCGCAGTCAGCAGGTCAGCCAGGGTCAACTTGTAGGCCGCCAGCTTGCGCGGGTCCGGAGCGATCTGGAACTGCCGGGCGAAGCCGCCGATGGTATTGATCTCTGCCACCCCTGGCACATTGCGCAGTTGCGGCTTGATGATCCAGTCCTGGATCACCCGCAGGTCGGTGGGGGTATAGGCGGTGCCGTCTTCCTTGAGCGCACCGGGTTTGCTTTCCACCGTCCACAGGAAGATCTCTCCAAGCCCGGTGGACACCGGGCCCATGATCGCATCGGTCCCGGCCGGCAATTGCTGACGGGCATTCTGCAAGCGCTCGCTGACCCACTGGCGGGCGGCGAACAGGTCAGTGCCCTCCTTGAAAATCACCGTGACTTGCGACAGCCCCGAGCGCGACAGCGAACGGGTCTGCTGCAGGCCGGGCAGACCGGCCATGGCGGTTTCGATGGCAAAGGTGATGCGCTGCTCGGTTTCCAGCGGCGAAAAGCCCGGTGCAGCGGTGTTGATCTGCACCTGGACGTTGGTAATGTCCGGGACCGCGTCGATGGGCAGCTTCTGATAGCTGACGATCCCCAGACCGGCCATGAGCAAGACAGCGAGCATCACCACGATGCGCTGCTCGATAGCGAATTGAATCAGGCGTTCAAACATGCGGATTTACTCATGGCCTGTTAGTGAGAGTGCTCGGCCGAGCCTTTGCCCAGCTCCGACTTCAAGACGAAACTGCCGGCAGCGGCGATCTGCGCACCGGCCTGCAAGCCACCGAGGACCTCCACATGGCCGTTGGCACGGCGCCCGGTCATTACCGGCTGGGCCTTGAAGCCCTCGGCATTGCGCAGGAACACCACGGTATTGTTTTCAACGGTCTGCAAGGCGGCCTCCGGCACGCTCAACGCCGCCTGACCATCAGCCGTCGCCACCTCGATGTTGACCAGCAGACCGGGGCGCCAGGCGCCTTGCGGGTTGGCCAGGGTCACCCGCACCTGGGCGGTGCGGCTCAGTTCACCGAGCAGGTTGCCGACATAACCGACCTTGCCCTGCACCTGGGCATTGAGGTCTGGCGCGGTGACCACCACCTCACGACCGATCATGACCTTGTCCAGGTCCTTGGCCGTGACACCAAACGTGGCCCAGACCCGCGACAGGTCCGACAACGTGAAGGCATTGCTGGCCTCGTTGACCACCTCACCGATGCTCAGGTGCTTCTCGACGATCATCGCGTCGAACGGGGCAACCAGTTCATAGCGGTTGCCGCCATCAGGGCTCAGCCCGGCGCCGATGACCGAGAGTTTCTGCCGGGCATTGGCGACATTGATCTGCGCCTCCTGATAGGCCTGACGGGCCAGTTGGTAGTCCTGTTCGGCAGAGATCTTGTCCTGCCAGAGGGTCTTTTCCCGCTGTAATGTGCTGCCGGCGGTTTCCAGGCGGCGCTGGGCAGCGCTCAGCTCACTGCGTTGGTCTGCGATCTGCGGGCTGGAGATCACTGCCAGCACCTGGCCTTTTTTGACTTGCTGGCCCAATTCGACCATCACTCGCTCTACCACCCCGCTGACCCGCGGCACGATGTGCGCGGTGCGGTCCTCATCAAACCGGATCTCGCCGGGAAAGCTGGCCGACAGGTTCAGCGGCCGGGTTGTGGCGACCGCCAGCTCGATGCCGGCGGCGCGAATCTGCTCGGCGGATAACTCGACCTGCCCTTGCTCTTCTTCGTGGCCGTGCTCATCAGCGCCTTGCTCTGCATTGCCATGTTCATCGGCCCCATGCGCCTGTTCATCCTTGTGCCCGTCATCGTCCTTGTGTTCCTCTTGCCGGGCATGAGCCTGCCCGTCAGGTTTGGGGGCGTCGGCGTTGGCCGGCTCGGGATGGTCATGGTCGTGCGCTTCGTGGCCCGCTGGCGCCGCTTGGGCACTGGCCAGCACTGCACCGCGTTCGTCGTTCAGGGTCAGACTGCCGATGCCGCCCAGGGCGACCAGCGCCACCGCAATGGCCAGGCTGCGTTTGTTGTTCATGAAAGCTCCTGCAAGGTCATGGCCTGCACTGCGCGCGCGGCGCAAGCCGGAATCGGATCAGAGGGGGTTGGCGCCGTAGATGCGCTCGATGGCGGCGCGGGCCTCACTGCCGGCGGCCAGGGCTTGGAGGTAACGGCCACGGGCGTCGATCAGGGTGCGTTGGGCATCGAGCACGTCGATGAAGCCGAACTTGCCCATTTCAAAACCGCGGGTGGCCGTGTCCACGGCTTGCTGCGCGGCAGGCAGGATGATGCGGCTGAACGACTCCACTTCACTGCTGGCGGTGCTCCACTGCTCCAGGGCCGAACGGGTGCGGGTGCGCAGGTCCAGCTCGACGGCGTTGCGCAGATCGCGGGCCTGATCGGCGCGCCGGGATGCGGCCAGTACGTTGCCTTGGTTGCGATCGAACAGCGGCAACGGCATCGACATGCCAACCACATTGACCCGCTCGCGGTCTTCACGGCTGTACTGGCTGCCGACACTGACGGTCAGGTTGGGAACCCGCTGGGCACGCGCCGAACCGAGCATGGCTTCACGCTGCTGGATCTGCGCCTCGGCCAGGCGCAAGGCGGGGGCCTGCTCAAGCCGGTCGAACAATACTGCCGCTGTCGGCGCCTGGCCGGGTGCCAGATCGGCGCTGTGCAGGCTGTCGAACTCACCCTCCTGCGTCCCGATAACCCTGGCCAGCTGGCGCAGGCTGTCGGCCTGGGCGGTGCGGGCCTTGCGCAGTTGCAGTTCGGTTTCGGCCAGTTGCACCTGGGCGCGGGTTGCCTCGACCGGCGACACTTGGCCGGCCCGTACCCGGCCGTCAGCCACCCGCAAACCACGCTCGGCCAGTTGCAGCGACTGGCCGGCCAGTTCGACGGCGGTGTGCGCCCGCGCCGCGGCATGAAAAGCCAGCAGCACATCAGCACGCAGCTCCAGGGTGCGCCGCTCCAGCTCCAGGCGCGCCGCGTCCTGGCCGCGTTCGGCTACATCGATGCGCGCACCACGCTTGCCCCCCAGTTCCAGCGCCTGGCTGAGCATCACCGTAGTGGTGCGGGTATCGCGGCGGGTGTCTTCTGCCTCCCAGGACAGCTCGGGATTGGGCAACAGGCCGGCCTGACGCCGCTCGCCTTCGGCGATACCGATGTCCTGGCGGACTGCGGCAAGCTCCGGATTGCGCGCAAAGGCGGCGTCGATTGCGGCCGCCAGGGTCAACGGCGCCGCTTGCAGATGACTGGCCGGCAACAGCAGGGCACACAGCACCCCGGCGCGAATCATCAGTCGATATGGTTTACGATCCCCAGACACTTGACACCCCCGACGCAACACAAAAACAGCCCCGAAAGGGGCCGAAAAAGGAATGCGGGGGACTGTAGAAAAGCGGCGTTATCGACAAGATTGCCGGAAAATTACAATTCTGTTATCCGGCCGAAATAGCCAGCGATCTGTATTACAGTGCGGCAGCTTTTTACCCTGCGCTGAGCTTCCCGGCTGAAGCCGGTCCTACGAGGAACCTATTCGATGCGTATCCTGGTTGTCGACGACGAACCCAAAACCGCTGAATACATGCATCAGGGCCTGACCGAAAGCGGTTACGTGGTGGACGTCGCCGGCACCGGCATCGATGGCCTGCATCTGGCGCGTACCCAGGATTACGAGCTGATCATCCTCGACGTCAACCTGCCGCAGCTCGAAGGCTGGGAAGTGCTGGCAGCGATTCGTGCCAGCAGCCATACCCGGGTGATGATGGTCACCGCCCGCGGGCGCCTCGAAGACCGGGTCAAAGGCCTGGACATGGGCGCCGACGATTATCTGGTCAAGCCCTTCGAGTTTCCCGAGCTGCTCGCCCGGGTGCGGACCCTGCTGCGACGCAGCGATCAACCCGGCCTGCCCAGTGTATTGCGCATCGCCGATCTGGAACTGGACCATGGCCGGCACCGGGCATTTCGCGGCAACCGACGCATTGACCTGACCACCAAGGAATTCGCCCTGCTGCACCTGCTGATGCGCCACAGCGGCGAAGTGTTGTCGCGCACGCGGATCATCTCTCAGGTCTGGGACATGAATTTCGACTGCGACACCAACGTGGTGGAGGTCTCGATCCGCCGCCTGCGGGCCAAGATCGACGACCCCTTTGACTGCAAGCTGATCCACACCCTGCGCGGCGTGGGTTATGTGCTGGAAGCCCGGCAATGACCCTGGCACGCCCCACCATGCGGCTTTCCATGCGCCTGGGTCTGACCGTCAGCGCCCTGTGTGCGTTGCTGGTGCTGGGCATGGCGACGTTTTCCTGCCTGACCATTTCCCGGCAACTGGACATTCGTGCGCAGAACGAACTGACCGACAAGCTGCGCCAGATCCGGCACAGCCTGACCGAGAGTTCCTGGTCGGGCAATGACCGATCGCTGAACTCGCACAACCTGCGCGACCAGATTGTCGGCCATGACAATTTCACCCTGACCCTGCTCGACGCCAGCGTACCGCGTCGGCGCCTGCTGGTGATCGGCAAGGATGAAGGTGCGCCGCTACCGGAGTCGTTGTTCAATGACCAGGCGCAGGATTTTCAAGCGTTGCGCAGCGACACCGGCCATGGGCTGCTGGTCGCCGCCAGCCCGATGCAGTTGCGCAGCGGCCAGCAGGTGCTGGCCGTGCTGACACTGGACCGTAAGGATGACGACGAACTGCTGCGCGCCTACGTGCAATCGACCCTGATCGCCTTGCCAGTGATATTTTTGCTGGTCGGCGGGGGTGCCTGGTGGGTGGTGCGCCGCTCGCTGCGCCCGCTCAAGGCCTTTGGCAAAGTCGCTGCCCAGGTCTCGGCACGCGACCTGTCGCAGCGCCTGACCAGCAGCGGCTTACCTGATGAGCTTCAGGGGCTGGCCCGGGCGATCAACGTAATGCTCCAGCGTCTGGATGACGACATCAGCCAGCTGGCGCAGTTTTCCGACGACTTGGCTCACGAACTGCGCTCGCCGATCAATAACCTGATGGGCAAGGCGCAAGTCACGCTGTCTCGCGAACGTCCTGCAGAAGACTACAAACAGGCGCTGGAGTCATGCACCGAAGAACTCGAACGCCTGTCGCGCATGGTCAGCCAGATGCTGTTTCTGGCCAGCATCAACCAACCCGTTGCAGCGCTGGCAACTGACCCGGTCAACCTGCGCGAAGAAGCCGACAAAGTCGTCGAGCTGTTCGAGCTGACCGCCGAAGAACGCGACATCAAGCTGCAGGTCAACGGCACTGCCTGTACTCGGGGCGACCGGCTGATGATCCAGCGGGCAATCTCCAACCTGCTGTCCAACGCTATCCGCCATGCGCCGCCAGGAACCCGGGTAACGTTGCTGTTGTCGGTGCACAGCGAACAGGCCAGCCTCGCCATCAGTAACGCCGGTGAAGGGATTGCCGCCGAACACCTGCCACGCTTGTTCGACCGTTTCTACCGGGTTCACGCCAGCCGCGCCCGCCACCAGGGCGGTACCGGCCTGGGGCTGGCCATCGTGCGCTCGATCATGCAGATCCACGAAGGTGAGGTGACGGTGACCAGTGAACCGGGCGGCCTGACCACCTTCAGCCTGATTTTCCCCCATGGCGCTGCGCGCCTGAATTCAACGACCACCACGGGCAAGACTTATGCAATTGGCGAACCTGACTAAACCGCTGCGCACCCTGCTGCTGACCACCTTCGCCGCCAGCGCGGCCCTGGCTCAGGCTGCACCGACCATCGACGTGCATCGCGACGCCAACTGCGGCTGCTGCAAACAATGGATCAAGCACCTGCAAGACAACGGTTTTAGCGTCAATGATCACGTCGAAACCGATATGGCGGCCGTCAAACAACGCCTCGGGGTCCCCCACGGGCTGGGCTCGTGCCATACCGGTGTGATCGACGGCAAATTCGTCGAAGGCCATGTACCGGCCACACAGATCATCGACCTGAACAAACGCCCGGAACTGCTCGGCATCGCCGTACCGGGCATGCCCATCGGTTCGCCGGGCATGGAACACGGCGACCGCCAGGACGCCTATCAGGTAATCGGGGTTACAGCGTCAGGTGAGCGGCCGGTGGTGGCAGAGTATCCGGGGCGCTGACAGGCTGGCCAGACACCCGCTTGCCCGCCATCAGTCAGCCTGCGACAAGGGCCGCGCCACCTGCTCCAGCGACTTGCGCTCTGCCGCCACCCCCCAGATCGCCTGGACCAGCGCGGCCATGATCATCAGCCCGGCGCCGATCAGGTAGCCGACCAGCACATGGCTGCGCTCGCCCGTTTCGATCAGGGCGCCGAACAGGGTCGGGCCGCTGATGCCGCCCAGCCCGGTGCCGAAGGCGTAGAACACGGCAATCGCCAGGGCGCGGATTTCCAGCGGGAAGGTTTCTGCTACGGTGAGGTAGGCCGAACTGGCGGCTGCTGAGGCAAAGAAGAAGATCACCATCCAGGCGATGGTCTGTTCGATCACATCCAGGGCGCCCTGCTCGAACAGGTAACCGCTGACAGCCAGCAAGGCACCGGAAATGAAATAGGTGGCGCTGATCATGATTCGCCGCCCCAGCACGTCGAACAGCCGGCCCAGCAGCAGCGGGCCGCAGAAATTGCCCAGTGCAAACGGCAGCACGTACCAGCCGACCTGCGCCGAGGGTACCTGGTAAAAATCGGTGAGCACCAGCGCGTAAGTGAAGAAGATCGCGTTGTAGAAAAACGCCTGGGCGGTAAGCAGACTCATCCCCACCACCGCTCGTACGCGGTGCACCACAAACAGGCTACTGAACACTTCCTTGAGTGGCGTATGGTCACGCGCCCGCAGGCGCAGCGGCTTGCCCTGCGGCGGCGGCAAAGCGATGCCGCGCTCGTGGTAGCGGCGTTCAATGGTCTCGACAATGCGCCGCGCGGCTTCGGGCTGATTATGAATCAACAGCCAGCGCGGGCTTTCCGGAATCCACAGGCGCATGAACACAATCAACAGCCCCAGGATAGCGCCGATCCCGAAACACAGCCGCCAGCCAGTTTCGCTGCCGACAAAATCAGGGTCGAGCAGCACGATCGAACCTGCCGCGCCCAGTGCTGCGCCAATCCAGAAGGTGCCGTTGATGGTCAGGTCGACCCAGCCGCGAAAACGCGCCGGCGTGAACTCCTGGATGGTGAACTCCTGGATGGTCGAATTGATGGCCGTGTATTCGCCGCCGATCCCCGCGCCGGTCAGAAAGCGAAACAACAGAAAGCTCCACAAATTCCAGGCAAATGCCGTGGCTGCGGTGGCGCCGATGTACACAAACAGGGTGATGAAGAATAGCTTGCGGCGGCCCAGGCGGTCGGTGATCGACCTCCACCTTTGACATCCTCCCCGCCCTAAAGAGCGGGGATTCCTACAGCTAGACGGCGATGCCCCGCCGCAAGAATGTTCCGGGCCGCGTTTACATCACGGTCGTGGGCTGTACCGCAGCACACGCAGGTCCATT
>NZ_JAMYDZ010000004.1:0-307756 GCF_024129905.1 Pseudomonas sp. 21LCFQ010 | reverse complement strand
TACTGGACGCCGGCTGGGGCCAATTGAAAACCATGCTGGAATACAAATGCGATCACGCAGGCACGGTTTTCAAGGTTGTCAGCGAGAGAAACACCACCCAAACCTGTTCGAGCTGCAAGCAATTGCCGGACTCGAGGCCGAGAGGTATCGCAGGGCTTGGAATAAGGGAATGGACTTGTTGTGGGTGCGGTGTCACCCACGACCGCGACGTCAACGCCGCAAAAAACATTCTCGCGCTCGGGCATGAGCGTCCAGTTGTGGGAATCCCCGCCCTTTAGGGCGGGGAGGATGTCAAGTTGAAAGAATGGCTTCAACCGTGAACCATTGCAGTTGCTCAATGGCTCAGCCCGCATTCGAAACATCTTTGCGGCTGGAGGCGGGCTAGTTGTACCGGTCAGCATGTGCCAATCTTCAGCGAAGCCAGCATCCGGTTCCAAAATCTGCTCAGGCGTGCTGCCGCGTCCGGAATAATCTCCGGCATGTCTTCCCAATGCACGCAGGACTTGTCGCGCCAGTGCAGCATTAGCAGTGAACTGCCGCGACCGATCGGCACGGGTCGGGTTGGGGCTGGATAACTCAGCAATAGCGGTCTGGCTGGTCATGGCGGACTCTTGGCTGGAGGAACACATGGACGTTTGCGCGCGGCAGAGTGTCTGCAAGGTGTGTCCAGCGTAAGGAGCGCGCCAGCGCCTGTCTTGCGAAGTAGGGGCGTGGAATATCGCGTTTCGGGCATTAGTCTGCGTGGTCACTGGAGCTGTCACCACTCCCAGATTTTCTCGGTGTATTGCGCGGTGGGCGGCAGGACCGTTTGCAGAAAAGTCAGGTATTGCTCGAACAATGCCTTGTTGGGGAAGCGGGTCTCGAAGCCCACCGTCGGGTCTTCCACATGCACGACGATGATCGCGTATTTGCGGTCTACGGTGACGAAGTTGTACTCCGACCAAGGCAGACCGGTGTAATGCTCGGCAGGCGGTGGCTGCCAGTTTTTCAGGCGCAGGCCCTGAGGCACCAGAAATACGGCTCCAATCAGCAAGGTTAAAAAAGACGCTGTATAGATGGCGACACCAACGGCAAGTAAGGCACCGATATTGACAGTCCAGTTGAAAATGCTTTTGGTGCTGGCTGGGAAGTAAAGCTGTTTGGATTCTGTACCTTGGCAGGCGCAAATCTTGTAAGTGAACTTGGTTTTCTGCGTGAACAAAGCGCCAGACAGCAGGCACATAAGAACCACCCCCAAGCAGCTGTAGAGCAGAAGTGTTGTGTGTTCGTTATAGTCATCCCAGAAAGCTGCGGCGACAAATATCATACCGAGCAGAAGAAAAACGCTATGGATGAGCACCAGTTGCTTTACGCCCGCAGGGGAGATCGCTGTCCTTATCATTGACCATTCTAGAGTGGGGGCGAGTAAAGTCAGTTGTGGTCGGGGTGATGGGGTTGGGACGTATTGCATAGTGCCGGTTTTCTCGGTCGGTCGAAGAGGTAAGTGGAGTGAGGTTGAGTTGTGTTCTGGTGCAACGAAGATGGATAATGCTGTCTGACGACATTGACGCTTCTTTATGAGGAGGTTGCTATCGTTCATGCTGTCGATAGCGCTATTTTCGGTGTACTAAATTTTGATTTAATAAAGATACCCAATGTCACGTTCGCAAGGGTTGAGCTCGCCTCTGGGTTCCACAATCGATTTCGTTAGAGTCAGCCACCTTAGGTACCCATATTTGCCAGATCAGATCTTCACCAGCTTCAGCCGTGAACCTGCTCAAGCCGCACACTGTCGCCTTTCGGGCGTTAATCACCACTCCCAGACTTTCTCGGTGTATTGCGCGGTGGGCGGCAGGACCGTTTGCAGAAAAGTCAGGTATTGCTCGAACAATGCCTTGTTGGGGAAGCGGGTCTCGAAGCCCACCGTCGGGTTCTCTACATGCAGGACGATGATTGAATATTTACGGTCCACTGTGACCAAGTGGTACTGCGACCAAGGCTCGCTGGTGTGATGCTCGGCAGGGGGTGGCTGCCAGTTTTTCAGGCGCATTAGGGTCGGTAAGGAAACGATGAAAAAAATGAGGAAGGGTAAAAAAGACATGAAGTAGATGGCGGCGCCGATCAATGTCAGGATGGCGAAATTTGCAAAGGTTTTGAAGAAAAAGCGGGTGTGGGGAGAGTGTTTTAATTGCTTTGTTTCTTCGCCGTGTGAGGTGTGGATGATGTATGAGAATTGTGTTTTTCTAAGCATCTCGTAGGCAAATGCACATGAGCAAATTGTAGTGACGATGAGTCCGGTTATCCATAGATGAAATGTGTCGTCATGATTATCTATAAAAACCCAGGTTATAAAGCTACATTGAGCTAGCCACGCCAAAAAATAGGTAAAGACAAACTTTGCTTTCTCGTTCGGTGGGGCGTCAGTACGACGGTCTGACCATGTCATTCTTGTGAGGGGTTGATTGTCTTTTAATGTGGCTTCAGAGGTTGATATATGATCAGTCATACTTCATTTTCGAGTGTGTCAGTGGGTGATTATATTTGGTTTCAGGGAGCAATGATCAGAGGCAGAGCGGTCGAGCGAGAGGTATCTTTCATTAAGGTTTTAGGTTTTAGCAGCCCGTCAATGGCGCTATTGGAATGCGGTGATATTTCCATTTGATACAGGTATCCAGTGTCCTCAGGGGATGGGTGGTAAGCGTCAATGGGATACCAGATCTGTAACTCTAGAAAGTCCGCCTCTGCGTCTAGTGGTACCCAGGTTTGCCAGATGACGTCATCATCGGCAGGCAGTAACGGGAAGTGGAGTATTGGGTATTTGAATACAGGTTGATGGTTGTCAACTTTGTCCCAGTGTTCAAGATTATAAAATAGACCATTTTCCTGAAACGTCTCTCTGATAGGATGCTTGCCGGGTTTTATTGGTAGGAGTGGCAGGGGTCTGCCGCTGCTCATGGCTTCAAACAGAACGAGGGTGCCTCGTACAGCACTCGGAAACTGAATCTGTACCCAAGCCCCGTTCTTAAGTTTAAGATGCGAGTCCGCCATGCCCATGTAGGTCCTTTCGTGGGTGCTTTTTACGAGTACCCGAGGCGCCAGTTGAATCTCATAAAAAGCACGTTGTTCGTCTGCATGACCCTGTGGCGTTTCGGGGTATTGAGCTTTTGGGGTTATTGACCAAGTGCATTTCCTCAGCCAATACCCGACAGAGTCCTGTTTGGTTTTGTTAAGGGCAATGCTTCCAAGTAGGTAAATAAAGCCGCCTATAAACATAAAGGCTGAAAATAAGCCGCCCATCACAAAGGCGGCTGATATTCTAAGTCTGCTTGCGATTGTTACTGCCGAAAGGGCATGTGCAATTGCACCGCCGCCCATCATGTAAATGCCATTCGCTTTTTTTGTAATGGCATCTCTTTCTTCGTCTGATTTTGCATTCGTGTAATCATCGTTCAGATCCCATAGCTCAAGAGATGCTGCAGCGATGCCCAGAGCACCCATGATGAGTAAACGTGATCTGAATTCTTTAATTGCATGGCTCCAATGCGTATTGCCTTGTGCTTTCCAGAAAGCCGCAGACCGCTCCAGAATCGATACGTTTTTCCGGTTAATCATCACCGGCTTGGCGTTCTTGACAACCTCCCACGGTGCCTCGACATATACCGCCATCAATAGATTCAGTGTGTAGCCCAGGCTGTAACCCACCTTGACCAGGTCTTTGTTGTTGAGCTGTCCATCCCGGCTGACCTCCTCCCAGACCAGGGCGGTGTTGATGAAATTGAGCATGATCACGCCCCATGCGATACCTGAGCCGTGCAATCCTGTTTGTTGTACCCAGCGCCTGGCCTCTGCATTCCAGTGTTTGGCAATGTCTTTGCCGGAGTGGAAGAAATCATGGATCTTGTCGCGCAGCAGGCGTGCGTACTGGTTGTCTTGAAAGTCGATGATCAGCGGTAATTTCAGTTCGTGAGCGCGTAACCGGTCACGTTCCTGTTGCAACAGGCTTGAAAGATGTTTGCGCTGTCCACGTTCCTGCGGGGAGTTCCAGTGCGAATACAGGGTGCGCAGGTTGGCGTTTAATCTGTTCCAGTTGGCATGCCATGTCCTGACCTCGCTTCCTATCCGGGCATCGATCACCAGCCGTTGCGGGGCATTGCCCAGAACCAGCCCGATCAGCAGGCTGCGCAGCAATGCTGGCAGATCCTTGCGTTTACCCATGGCCCGCTGGCTGTCGATGGGCAGCCAGGCCATCAGAATGGCTTCGGCGGTCTGTTTGCCCGCGCCTCGGGCCAGTTCGCGCAGGGTGTTGAAGGTATCGCGGGCCGGTTGCTGCAGCGCTTTCATCCAGGCGGTATCGGCAAAGTCCGGGTGGTTGAGCACTGTATTGAGCTCGCCGAGGCGGGTGGCGAGGTTGGTCAGGTCGTTAAAGCCATTGAGCAGTTTGTCTGCTTCGGCCTGCAGCGCCTCCTTGAGGGCCGGGGAGAAGCCATATCGCAAGGTGCCGAACAAGGTTGAGGCGTTCTGCTCCTGATCGGCCAGCCATTCGTTTGCTCCCTGGCTTTGCGTAAGGATGCTCAGCAACTCTTCAAAGCTGTTCTGCAGGAGTAAAAGGTGCTTTGGATTACCGGTATCGCAGTGCAGGCGCAGCGGTTCCAGGCCGATCTGGATCGCCCACTGCTTGATGTCTGCCTGGGTATTCTGGACTTGTCGCAATAACCGGTCATGTTCTGGCTGCTGCTGCATGATGTGCTGCCGTGCAGCCTTGAGATCGACCTCGCGGCGCCACTTCTTTCGGGCTTGCCAGGCTTGCAACTGGTCGTCAGGAACCTTGCCGTAACGCTGAATCAGTTCACGGTGCATCCGTGCCGATTTGATTTCCGATACCAGGCTAAAACTTGAAGTCGAAGCACTGCCCGCCAGTGATGCCTGGTCGATGAGCCGTTCCCTGAAGTAGGCCTCCACGTCGAGCAGGTATTGTTGCCTGAGGGCCGGATCGTCCCGAACTGACTCGGGCAGACTGGCGGTATCATCGCTGACGCCGCATAGCTGACTCACCGTGCTGGCCATGCGAAGCTTGTGTTCATGTTGGCTCAGCCAGCTCTGGTAAGCCGCCTGGTCTGCCAATAATTGCATGCCGAGGTCTTCGAGTATGGACAGCGGCGCATCCAGAGCGATCAGCAATGAGCTGTCCTTGTCCTCGACACTGCCCAGCCAATGCACATCGGCGCCCAGTGGCACCCAAGGGCTACTGCCGTCTTGCCGGTTAAAGGGTGGCTGCGAGCTGGGAAGTGCCGAGTCGCTGAAGCGCAGGTCCTCATTCACCTTGCAAGGGTCGATATCGGCTACCGCACTGGCAAGCTGTGCGAGCGGTAACGTGTCAGGCTCGTTCAGGGTGATGCAGTAGCTGCCCAGGTCCAGGCGTTTCATCCACTGGCTGCGACCGACCGCGTTCGAGCGCATGTGCTCGCAGATACGCCAGGTCCATTGCAAGGGGGCATAGGCAATGTGTAGCACGTGGTTACGCGGGTAAAGCAGGAAGGGCTGGGAGTTGGCTGCGCCGCTACGCTCATCCTGGCCCAGATGGGCTTGGGTCCAGGTGATACGCGCAAGGTGAGCATCGCTGGCCGTGTAGAGGTATTCGTGTAGCGTCCCGGCGGTTTCGTCGTATACGTACACGTAACCATCGTACAGTTGGCGCAGTGTGTAGCTGCGGCTCTTCAGGGGCGGCAGGCGTGCCCATTTACCGGCTCTGGCCAGCGGCTTGAGGGCTTCGGGCGCCGGATCGTAGCGCGAGCGGTCCAGAGCGTAACGTACCGGGACGATAGCAATGTTCGGCCCTTTGAACGGGCACAGGCTGGTTCCGGACAGTGGTCTTTTGTCGAACTCACTGGCGCAACGTTGGCGAGCGGTTCCATATTTTCTGGTCATGAGCGTCCTGCGGCATCAAGGGTAAAGCAGTGAAGCGCGAGCGCTGGATAGTGCCTGCTCAGGTCCGCAGAGCGCTGTAGGAGAAGTGGAGAGACTTGGTAGGACTCGGCCTGATTACAGAGGGAATACCAGCCAGTTTGCGTAGGTGATTAACCTCGGATGCGCTGTGTCTGTGGCATGATCGCCCGTGGCAAAGGCGCAGGCTCTCTGCGCCGCCAGCCCAGAGTCATACATTTCTCACTGGATACTGCGAATGCAATGGCAGCCGGTTTTCGAAAATCCGCTGATCGATAAAGAGGTTCGCGCACTGAGCGCTGATCAGGCCAGGCGCTTGTTAGCCAGTTATCTGTACCGTCAGTTCAGGTTGGTGCGCAGCTTTGATCAGCGCTATCAAAGCAACCTGCAGGACCTGTTTGTGCGTCAACTCAGCGTTGCTGTTGCGGGAAGTGCGGCGGGCGTGGAGCTTGGCATTGGCGAAGTCTATGCCGCGATTCCCGACACTGACGAGTATGCGCAGCAGGAGGGTGCCTATGCCCAGAACCTGATGATTGCCTTGTGGTATCTGCTGTCGTTCGCTCATGAGCCAGACACCGAGCTTTTACAGGCGGCGGCCAATGCTGCGCTAAATAATGTCGACCTGCTGAACCATGAACTGGACGAGCATTACGACGAGTCAGCGGTGGTGGCCCGGGAAGTGGTGGTCGTCAGGCAGATGCTGCGCCGCATGCGGGTGGGCGCTGCCTGCTCAGGGGATGTTGCGGCGGATATTGCAGATTTGGCTGGCGGTCTTGCGCTTTGAGCGCTGTATTGGTGGATTGTTGCATCCAGCGTGCTCGACTCTTTGAAGACTTTGATATTGAACTCAAAGACGACCATCGGCATCACTGGCGGCTTGAGCAATCAAATCGTGAATCTCGACGGTTACCGCAGGCTCACCTTGCCGAGACTTAACAATTTCAGCAAGACGCATATTGTCGATCAACTCCAGCATGGCTGCGTAGCGAGCTGGGGGCACAGCGTAAAACGCTGGTTTGTTTCGGTATGGCGTTTGATTTGGCTGGGGAGGCGACGCGACGCTATCGAGCTGAACCGCCAACCCGGAGAGAGTGGCCGCTCGGCGCTCCGTTTATCGGAGTGCTGAACCACAACGAAGAGGGCGGCACATTTGCAATAGATGCAAGAACATTACCGGCCTCTTCGCTACCAAGGTCCCACAGAGGTATGCAGGGTGTCACCGAACAGTATTGGGCTTAGCGACGGTCATCAGACCGCAATGACCCGAGCACCCGGTTCCATAAGCCGGGCTGCGGACGGGCAGGTGAGGCAGCACCTGCGGCATATCTTCCCAACGCACCCAGGACTTGTCGCGCCAGTGCAGCATCAGCAGCGAGCTGCCCAGCCAGTTCAGGCGGGTCAGGCACGGTTCGTCACCCGCGCCGTAATCCAGGCGGCGCAGTTGCGGCAGCACTTCATGGGCCAGCCATTGGCGCAGGGAACGGTTCTCGGGGATGTAGTGGTGAATCAGCAGGGCATAGACGCCCGATTCGCTGACCAGTACGCACTTTTCCAGACGGCCATGAGCCTCTACCCAGCCCATGCGGCGCTGGTCGGGATCAAGCTTGACGGTGGCCCGCTCATCCAGCCGGGCGCCCATCAGTCGCGAGATATCGGGCAGACAAAACCACGCCTGGGCATCGCGGTAGACGGCGCGCAGAAGACGGTGGTGGCGGAAGAAGAGGACGGCTTCGAAATGGTCATGGCACGGGGCCATGGGATCTAACGTATGCATATTCAAGTTTCCTTTTAGCGTAAAGGCCACCTGAAACCCGTCGCCAAACGAGTAAGGGTGGCGGCTGTGCGCGGGTTGGCGAACCGAGGTAAAAGGTAAACCCGGCAGACCCGAAGGTCTCCCACGCACAGACGCCATAACACGGACGATAGACGCGAGAAAACCCGCAGTCGTCACGCAACGCTGCTTTACCAATTACCTTTCAGGTCGCCAAACCCGACTCACCGATTTGGCGGCGAGCGGCGCGCAGGTTAGCTAAACACGAGGGATAAGAGCAAGTGCTGGCCAAGTGGGCCGGCCAAGGTATCGCTGCTGAAACCAATCCTGCCGGGATAAGGACCGCGCACCCGTCGGCAAGCCAACCCCCCACCGAGTACGCGTGATACTCCAGTAGTGGCTAATACGCCGATTTGATGAGCGTCGTCGGCCAGTGCTCCGCTAGCCAACGAGGGCTATGGCATGCCCACAGACAAACCGAACAACTTGCAGGGCCCCATGGAGCCCCCTACCGGTCTACCGAACAGTTTTATGTTTAAACCTCAAGCCCGCGCAAACTGCTTCCTGTAACTGGTCGGGCTGACCCCGACCAGGTTGCGAAAATGCCGTCTGAACGACTCTTCCGAACCAAACCCGGTCTTTTCCACCACTTCACTGAGCCGCACCCGCGACGACTCCAGCAGTTCCTTGGCATACGCCACGCGCTCGCCCAACAGCCAGTCATACGGGGTCAGGCCGGTGCAGTCCATGAAGCTGCGGTGCAGGGTGCGGGTGCTGACCGCGGCTTTGTCGGCCATGTCTTTGATGGTGATGGGGCGTTGCAGGTCGCTGCGGATCCAGTCCATCAGGTTGGAGATCGGCGCGTCGCTGGTGCTGACCAGTTGCCGGGTGGCGTACTGTGACTGGCCACCCTCGCGGTGTGGCGGGATGACCATGCGCTGGGCGACCATGTTGGCGACCTTGGCGCCGTGGTCCTTGCGCACCAGGTGCAGCATCATGTCCAGGCCGGCCGCAGAGCCGGCAGCGGTGACGATGCTTTCTTCGTCGACATACAGCTCGTTGGGCTGGATGGTCAGTTCCGGGTACATGCTGGCCAGCAGGTCGGTAAAACGCCAGTGGGTGGTGACCCGGTGGCCGTCGAGCAAGCCCGCAGCGGCCAGCACGAAGGCGCCGGTGCAGATCGAGCAGATCCGCGCGCCGCGCGCATGGGCGGCCTGCAACTGGTCGATGAGCTTTTGTGGCACTTCGGACTCAACCCCGCGCCAGCCGGGCACGATGATGGTGTCGGCATTTTCCAGCAACACATCGCCCGCCGTCGGCGTGATGGTGATACCGCCAGCAGCGGTGATCGGCCCTTCGTCCACGGCGTAGGTGGCGAACTCGTACCAGGTTACGCCCAGCTCCGGGCGCTTGAGGGCGAAAACCTCAACCGTGCAGCCGAATTCGAAGGTGCACAGCTGGTTATAGATGAGTGCGACGACGAGATGATTCTTCATGGCGCGATGTGACCGGATATTGGCGTTACCGACAGTAGTTGCGTCTGATGCTACTCAGTAATCTGGCCCCTGTCACTGCTGTGCAGTTTTTACCAAGGGAGCCCGCCTCACATGACACTCAATATCGGCATCTACGTGTTCGACGACGTCGAAGTCCTGGACTTTGCCGGTCCCTACGAAGTGTTTACCACCGCGACCCGCATGCATAGCCGCAACAGCCGCGACGACAAGCCGCTGTTCAACGTGTTCACCGTCGGTCGCAGCACCGCGCCGGTGCGTGCCAGGGCAGGGCTGAAGGTCGACCCGGACTACTCGATCCATGATCACCCCGGCATGGATTGCCTGATCGTGCCAGGCGGGGTCATCACCGCTGAGCTGGAAAAGAAAGACGTGATCAACTGGATCAGCGATCAGGCGATTCCCAACCGCCTGGTGGCGTCGGTGTGTACCGGTGCATTTCTGTTGGCACAGACGGGCAAGCTGAACGGTCGGCAGGTTACCACCCATTGGGAAGATATCGCTGACCTCAAGGAAATGTTTCCTGCCGTCGATGTACTCAGCACCCTGCGCTGGGTCGATGAAGGCGCGTTCATTACCTCGGCCGGTATTTCTGCCGGTATCGATATGAGCCTGCACCTGGTTGAGCGTCTGCACAACCGTGCCCTGGCCGAGCGTACTGCGCTGCAGATGGATTTCGACTGGACCGAGAACGACTGAAACGCTCACTTCCTGCCCGGCGCCGCCGGGCAAGCTCGCGCCATCTGCTACAGACTCTCGCGGATTAAGCTCGCACGCTCTGGCCTGCTCGCCGTTGTCACGACTTCGTCCGGGGCGCGGGTCACTCAGCCAGCTTCCTTACCCATTGCCTGATTACAGGCCTGCGTCCCCTTGCCATGCAGAGTGCAGGAACCATGAAAACCCATTTCTTCAAGATCGTTCAAACCGTCGCGCAGCATGGCTCGTTCTCGGAAGCCGCCGCTATCCTCGGTTGCAGCCAGTCGAACATCAGCTACGCCATCAAGGAAGTCGAAGACTACTTCGAGAAACGCCTGTTCATTCGCAGCCGCACCGGCTGCACCCTGACCCCGGAAGGGCAGATCATCACCCAGAACCTGAGCAATATGCTGGCGACTCTGGAGCAGCTAAAAAAAATGGAGTCAGTGGCCGTGTAGCCATCCATTACAGCACCCATGTCCAGGAGACCAACCTCGGCGCATCTCTGGATTTTCTCGCCCGCAACTACCCCGATATCCAGTTGAGCGTGTTGCATAGCAACGACCCGCATCCCAGCCTTGACCCCTTGCAGCGTGAGCTGGCCGATATCCTGATTCTGCCCAGCACCGTGCTTGACGAGCAGCACATCGAACACCATCGCTGGTCCGACCACTACGTGCTGGTCATCGCCCGCCACCTGTGTAAAACCTCGCCGCCCTTGAGCGATCTGGCGCGCTCGGTGCGCTATGTCGCCTGGCGCCATCCCGGCCAGGAGCGGCTGCACAGCCAGATGGCCAGCGCGCAGTTACGCCTGAGCCATCGCGGCGAACTAAGCTGCCTGGACACGTTGCTGGATCTGGTGATCAAGGGCCACTGCCTGACCGTCTTGCCCAGTGCGCTATTGCCGGTGCCCAACCCCGGCCTTGAATACCTGACCTTGCCGGTGCCGGTCACGCGGCGAATCAGCGTGGTGGCGCGGCCCACCTCATTGCTGTCCAGCGCGGCGACAGTGGTGATCGACGCGTTGAAAAAGTCTTCGGTGTTTCAGGCGCGCGGCAAGCAGACGGCAGACGCGGTCTGACAAACCCGATGCAACGAATACTGCCGACAGGGCTCATACACAGTAGGCAAGATTTCATGGGGCCAACGGCCCTGGTCATAGCACTTTGAACGGACCAATGGACGCCATGACGAAACCGGACAAGCAGTATGTGGACTGGCTGGTCGACCAATCGATGCTCAATGCGGCACGCCAACGGGCCAAGACCTATGGCGGTCAGGGCCGGCTCTGGCAGCGGCCGTTTGCCCAGGCCCGGCCACGCGACGCCACGGCGATTGCTTCAGTATGGTTCACCGCCTATCCGGCCTCGATGATCACTCGCGACGGCGGTTCAGTGCTTGAAGCCTTGGGCGATGAGTCGTTGTGGCGGGCGTTGTCGGAGATCGGTATTCAGGGCGTGCATAACGGGCCGTTGAAGTTGTCGGGGGGCTTGCAGGGTTATGAGCGCACCCCGAGTGTCGATGGCAACTTCGACCGTATCAGCTTCGGTATCGACCCGGACCTGGGCGATGAAGCGCAATTGCTCAATCTCAGCCGTATTGCCGCCGCGCACAATGCCGTGGTGGTCGATGATGTGATTCCATCGCACACCGGCAAAGGCGCGGACTTTCGGCTGGCCGAGATGGCCTACGAGGATTATCCCGGCCTTTACCACATGGTCGAAATACGCGAAGAGGACTGGCCGTTGCTGCCCGACGTGCCTCAGGGCCGTGATGCAGTCAACCTGCTGCCGGAAACCGTCGATCTGTTACGTGACAAGCATTACATCGTTGGTCAGTTACAACGGGTGATCTTCTTCGAGCCGGGAGTCAAGGAAACCGACTGGAGTGCCACTGATGTGGTGGTCGGGGTCGACGGCAAGGCCCGCCGCTGGGTGTACCTGCACTACTTCAAGGAGGGCCAGCCATCACTGAACTGGCTTGACCCAAGCTTTGCCGCGCAGCAAATGATTATCGGCGATGCGCTGCACGCCATCGATGTGATGGGCGCGCGCGTGTTGCGGCTGGATGCCAACGGTTTTCTCGGGGTGGAGCGCAAGCTTGAAGGCGGGGCCTGGTCGGAAAGCCATCCGCTGTCGATCACCGGTAACCAATTGCTCGGTGGCGCAATCCGTAAGGCCGGCGGCTTCAGCTTTCAGGAGCTGAACCTGACCGTCGATGACATTGCGGCGATGTCCCATGGCGGCGCCGACCTGTCTTACGACTTCATCAACCGCCCGGCCTACCAGCATGCCTTGCTGACCGGCAGTACCGAATTCCTGCGTCTGATGCTGCGCCAGGTGCATGCGTTCGGCATCGACCCGGCCTCGCTGATTCATGCCTTGCAAAACCACGATGAGCTGACTCTGGAGCTGGTGCATTTCTGGACCCTGCACGCCCACGACACCTACCACTATCAGGGCCAGACCTTTCCGGGCAACATCCTGCGTGAGCACATCCGTGAAGAGATGTATGAGCGCCTGGCGGGTGAGCATGCGCCGTACAACCTCAAGTTCGTCACCAACGGTGTGTCCTGCACCACGGCGAGCATCATCACCGCAGCGCTGGGCATTCGGGATCTGGAAACCATTACCGAGGACGATATCCGCCAGATCCAGCACATCCATCTGCTGCTGGTGATGTTCAATGCCATGCAGCCCGGCGTATTCGCGCTGTCAGGCTGGGACCTGGTCGGCGCGCTGCCGCTGGCCGCCGAACAGGTTGAACACCTGATGCGCGATGGCGATACCCGCTGGATTCATCGTGGCGCCTATGACCTGGTGGACCTTGACCCAGAGGCCGAGCAGTCGCGGGGCGGGATGCCCAAGGCGCGGGCCTTGTACGGCAGCCTGGCCGAGCAATTGCAACGGCCAGACTCGTTCGCTTCGCAACTGAAAAAAATCCTCGCGGTGCGCCGCGCCTACGATATTGCGGCCAGCAAGCAGATTCTGATTCCCGATGTCGAACACCCCGGCTTGCTGGTTATGGTCCACGAACTGCCCGCCGCCAAGGGCACCCAGATCACGGCGCTGAACTTCAGCAACCAGCCGATCACCGAAACCCTGCACCTGCCGGCAGATATCATTCCTGGGCCGGTGGTCGACATCATCAACGAGCGGGTCGAAGGCGACCTGACCGAGCAGGGCGAATTCACCATCAATCTGGATGCCTATGAAGGCCTGGCACTGCGGGTGGTGAGCAATCTGGTATGAGGATGCGGTGCAGCCGGGGATTCGTGATTTAATACCCGGCTTTGATCAATTGTTTCCAGAAAAGGCGGTTATGGACACAGGCGCACGACTCAAGCTGGTTCGCGAAAGCCACAAACTGTCACAACGCGAGCTCGCCAGACGCAGCGGCGTGACCAACGCGACCATCTCGCTGATCGAGCAGAACCGCGTCAGCCCCTCGGTCAGCTCACTGAAAAAACTGCTCGAAGGCATTCCCATGAGCCTGGCGGAGTTCTTCACCTTCGATCAGCCGCCGGGGCAGGTCAACGAGCGTTATGTGTTCCGCGCCGGTGACCAGCCCGACCTGGGCCGCGACGGCCTGCGTTTGCTGTTGATCGGCGCCACCCTGCCAGAGCGGCAAATGCGCCTGCTGCGCGAACTCTACGCGCCCGGCGCAGACTCCGGTGACGAACCGATCGTGCATGCCGAAGGCGAAGAGTGCGGCCTGGTAACCCGCGGCACCATCGAGCTGACCATTGACGGCCAGATCCACACCCTCGGCCCCGGTGACGGCTACTACATCCCGACCACCTTGCCTCATCGGTTTCGCAACATCGGTCAGGACGAGGCCGAAATCATCAGCGCCAACACGCCGGCGAATTTCTGATTTCTGGTTTTCCAGCGGATGTGTGTCGTGCTCAAAAAGCAGCTACGACGCCAGCTCGCCGGGAGATCACCCGTCGCCCCGGCGTCGCGCTGTCGCGCAGTAAACACAGGGCCCCGTAGGAGCAGCTTTAGCTGCGAAGCCTTTGGAATGCTGGGGGGGCATGCACAATCAGATTGAGGGGCTTTCCCTGAACCATCGATCCATTTCCATTTGCCAGCCTCCTGTCGGCTGGGTACTGTGCAGCCATCCAGTGTCTCCTGACCGCCCCGCACTCCGGTAGCCGCGCTTGAATTCCGCCGTATCTCCAGCAAATCCTGTTCCCGCCAGCAGCACTCGCTACAGCGTCGCGGTACGTGCCTTGTGTGAATTCACCGCCAAGACCGGAGACCTGGACCTGCGCTTCACACCATCACCCACTGCCCAGGAAGGGATTGTCGGCCATCAGAAAGTAGCCGCCCGGCGCGGCGATCGCTATCAGACCGAACTGAGCCTGAGCGGCGACTACGGCGCGCTGACAGTACGCGGCCGCGCCGATGGCTATGACCCGGTGCTGCGTCAGCTCGAAGAGGTCAAGACCTACCGTGGTGATCTCGCCGCCATGCCCGATAACCACCGGCAATTGCACTGGGCCCAGGCCAAAGTGTACGGCTGGCTGCTGTGCCAGCAACTCGACCTGCAGCAGGTCACGGTGGTGCTGGTGTACTTCAACGTGGTCAGCGAAAAAGAAACCCCGATCCGTCAGGTATTGAAGCGCAAAGAGCTGCAGGCGTTCTTTGAGCACCAGTGCCAGTTGTTCATCGCCTGGGCCGAACAGGAGCTCCGGCATACGGCCACCCGCAATGCGGCACTGGCCGCGCTGACCTTTCCTCATGCCGAGTTTCGCGCCGGGCAGAGGGTATTGGCCGAGTCGGTCTATAAAGCCGTGAGCACTGGCCGCTGCCTGATGGCCCAGGCGCCTACCGGCATCGGCAAGACGCTGGGCACGCTGTTCCCGCTGCTCAAGGCGATGCCCGGCTGCGGCACCGACAAGCGCGGGCTGGACAAGCTGTTGTTCCTCACCGCCAAAACCCCCGGCCGGCAGTTGGCGCTGGACGCGCTCAATACCTTGCAACGGCACACGCCGCAGTTACCGCTGCGGGTGCTGGAACTGGTGGCCCGCGACAAAGCCTGCGAGCACCCGGACAAAGCCTGTCATGGCGAGGCCTGCCCGTTGGCCAAAGGCTTCTATGACCGGCTGCCTGATGCGCGGCATGCCGCACTGCAACAGCCGTGGCTGGATCAGGCCGGGGTGAGGGCGGTGGCGCTGGCGCATCAGGTTTGTCCCTATTACCTGAGCCAGGAACTGGCGCGCTGGGCCGATGCGGTGATCGCCGACTACAACTACTGGTTCGACCTCAATGCCCTGTTGTTCGGCCTGGCCCAGCTCAATGGCTGGCAAGTGGCGGTGCTGGTGGACGAAGCTCATAACATGGTCGAGCGTAGCCGGGGCATGTACAGCGCCAGCCTGGACCAACACACGCTGGCCGAGGTGACGTCGAGCGCGCCGGACAAGGTCAAAAAAGCCCTGCAACGGCTCAACCGTCAATGGAATGCCTTGAACAAGGACCAGCTCGCCGCGTACCAGGCCTATGAGCAACCCCCGGTGAAGTTTCTCACCAGCCTGACCGGTTGTATCACCGCCCTGAGCGAGCACTTCAACGACAACCCGCAACTGGCGGTCGACGCTAGGTTACAGAACCTTTATCTGGAGCTGATTGGCTTTGCACGTATCGCCGAGCTGTTCGATGAGCACTTTCTGTTCGATATCACCCGCCGTGACATTGGTCGCCAGCGCAGCCGCTCGCGACTGAGTTTGCGTAACGTGGTGCCGGCGCGCTTCATTGGCCCGCGCTTGCAGGCGCCGCGCAGCACGGTGATGTTTTCTGCAACCCTCAGGCCGCAGTCGTTCTATAGCGACCTATTGGGTTTGCCGACCGGGACGGTGTGGATCGACGTCGAGTCGCCATTCGACCCCGACCAGTTGCAGGTGCAGATCGTCAGCCGCATTTCCACCCGCTACAACCATCGCCAGGCATCACTGGCGCCGATCGTCGAGCTGCTGGCCGAGCAGTATCGGGCACGGCCTGGCAATTACCTGGCGTTCTTCAGCAGTTTCGACTACCTGCAACAGGTGCTCGAGCTGCTGCGCACGCTTCATCCGCAGTTGCCGGTGTGGAGCCAGGCCAAGGGCATGAGCGAGACCGAGCGTCAGGCTTTTGTGCAACGCTTCACCCCGCACAGCCAGGGCATCGGTTTTGCCGTGCTCGGTGGCGCGTTCGGTGAAGGCATCGACCTGCCAGGGGCACGCCTGATTGGCGCCTTTATCGCCACCTTGGGGCTGGCCCAGCTCAACCCGGTCAACGAGCAGTTCAAACAGCGCATGGCTGCCTTGTTCGGCGCGGGCTACGATTACACCTACCTGTATCCGGGGCTGCAAAAGGTTGTGCAGGCGGCCGGGCGGGTGATCCGCACCCGTGACGACCGCGGCGTGGTGATGCTGATCGACGACCGCTTTGCCGAGCCCCGCGTGCAACGGTTACTGCCGGATTGGTGGCGGCTCAATTAACTCAACGGTTTGGTGAATCAAAACCGAGCAAGCCAGTCAAAGTGCCAGTAAACTGCCGCTTGCTATTGTTACTGCGGCACCTTGTAGGACCGGCTTTAGCCGGGAAGGCTTCGCAGATGAAACAGATCCCCTAGTCGCTCCTACAAAATTGCAGATATCTACCCTTTGGAGGTTGCATGAGTATCAGTCCACTCGCCGGCAAGCTGGCGCCCGAGCACCTGCTGGTCGATATCCCGCGACTGGTCACGGCCTATTACACCGGCCAGCCAGATGCCTCGGTAGCCACCCAGCGCGTGGCCTTCGGCACCTCCGGGCACCGTGGCAGCTCCTTTGAATTGAGCTTCAACGAATGGCACGTTCTGGCCATCAGCCAGGCGATCTGCCTGTACCGGCAGAGCAAGGGCATCGACGGCCCGCTGTTCCTGGGCGCTGACACCCACGCACTGTCGACCCCGGCCGCTGCCACGGCGCTGGAAGTGCTGGCCGCCAACGGCGTGCAGGTGATGATCTCGCACAACGACGAGTACACCCCGACGCCAGCGGTGTCCCACGCGATTCTTTGCTACAACCGTGGGCGCAGCAGCGGCCTGGCTGACGGCATCGTCATCACCCCGTCGCACAACCCGCCCCAGAGCGGCGGCTTCAAGTACAACCCGCCCAATGGCGGGCCGGCCGACAGCGACGTGACCAAGTGGATCGAAAACAAGGCCAACGAACTGCTCGCCGAGCAGGTCGTCGGTGTGTCGCGCATCAGCCATGAGCAGGCACTGCGCGCCGACACGACCCATCGCCATGACTACGTCAACACCTACGTGGCGGACCTGAGCAGCGTTATCGACCTGCAAGCCATCCGCGATGCCGGTCTGAAGCTGGGCGTTGACCCGTTGGGCGGCGCTGGCGTGCGTTACTGGCAGGCGATTGCCGAGCATTACCAACTCGATCTGGACGTGGTCAATCCGCATGTGGACGCGACCTTCCGTTTCATGAGCGTCGACTGGGACGGCCAGATCCGCATGGACCCGTCGTCCAGCCACGCGATGCAGAGCCTGATCGGCCTCAAGGACCGTTATCAGATCGCGTTCGCCTGCGACCCGGACCACGACCGCCACGGCATCGTGACTCCGACGGGCGGCCTGATGACCCCCAACAGCTATCTGGCCGTGGCCATCGACTACCTGTACCAGAACCGTCCGCAATGGCGCGCGGATGCGGCAGTGGGCAAGACGGTGGTCAGCAGCGGCCTGATCGACCGGGTGACGGCGCGTCTGGGCCGCCAACTGTACGAAGTGCCGGTGGGCTTCAAGTATTTCGCTGACGGTCTGTTCAACGGCAGCCTGGGCTTTGGCGGCGAAGAGAGCGCCGGCGCGTCGTTCCTGCGCCGTGACGGCAGCGTCTGGAGCACCGACAAGGACGGTCTGATTCCGGCCTTGCTGGCCGCCGAAATGACCGCCCGCAGCGGCCTGGACCCGAGCCAGCGTTACGCGGCGCTCACCGCCGAACTGGGTGAGCCGTTCTCGACCCGTGTTGACGCCAAGGCCAATCCGCAGCAAAAAGCCGCGCTGGGCAAGCTGGCACCCGAGCAGGTCAAGTCGACCGAGCTGGCCGGCGAGCCGATCCAGCAGGTCCTCAGCCATGCGCCGGGCAACAACCAGGCCATCGGCGGCCTCAAGGTCATGACCGCCAACGGCTGGTTTGCGGCACGCCCGTCGGGCACTGAAGACATCTACAAAATCTACGCCGAAAGCTTCATCGGTAACGATCACCTGCAGCGTCTGGTCGGCGAAGCCCAGGCCTTGGTCGACGAGGCCATCGCTGTACGATGAGGTGAAGTTCGGGCGGTGCGGCCCATACCGGGCCGCCCGCCAGACATTCATTCAGTGCATCAACCCCCACAAGGCCAGCAACGGTGCGTCTTCCGACTGCATCGAATGCACCACAGACGGGGCATTCCATAGCATCCCGCCCATTCCGGGCTGCCACCAGCCATCGCCTTGGCGATACCATTGCCCTTCAGACAGCACGATGTAGAACTCCTGCGGCGGATGCTGATGAAAGGGGTAGCGGGTTTCGGGCGCCATGACGGCCAGGCCCAGGGTCAGGGTCGGGCACGCCACCGGGCTGCCGTTGCCCAGCAGCAGCGCATGACGATGGCGTTCGACAAACGCGGGGTCTTCGCCATGCGCCGCGCTGCGTTTGATCCAGCGGGCATGCGCCAGCAGCGCTTGCAGGGCGTCCAGCAACGGATGGTCAACTGCCGGGTTGTGCCTGGCCAGCGCCAGGCTGGTGGCCAGCCAATGCTCAATGACGCCAGGGTCTTCCTGCTCAGGCACAGGCCGGCGCGCCAGGCTCAGTTGCGCATCGGCCGTGAGCTGGCCGCTGGCCTTGATCTGCTCGGCATGCCGCTCGCCCTGATAGCCGGTCAGCAGCCGGCTGATGGCGAATGTGAGCGCTGTTGCGTGGGTCAGGATTTGTTGGTCGTGCATGGCGTCGGTTCCTATGCTTCGATGAGCCGAGTCTGACGCCGGACCGTCGAGCCTGCCATCCCAGGAGCGACACATAACGTACTGAGTAGTGGCACACAGCCAAGGCTGGAGCTTGCGCGTGTTTTTAGCCACCATAGGCGGCATTTTAGCCACCCCACGGAAAACCGCGTGTCTGACCACCTGCCTTCTGCAATGCCCCCGCAACTGGATATCGACCTGCAAGCCTGTGAGCGGTTGCCCTGGCTCAAGCGTGTCTTGGCCCGTGCCCTGGGCCGTGGCCTGAACGGTCTGGGTGCGCAACACCAGGCGTCCTGGGCGCAGGGACATACCGACGGTTACCTGGCCGGGCACGGCGAAGGGGTCAATGAAGGCTACGCCGAGGGGCATCTGGACGGGATCGAGAAGGGCCGGCGCATGCTGTTGATCCGCGATACCCGGCCTGAAGCGCATCGCGGCCCGCAGGTCGAGGATCACCTGTTTGAAGATTGGCGCTTACCGTTGAGCGCCGAGCTGATCAAGCGCATCAAGGCCGACGTGGCGCAAAAGCTGCCGAGCCACGCCCAGCCCAGCGCCGCCCAGTGGAAAATGATCCTCAGCGATACCCCGGCGACTTGCGTGATCGCCGGCGCCGGGGCAGGCAAGTCGACCTCACTGGTGCTGCGCATTGTGCTGCTCACCCACTACTTGGGTTTTGAACTGGACAGCATGACCGTGGTGACCTTCACCCGTGAGTCGCGCAAGGACTTCATGACGCGGCTGATCGAGGTCATGGCGCTCTGGGGCCATGCGCTGACTGCCCGTCAGGCGCGAGAGCTGGTCCGCACCTTTCATTCACGCATCCTGCCGCTGGTGCGCAGCCTGCCAGGCTTTGAGCATCTGCAAGCCTTCGAGACGCTGGGCAGCCAGAGTTCCGGCGTCGAAGAGATCGATAGCAACCCGTTTGATCTGCGCATCAACGATGCCCAGCGCGAGCAACTGAACCTGTGCTATCGCGACCTCTACGCCGCTGAGCCGCGCTTTCGTGAGGTCATCGCGCCGCTGTGTCGTCAGGCCCGGCAACTGAAAGAGATCGACCGCGACCACCCGGATGTGCAGAAGCGCGCCGCAGTGACCGAGCTGTCGGCCAAGCGTGACCAGGACTGGTGCGACACTGTCGAGACACAATGGCGGCGTGCCGGCGCCTGGCCGATTGCGGGGATCACACCGCAGCGCGAGAGCCTGCAGGTCAACGGCCATGCCTTTCACGTGCATGGTTACGCCGCCGAGCTGGACGCCTGGGTGATACTCGGTTGCGATGAGCGCGAAGACCGCGACTTCAAACGCCCCGGTGCCAAGCTGCCGTTGTGGGCCGAAGGGGTGATCAAGCGCACGCTGTTTCAGGCGTTTTGCAGCAAACCGGTGATCTGGCTCGAGAGCTATCAGGCGGGCAGCCAGTTATTGCACAACCTCACTGGCAGCGCGCTGGCCGGACCGGGGTTTGAGTACAAGGTCAAGGGTGAACTGGCCAGCGCACCGCTGCTCGACTGTTTTGTGCTGGCCGCCGGTTTCATCGAAAACCTCGGGCTTGACGTGTCGGCGGCAGTGGCGCAGATGAGTTTTGCCAGTCATGACCCGGACCGGTTTTTCTTCGAGGCCCTGAGCTTGTTCTGGAAGCGCTTCGAGTCGCAGTTGCTGGACCAGACCCCACCGGTGATGACTTACAACCGAATGTTCGCGCTGTTCGGCGAAACTGCGCCGGAGAATCTTGCGCAACTGGACGACGAAGCGCTGCGCCCGCTGTCGCACCTGATGATCGACGAGTTCCAGGATGTGTCGCCGCAGATCGTCTCCTGGCTGCGTGCCAGTTTGCGTGAAATCCGTCGGCGTGGCCCGGCCATGCATGTGGGGCGCCGGGCCCATCATGCCTCGCTGCTGTGTGTCGGCGATGACTGGCAGTCGATCTACGGCTGGCGCGGCAGTTCACCGCATTACTTCATGGCGTTCAACGAGGAGTTTTCATCGCCGGCCAGCACTCGGGTAATGCTCAGCGAAAACTACCGCAGCCATCAGCACATCATTGATGCCGCCGAACACATCGTCCGCGCCGCGCCGGCGATTGCCGGCAAAAAGGCCAAGGCCAGCGGTAACCAGCAAACACTGTGGCCGGTGGTCGTGCTCGAGCGCGATGACCAGGTTCTGTTCGAACGGGTTCAGGCTCACCAGCAGCAGGGCGACAGCATCCTGCTGCTATACCGCAAGGGCAGCGAGCGTCAGCGGATGTCGGAGCAACTGCTGGCATTGCTGCAGGCCGATGCCGCGCAAACGCGGCAGATCAAAACCCTGAGTTACCACAGTGCCAAGGGCTTGCAGGCTGATGCCGTGTTTTTGCTCGGTGATTGCCAGCACCTGACCCAGTCGCCGGCCAAAAACCAGCTGTACCGGATTGCCGGACTGGGCGATAAGGGCGAGCCGCAGGCGTACGACAAGGCCCAGCAGGACGAGGTGCTGCGGCTGGCGTATGTGGCGATTACCCGTGCGGTACGCCAGTGCTACTGGTTTATCGATAGCCAGGACCAAGGCAACGGCCCGAAAGCCTCGGACCGGGTGGCCGCCGACCAGGCGTACTTCGACGACCAGCGGCTGGGCAAAGTGTGATCAGGTCCGGCGGTTGCTCAAGATAGCTGCGAGGTCATGACCGGCAGGCTGAACAGCTCCATTTCTGCTTCGATGGCTTCGATGATGATTTCCACGTCACGGGCGTTCATAACCGTGGCGCAAGGCAGGCCGGCAATGGCCACGAAGGTCTGGCCGCTGGCGCGATCGAACAGGCGGGCGATCATACTGCTGGGCGCGTCCATGGTGGCTTCAAAACCGACCGGATGGAAATGCCAGCGCATGAGCTGGCAGGCGTTGGGGAACGTGACCTTGTTCATGGGACCCACCTGTATCATGCGCGCATCATCGATGCAGCGAGTGGCAGGGCAAGACGTGGCTGAGCAAGCACTTATCCGAGGTGCTGTCGGAATTTTCCGGCACAATTGTCAGGCTTGTCTTGGTGAATAATGAAGATAGCACCGCCATATGAAACAAGCCGAAATATTTATCCCGAGGTTACAAAAAGTTCGATTTTTTTGACGTGAATCATGCTTGGGTGGGCTTGCGTACCGTCGGTCCGGTTTGCGCCGTTCGCTGGCCGCGTTGATGCTCTGTGCGGCGGTACTTTTTTCGTTGCTGTGCAGGTCGATAGAAGGCAAGCTGACAGCATGACGTCGAAGGGGTGCGCCATGTTCAAGTACACCATGCTGGGATTGCTGATGGCGGCCTCGGCCTCGCATGCGGCCGGGACGGTCAATGTCCACAACTGGACCGACTACATCGCCGACGATACCCTCAAGAACTTCCAGGCCAGCACCGGCATCAAGCCCATTTACACCACCTTCGAAAGCAACGAAGAACTCAACGGCAAGTTGCTGGCCAAGGGCTCGGGGTACGACGTGGTGTTTCCCTCGGTGCATTTCATGGCCCAGCAGATCAACGCCGGTGCGCTAAAGAAGCTCGACCTCAGCCAGTTGCCCAACTGGAAGAACCTCAACCCGGTGCTGCTCAAGGCCCTGCGGGTCAACGATCCGGGCAACACTCACGGCTTCCCTTACCTGTGGGGCAGCACCGGCATCGGCTATGACCGTGAGCAGATCGTTGCGGTGCTGGGCGAGAATCCGCCGGTGAACTCCTGGGATCTGCTGTTCAAGCCCGAGTACCTCAAGAAGGTCGCCCAGTGCGGCGTGGCGATCATCGACAACGCGCCGGAAATGCTGCCGATTGCCCTGAACTACCTGAACCTGCCGCCGCACAGTGAGGTGCCGGCAGATTACGCCAAGGCCGAGGCTTTGCTGACCAGCGTGCGACCTTATGTGCGCTACTTTCATCTCAACAATTACATTCGCGACCTCGCGGCTGGAAAAATCTGTGTGGCAGTGGGGTTCTCCGGCGACATCGATCAGGCTCAGGAGATCGCGGAAAAGGCCGGGCACAAGGACATTCTCTATTCGGTGCCTATGGAAGGGGCGCCGATGTGGTTCGACATGGTCGCCATGCCGGTGGATGCGCCCAATGAAAAGGCGGCCTACGCGTACATGAACTACCTGTTGCGCCCGGAGGTGATCGCCGCAATCACCAACCAGATGCACTACGCCAACGGCAACGAGAAAGCCGATGCGTTGATCGTGCGTGAGGTATGGTCTGACAAGACCGTGTACCCCGACGATGACACCATCAGCCGGATGTTTGTTCTCGAGCCGGTCAATCCGGAGATTGACGCGCTGCGCAACAAGATCTGGAGCCGGGTCAAAAACCTCAAGTAAGCCGCCCGCATTCAGCATGGATAGTCATATTTACTGACAACTGGGGCTGGTTTTTTTCGTCCGTTGTGCAACACAACGGCATTTTCCGACTCCCATAGAGGCTTATCGAGTCTGTCCGGGGGCAATGTTGCCCATGCCCCCGCTCATTCTTCATTGTGCAACATCTCCCGATTAGCCTTGGTAACAGGCTGTGCGAGGGATCGCGCACCGGCCTTCGAACGGACTCGTGAACCCGCCAGGTCTGGCAAATTTGCCGCAGTGACTGGACAGATTGCACCCGACTAACCTGTATCGGATTCAGAGAACATGACCCGTTTCAACTCATTGCTGACCAACGTGCGACAGCGCCGCTGGCTGGCGCTGCCAGCCGTTCTGACGGCCTCGGCAATTTTCTGGTTTTCCATCGGCGACGGCGTGCTGGCCGAACCCAAGAATGGCACCCAGACCCTGGTATTTCTGCGCCATGCCGAAAAACCTGCCATGGGCCTGGGGCAACTGAACTGCCAGGGTCTGAACCGCGCCCTGGACCTGGCCGAGCTGTTGCCCAATGAGTTCGGCAAGGCCGATTTCATCTTTGCGGCTGACCCTGGCCGGCATGTGGAAGAGGGCGAGGGCGATCATTCCTACAGTTACGTGCGCCCGTTGATGACCATCGGCCCGAGTGCTATCAAACTGGGCCTGCCGGTGAATATCGATTTTGGCGCCAATGACACCAGCGACCTGGCTCATGAACTGATGGACGTCAAATACCACGACGCGACGATTTATACCGCCTGGTCCCACGGTTATCTGCCGGAGCTGGTCAACAAGGTCGCCGAAGAGGCCTCCGGCAAGAAGATGAACCTGATCGACGACTGGACGGGTACCGACTTTGACTCGCTATTGGTCATGATTCTGGAATGGACCAACGGTAAAGCCAGCATGGAGTATCAGGTGGTCAAGCAGAACCTCAACAACGGTGCCGCGAGCTGTCCGGGCAGGGCATGAAACACTGGCTTTAGCGGGGCCGGGTCGCTAGTGTGTGCGGCCATCCGCTCAGCCGTCTTGAGCGGGGTTGTCGCGGACCCTTCATGAATGTTTTGAACGCCCTGTGCCTGTCGGCCGTCTGCCTGTTGGCGGGCTGCATCGGCCCGCCCTTGCCGCTTACCGAACAGACCCGCACCCAGTTGAGCCAGCAGGCGCCAGTGCGCTTTGTGCTGACCTTCGACGACGGTCCCAGCGGCTCGGGCTGGTGGAACCCGACCGCACGAATCCTGGATGATCTGGCTGATAACCCGGTGATGCCCGGGATCAAGGCCGTGTTTTTTGTCCAGACCGGGGCAATCGGTGGCGGTGGCAGCGACACGGGCCGGGAACTGCTGCGCCGTGAAGGCCGTGATCTGCATATTCTCGGTTTTCACAGTGCTACGCCACGACACACCAACCACCGCTCGTTGAGCCCTGAGCAACTGGAGCAGTCGTTACGCGACGGGCTGCGGATCATCGCTGAGCAAAGTGGCCAGCAGGCCACGTTGCTGCGCCCGCCGTTCTGGAACTATGACCATCGTACATTCGCGGCTTACCGGGCGAAGGGGCTGCGAGTGCTGCTCACCGACCTGAGTGCCAACGATGGCAAGATCTACGGCTTCAACATGAGCCCGCGCCGCCGCGCAAACCTGCTGCTGCAAGTCTCGCAAGTGCGCGAGCGGATCGCCAAGGGCGAGTTGCCCACGGTGGATGGCGCGATCCCGGTGGTGGTCACCTTCCATGACGTCAACCGTTATACGGCGCGACATATCCATGAGTACTTGCAGATCCTGATCGACAGCGCCAGGGCCGATGGCTTGCCGCTGGCGGCCAAGCCGTTCTACGACGACCAGGCCCAATTACTGCGCGCCGCCACCGCCCGCACCGTACCTGATGATGGACGGGGCGTGCACCTGCCGGGGATCTGGGACTGGCTGTGGGACCATAACGGGCATTGAAACACTCGTTTCGACCGCGTCTGAGGTGTCGCAGCCAAGCCAATACTGTTCAGATAAGCACTGCATGCCTTTGTGGGAGCGAGCTAGCTCGCGAAGAGGCCAGTAAAAGCACTAAATCTGCTGCGAATGTACCGCCGTCTTCGCCGGGAGGCCGGACCACAGCAACCGGAGTGCCGGCCGGCTGCTCCCACCAGTCTAATTGAACATTCTCGCCATCAGGCTTTATCCCGCCCGCCATGGGTCGCGCGCGCCTGGGCGAAGATTGCGTCCATGCGCCAGTGCTGGTTCTGGTAGCGCGGGTCTTCGGCCCATTCGTGCCAGCCTGAATCACGGCGGTACTGCCCGAGCAGGCCGCTGTGGCGAATCTGCCCGGCGTCCAGAACTTGTGGCTGACTGCAATCGGGATCGACGTACAGCGCATCGCGGGTGCAGTACAACTCACACATGAAGCAGGTCTGGCAGGCCGACTGGTCGCCAATCGCTGGCAGGCCGTCGGCGTCCAGGGTCAAGGCGTTGGTCGGGCACACCTGCACGCAGGTGCCGCAGCCGTCGCACAGGTCTTTGAAGATCAGTTCAATCATGCCGGGGCTCCTTGCGCGCAGTGCGGTGTCGCAGGCTGGGGTTGCAGGGCATCGAAGCGATGCCAGTTGTGGTCCAGGCCGCCGATGCGCAAGTGCGCGTCGAAGCGCGCCAGTTGGGCAGGGCAATCGCTGCGCTGGTGCATGCCACGGCTTTCCTGGCGTTGTTCGGCGGCCCGGTAGCACCAGCGTGCGGTGGCCGCCATGGCGGCCAGCTCACGGGCGCGCAGCGGGTTGCCGAGCGGGCTGGCAGTCGCATGGCGGAGCTGGTCCCAGACGTTGTCCAGTGCCTGCAAGGAGCGTTGAATCTGTGCGCCGCTACGAAACAGGTTCTTGTCCAGCGGATGAACTTCGTCCTGAATACCGCGGATCACGGCCTGGCTGTCCTGAACGGTCGCATACAGGCCCAGGCCGGCAAAGCCCAGCAGCGCACCGCCAGTGCGGCCATGCTGCATGGCGTGCCGGGCGGCGGCGCGGCCGGCCCATTGTCCGGTCGACAGCGCCCAGGCCGAATTCTGCGCGCCACCGCCGGAGGTCGCCCCGGCAATCGGCTCACGGCTGGCGGCGTCTCCGGCGGCGTACAGGCCCGCCACGCTGGTCTGGCAATCCTCGTTGATCAGGCGCAAACCGCCCACGCCACGGATGGTGCCTTCCGGATGCAGGGTCACCGCAAAGCGCTGGCGGTACGGGTCGATGCCGCGACGGTCGAAGGGCAGCATCAGGTTGGGTTGGATGGTCGGCAACTGTTGGCGGATGTCGTGTGGCACCCGATGCAGGCGGCAGTACACCGGGCCGTTGAGTAACGCACGGGCCAGTTGTTCGGTAAAACCCGGTCCCTGGCTGATCGGCAGTTCCCGGTCATGGGCGTCATAGTACTGGCCGAAGCTGTAGACCATCGAACGGGTCATGCTGCTGCCCGCCGCTGCGATGCAGTAATAGTTGGAGAACTCCATGCCTGACAGTTCGGCACCGGCTTCGGCGCCCATCAGGTAGCCATCGCCGGTATTGTTGTGACTGCCCAGCAGGCTGGACAGAAACGCGCAGCCGCCGCTGGCCAGTACCACCGCTGGCGCCTGCACCTGCCAGTGACCGCCGGCCTGGCGCCGCCAGCCGCGCGCGCCGGCCAGGGTGCCGTGGGCATCGCGCAGCAGTTCCAGGGCCGGGCTGTGGTCGAGGACCGTGACGCCGCTATCCAGCGCCAGGCGGCGCATGCCGCGCATGTATTCCGGGCCGCGCAGGCCCCGGTAATGGGTCACGCCTTGGGCGTCGGTGGGGAAGTGGTAGTAACCCTGCAGGCCCGGCAGGCTGGTCCAGGTGGTGTCGATGGCGCGGGCCATCCAGTGCGGATCAGCCAGGCCAAACGCGGTGGCCAGGCGCTTGTCGATGGCCGCTTGACGCAACCCTGCATCCGGCGCCACCCACCAGTGGCCGGGGCCAGCGGTGGCCGTTACACCGCTGGTACCGCAGTAGCCCTTGTCGACCAACACCACCCGTGCACCTTCGCGTGCTGCCGCGACGCCCGCCCAGGTGCCGGCCAGGCCGCCGCCGATAATCAGCACGTCGGTTTGCAGTTCAAGGTCGGCAGAGGGGTGCAAGGGTGTGCTCATCAATGGCTCCAGGCAGCTCAGGATCAGGGCCTCCGCCTGGCAAGGGGTCGGTATCGCTGCGAATCTAAGCATAAAGATTATTTTTAATATTCTATTTTTTAATGATTAGCTTAGAAGAAAATGTGCTTTTTAAAGATCGCGTTATACGCATAGTCTGGGTGGCACGTGCTTCACGCAGCCATTTCAGGAGTTTCACCATGAGCAATGTCAGTGCCCTGCCGGTTCAGCCACCTTCCGCGTCGTCTGAAAGCAGCGTGCGCGAGCGGGTGTCTGCCGAAGAGTGGGAAGTGCGGGTCAAACTGGCCGCTGCCTACCGCCTCGCGGCACTCAAGCGCTGGACCGACCACATTTACACGCATTTCTCGGCGCGGGTGCCGGGCCCTGAAGAACATTTTCTGATCAACGCCTTCGGCTTGCTATTCGATGAAATCACCGCGTCGAACCTGGTCAAGGTCGACATTGACGGCACCATCGTCGACGACCCTACCGGGCTGGGCATCAATTACGCCGGCTATGTAATCCACAGTGCGATCCACGGTGCACGCCCGGACCTGCAGGCTGTGCTGCACACTCACACCCGCGACGGCATTGCCGTGTCGGCGCAAAAGAGCGGCCTGTTGCCGATCTCGCAACATGCATTGGGTTTCTCCGGGCGTGTGGCCTACCACGACTATGAAGGCGTGGCACTGGAGCTGGACGAGCGCGGGCGGTTGATCGCCGACCTGGGTGACAAGGATGTGATGATTCTGCGTAACCACGGCCTGCTGACCGCCGGGGTCAGTGTCGAACACGCCTTTCAGCAACTTCAGGGGCTGGAGTACGCCTGCAACATTCAGATCGCCGCGCAATCGGCTGGCAATGACGAGTTGATCCTGCCGCCGCCCCAGGTGGTGGCCAAGGTCGAGGAGCAGGCCAAGGTGTTCAAGGACGGTAACGGACCGGGTGTGCAGCGACACTGGAAAGCGCTGATTCGTGAACTGGATCGTCACGGCACCGATTACCAGCATTGAGCGGTGTTTTAACTTCGCGCCTTGGTGTAGTGTGCGCTCCCAAAAACACGGGGCGCCCTGCATGCAAGAGCTGTTGAACGAAATCCTCGAAGAAGTCCGTCCGCTGATCGGTCAGGGCAAGGTTGCCAATTACATCCCGGCACTGGAGCTGGTGCGGCCCGATCAACTCGGTATTGCGGTGTACGCCAACAGCGGCGAGGTCTATCAGGCCGGCGATGCGATGACACCGTTTTCGGTGCAGAGCATCTCCAAGGTGTTCAGCCTGGTGCAGGCCATCAGTCACTCGGGCGAGGCGATCTGGGAGCGGGTCGGTTATGAGCCATCCGGCCAGCCGTTCAACTCGCTGGTGCAGCTTGAGTTCGAGCGCGGCAAACCACGCAACCCGTTTATCAATGCCGGCGCCCTGGTGATTTGTGATATCAATCAGGGCCGTTTTGCCGCGCCTGCCTTGTCGATGCGCGACTTCGTGCGCCGCTTGTGCGGCAACCGCACCATCGTCTCCGATGCCAAGGTCGCCGAGTCCGAGTATCAGCACCGCTCACGCAATGCGGCGGCGGCCTGGCTGATGAAGTCATTCGGCAACTTCAATGGTGAAGTCGAAGATGTACTGCGCAGCTATTTTCATCACTGTGCGCTGAGCATGACCTGTGTCGACCTGGCCAAGGCCTTTGGTTTTCTGGCCAACGAAGGGTTCTGCACCCACAGTGGCGAGCAGATTCTCAGTGCCCGCCAGACCACTCAGTTGAATTCGATCATGGCCACCAGCGGGCTGTACGATGAGGCCGGTAACTTCGCCTATCGGGTCGGATTGCCCGGCAAGAGCGGGGTAGGTGGGGGCATTATCGCTGTGGTGCCGGGACGTTTTTCGGTGTGCGTATGGTCCCCGGAATTGAACGCGGCCGGCAATTCGCTGGTCGGAATGGCGGCGCTGGAACGATTGAGCGCGCGGATCGACTGGTCGGTGTTCTAACCCTCGCCTTGATCCGCTTACCCATTTAAGGAGCAAGATCAAGGTGAACTCAAGCCTGCTGTCGAGTCTGCTGCTGGCCAGCCTTCTGCTTGGGGGGTGCGCCAGCCGCCCGTCAGGGCCGCCACCGTTAAGCCCTGAGCAGGCCCGCGAGCGCGTGCAGGCACTGTTGCCGGCCAGTGTCGTCGACCGCCAGGGCTGGGCTGCTGATATCCAGACGGCGTTGACCACCCAGGACATCGCTGCGACCCCTGAAAACATCTGCGCGGTACTGGCGGTAACCGAACAGGAGTCAACCTTTCAGGCCGATCCGCCGGTGCCGGGGCTGGCGCGCATTGCCCGCGAAGAGATTGACCGCCGCGCGGCCCGCTTACGGGTGCCCGCCAGCCTGGTGGATGCAGCGCTGGGGATTCGTTCGCCAGATGGCAAAACCTATAAACAGCGCCTGGCGGCTGCGCGCACCGAGAAGCAACTGAGCGCGATCTTCGATGATTTCACCGGCATGGTGCCGTTGGGCCAGACCCTGTTCGGGCGGTTCAATCCAGTGCACACCGGCGGCCCGATGCAGGTCAGCATCGCCTTTGCCGAGCAGCATGCAGGCAGCTACCCCTATGCCGTGGATGGCAGCATTCGCCGCGAAGTCTTCAGCCGCCGTGGCGGCCTGTACTTCGGCACCAGGCACCTGCTGGGTTATCCGGCTGACTACCCCGAGCCGCTGTACCGCTTCGCCGATTTCAATGCCGGCTGGTACGCCAGTCGCAACGCGGCGTTTCAAAGCGCGCTCAGCCGCCTGACCGGTATCGAGCTGGCCCTCGATGGCGACCTGATCATCCACGACTCGCTGGCCACCGGCGCCACCGAGCGTGCGGTACGCAGCCTGGGACCGCGGCTGGGGCTGAATAACCCGGCCATTTACAACCAGTTGAAAAAGGCCGACGGGCCGGATTTCGAAGACACCAAAGTTTACCGTCAAGTGTTCGAACTGGCCGAGCAGACAGCCGGTAAACAGCTACCCCGCGCCATACTGCCGGGTATCACCCTGCAAAGCCCGAAGATCACCCGTAAACTGACCACCGCCTGGTTTGCCAAGCGGGTCAATGAACGCTACCTGCGCTGCATGCAGCGTAACTGAACTGCTAGTCATCATTCGATAAAAGGGAGTCATCGATGCAATTTCGTTCACTCGGCAAGACTGATATCTCGGTCAGCGCCATCTGCCTGGGCACCATGACCTGGGGCGAGCAGAACACTCAAGCGCAGGCCTTCGAGCAGATTCGCCTGGCCAAGGACGCGGCGGTCAACTTCATCGACACCGCCGAGATGTACCCGGTCCCGCCACGTGGCGAGACCTACACCCGCACTGAAAGTATCATCGGCGAGTACTTCAAGCAGTACGGTGATCGTCAGGATTGGGTACTGGCCAGCAAGGTGGCCGGGCCGGGCCGTATGGAGCACATCCGCGACGGCAATCCGCGCCTGGACCGGCGCAATATCACTGCCGCTCTGGAAGGCAGCCTCAAGCGCCTGAACACCGATTACCTGGACCTGTACCAGTTGCACTGGCCGGACCGCAAAACCAATTTCTTCGGCGTGTTGGGCTACCAGCATGATGCTGACGATCAGTCCACCGCCATTGAAGAAACCCTGGACGTGCTCGATGAGCTGGTCAAAGCGGGCAAGGTGCGCCATGTCGGCCTGTCCAACGAGACCCCGTGGGGCACCCAGCGCTTCCTGAATCTGGCCCAGACCCGTGGCCAGACCCGCGCCGTGTCGATCCAGAACCCCTACAGCCTGCTCAACCGAACCTTTGAAGTGGGCCTGGCCGAAATCGCCATTCGTGAGCAGATCGGCCTGCTGGCCTATTCGCCGCTGGCGTTCGGGGTGCTGGCCGGCAAATACCTCAATGGCGCCCGTCCGGCCGATGGCCGCCTGACCCTGTTCGATCGCTTCCAGCGCTACAACAACCCGCAAGCGGTCAGTGCCACCGCCCAGTACGTGGCGCTGGCCCGTGAACATGGCCTGGACCCTGCGCAGATGGCCCTGGCTTATGTCACCAGCCGGCCGTTCGTGACCAGCAACATCATCGGCGCGACCACTCTGGAGCAACTGACCAGCAACCTGGCGAGCATTGATCTGGTGTTGTCCGACGAAGTGATCGCCGGCATCGAGGCGATCCACGTCAAACAGCCGAATCCGGCGCCGTAACAAACCCAGGGTTCATCACACGGCAGGTTGCAGTCATAATGACCGCAACCTGACCGCCTGCCTGTGGAGCCTTGATGCCTCATCCTTTGCTGCGTGCGCTGTTGCCGCTGGTAGCCGACTTGTCCCGTGAGCTGCCTGACGAAGAACGTTATCGGCGCCTGCTGCATTCGCTGCGTCAATTGTTGCCCTGCGATGCAGTGGCTTTGCTCAAGCTTGAAGACGACATGCTGGTCCCGCTGGCGGTGGATGGTTTGAGTCCGGACACCCTGGGGCGGCGTTTTCGGGTCAGTGAGCATCCGCGGCTGGAAATCCTCTTGTACAGCGACAAGCCGGTGCGCTTTGCTTCGGACTGTGAACTGCCCGATCCCTACGACGGCCTGCTTGATGGGCATGGGCATCTGGAAGTCCACGACTGCCTCGGCTGCCCATTGATTATCCAGGGCGCGCCGTGGGGGCTGATTACCCTTGATTCACTGGACCCGGCCAGCTTCGGCAGTGTCGATCTCGACACCTTGCAAGGCTTTGCCAGCCTGGCTGCGGCCACGGTCATGGCCAGTGAGCGCATCAAGCAACTGGTGCGCGGCTTCGAGGACCAGCGCCAATTGCTTGAAGTCTACAAACACGTTGCCGGCGGCCATGCGCCCCGCGAGCTGGTTGGCCAAAGCCCGGCGCACAAGCGCATGGAGCAGGAAATCCAGTTGGTGGCCAACAGTCCGCTGACGGTGCTGATTACCGGTGAAACCGGGGTCGGCAAGGAATTGGTCGCCGAGTCGATCCATCTGCATTCACCCAGGGCGCACAAGCCGCTGATCAGCATCAACTGCGCCGCACTGCCGGAAACCCTGGTGGAGAGTGAGCTGTTCGGCCATGTCAAAGGTGCATTTTCCGGCGCACTCAACGGCCGCAGCGGCAAGTTTGAACTGGCCGATGGCGGCACGCTGTTTCTCGATGAGGTCGGCGAATTGCCGTTACCGGTGCAGTCCAAGCTGTTGCGGGTGCTGCAGAGTGGCCAATTGCAGCGTCTGGGGTCGGATCAGGAACATCATGTGGATGTGCGCATCATCGCCGCGACCAACCGCGATCTGGCCCAAGAGGTACGCCTGGGGCATTTTCGGGCGGACCTTTATCACCGCTTGAGCGTCTACCCGCTGAACGTGCCGCCACTGCGCGAGCGCGGTCGTGACGTGCTGTTGCTGGCCGGTTATTTTCTCGAAGAAAACCGCGTGCGCATGGGCCTGCGCAGTCTGCGCCTGAACACCGATGCCCAGCAGTTGCTGGTGGCCTGGCACTGGCCCGGCAACGTCCGGGAGCTGGAGCACCTGATCAGCCGGGCGGTGCTCAAAGCCATCTCGGCACATGCCGAGCGGCCCAGGGTGTTGACCATCGAGGCTTCGATGCTCGGACTCGAAAGTGAGCTGGCTGCTGCCACTTTGCTCCAGGTGCCGGACGACGAGCCACTGTTGCCTGCCCAGGCAGGACTCAAAGCGTCGGTGGACGGCTTCCAGCGTCGGCTGATCGAGCAGGCTTTGCAGCGCCATGACGGCAAATGGGCGCAGGTGGCACGCGAGCTGGACGTTGACCGCGCCAACCTCAGTCGGCTGGCCAGAAGGCTGGGGATTCGCTGAACAGACGGCTCGCCATACGACCGTTGGGAAAAAACACGGAATCTTTCCTTTGGCGCGTGTGTCCCTTTATTCGCAGTGTCCGATTATTGCCAGGCTATTGCAGTATCAAGGCAGAGCGTTGCGCAACGGGCACGGGGATTATTCAGACAAGGGAGGCAATGCCGTTAATGGCCCAGGAAAAACACTACCGGATCGACTACCTGTTGAACGGTGCATTTAAAAGCTTCTACATCCGATCTGTGCACATGGACAATGCCGAGGCCTGGCATTACGCAAGCGTTGATGCAGGCCTGGCACGCATCCCCAAATACCGTCTGGAGAAGGTGGCGCGAGTGTCCAAACCCTACGCCGAACATTTTGGGATTACCAATGTGGAGTGGGCGCAGGCTTGAGGCGTCAGCCTGATCAGTCGCCGTCGTACGGGAACTCTTGCAGCGCCTCCAGCAGGGGACGGTCACCCGGCCCCTGCAGGTTGTCCAGAACCCAGCACTGCGAGGTCGGGTTCTTCGCCATCAGCAGCCGGGTGGTCTGTTCGACACCCTGCTGCCCGGGGGCATTCTTGTAACCCAGCAAATAGCTCATCTCGACGACCACCTGGCCGTCACTGTTGGACACCTGCTTCCAGGTGACCGGCTGTTGCACCTCGCCGTCCTGAGCGTCAGTCCACGGGTTGGCGGTGATGGCGCAGACATCTCCGCCGCCCTGGCAGGCCCAATCCTTTTTCAGCCACTCCAGTAACGTTGCCGACAGGTACTGCGGCCCGCCCTTGCCCTTGACGTAGAAATCAGCGTGCTGGGTGTAGATCCAGCGTGCGGTATCGGTAGGCGTCGGCGCCGGGCAGGCGGCCAGCGCGGTTGTGCAAAAACTGAAGGCAACGACGCAAGCGATGGCTTTGTACATGGGCTGAACTCGATAAAAATGAAGATAATGGCTAAGGGCTGCCTTATAACTGGCATTTGTAGAGTTAAACAGCAAAAAAGCAAGAGCGCAGGCGCATTTCTGTGCTGTGACCGCGAGTGAGGGTAATTTCCTTCAATACAGCTGTACGGACCTGTCACTACCTTGGCGCAGTCATTTCGATTGTGTGTGAGGTAGGCATGAGTGTCCTGATTTCCATGGCGACGTTTGCGCTGGCATCGTCCATTACCCCTGGGCCGGTCAATATCGTTGCGCTCAGCGCCGGGGTGCGCTTTGGTTTTGCGGCCAGCATGCGGCATGTGCTGGGGGCAACCCTGGGCTTTACCCTGTTGCTGGTGCTGATCGGCTTCGGCCTGCATGAAACCCTGCAACACTGGCCGTTCCTGACCCGGATGATCCAGTGGGGCGGGGTCGCCTTTCTGTTGTACATGGCCTGGAAACTGGCTGCTGATAATGGTGAATTCAGCGTCGAGCAGTCCCAGGCGCGGCCGAACCTGCTGCATGGGGCGCTGATGCAATGGCTCAACCCCAAGGCCTGGCTGGCGTCCATTGCCGGCATGGGCGCCTTCGTTGCCGACGGCCAGGCCAGCCTGATCTGGCAGTTTGCCGGGCTTTACCTGGTGATTTGCTACCTGTCGCTGGGCTGCTGGGCCTATGCGGGCGCACGGTTGAGCCACTACCTGGGCAGCACCGCCAGAATGCGGCTGTTCAACCGGACCATGGCCGCGCTGCTGGTGGGCTGTGCGGTGTATCTATTGGTCCCGTAGGAGGTAATGCCGTAGGAGGTAATGCCGATCAGTTAAGGATCAACGCGATCCGGTGGGGTGCTTGCCGACGAATACTGCGGTGCATCCACAGCATATGTGCCGGTTTTACTGGCCCTTTCGGGGGCTAGCCCCCTCCCACCGGGACCGAGCCTAGCCGAGCCGGATAATCGCTTAACTGATCGGCATTATGCTGTAGGAGGGGCTTTAGCCCCGAAGTTCTTCGCCGCACAAGCTTTGCTCCTGCAACCGATACTGCCCAGGCGTCGCGGCCAGGTGTTTCTTGAATTCGCGCTGCAGGTGCGCCTGGTCGGCAAAGCCGGTTTCACATGCCACATCGGCGATCAACCGGCCACTGCGCAACTGGCTGTGCGCATGCTGAATGCGCCGGTTCAGCAGGTAGGCGTGCGGGGTCATGTGGTAGCGCTGTTCAAAGGCGCGGATCAGGTAAGACGGCGACAGCCCTACGGCGCGACAGATATCGTCCAGGCGCACGGCGTCTTTGAAATGGGCGTTGATGTAGTCAGCCGCCTGTTCGACCCGTGGGGCCGGCTTGCCCGCCAGTGGTCGTGCACCGCCGAGCAGATCCTGCATCAGGCCAAAAAACGCCACCGCCGTGCATTGCTTGTGCAGCAGCGAAGCGTCGGTATCCAGCAGCGTGGCGTACAACCCCAGCAAACCTGCAAACAGCTGAGGGTCATGGCTGTGCGACGGGGCCAGCGGCGCAAAGCCGGTGGCAGTGTCATGCGAGATAGCGGCCAGCCACTGTGGGTCGACATACAGCATGATGTACGACCAGGGCTGGTCATCGATGGGGTTGCAGGCATGCACCTGGCCGGGATTCATCAGCACCACGGTCCCGGCGGCGATGCGCAGGGTGGATTTTTCCAGCAGGTAGGTACTGCAACCGGCGGTGATCGCACCAATGGAAAACACTTCATGGGAGTGCGGGGCGTAACACACCTGACGACCATCGGCCACCGAGCGGGCTTCGATGAACGGCAGGTCGGCGTGGCGCCAGAACAAGGGCCTGGCGGTGTGCTGAGGCTTGATTGCGCAGTCCATGTCCAGTGCTCCACCCACCCGATTATCCAGAGCGGGCAGGGTAGCCTGATTGGCGCCGCGATACCATGCCATTGGGCGCCTCACGACTGGCCTGGGTCGTTGCGCAACCGCCACAACAACGCTTGCCGCGCATGGGCGACCCGTGGCTGGCGCAGTGCGCTGGGTGTCCATAGCAGGTAGTAATTGAGTTGCGTGCGGCCCTGCGGGGCGGCAATCTCCATCAGTTCGCCGCTGGCGATCTGGTGCTGGCACAGGTACTGCGGCAAGACGCTCCAGCCCATTCCCTTGACCAGCACATTGCGCAAGGTACGCAGGTCCTGGCTGACCATCGCCGGTCGCAGCGTCGGCAGTTGCAGGCGGTTGCGCTCCAGCCAGTGGTTGATCAGCGGCAATTCCAGGTTGTAGGCCAGCAGCGGTTGGTCGAGCAGCGCCGCCGCCAGTGGCCTGGCGGCGCTCAGGCGCTGTACGACGCTGGGCGCTGCCACCGCCAGCACGTCGGTGGTCAGAATCAGCTCGCTTTTCAGGCGCTTGTCGTTGGAGCCAAAGGCCGAGATACCCAGATCGCAGTGACCTTCGAGCAGCATCTGGGTGATCAGGTCAGCGCTGCCGGTATGCAGGTGCACGCGGATGCCGGCCTGCAGCAACGGCGGCAACTGATCGACGATCACCTCGGCCAGAAAATCGGCATGGCCGATGATCTGCAGCACCCCCGAAACGTCCTGCGAGCGTGCCCGCGCCGCCGATAACGCGGCCTCGGCGGCATCGAGCCGGTCACCGACATCGGCGGCCAGGTCATCAGCGGCGCTGGTCGGCTGGACGCCATTGCTCAGCCGCTCGAACAACTGTCGGCCGACCGCCACTTCCAGCCCGGCGATGTGCTGCGAGACCGCCGGCTGGGTCAGGTTGAGCGCCCGCGCTGCGCCGCTGATCGAACCCTGCCGGTAGACCTCGATAAAAGTACGTAAGCGAACCAGTGACACGCCAACCCCCATAAATATATTTATGCCTGTCGCAAAATAGCCTTGTTAGCGCGTTCAGGCCAGCCCCCGTAATCTGTTGGCAACAGTAATTGACCCCTTACGGAGGGAGCCAGCATGTGTGATCAACCCACCGCCGCCGAATTGCAATGCCGTCTGCGTGCCATGCAACAGGCGCACTTGCGGGCCGGGCCGGCAAGCGCCCAATTGCGTCGGGATCGTTTGCAGCGCAGTGCGCGACTGATTCGTGAAAACCATCAGGCACTGAGCCAGGCACTGAGCGAAGACTTCGGTCATCGCAGCCACTATCAATCGCTGGTGGTCGACATGCTGACCACGGTGAAGATGCTTGAAGAGTCTGCCGAGCAACTGGAGCAGTGGATGCAGCCTGAGGTCGTCGCGACTCCCGCAGCGGGCATGCAGGCCTGGATTGAGCAGCAGGCGCTGGGCGTGGTGGGCGTGATCAGCCCGTGGAATTTCCCGATCAATCTGGCCTTCGGTCCGCTGGCCGGTATCTTTGCTGCCGGTAATACCGCCATGCTCAAGCCTTCGGAACTGACACCGGCCACCTCGCAGTTGCTGGCCGAACTGATCGCCCGTTACTTTGACCCCAACGAGCTGGCCGTGGTGCTCGGCGATGCCAGTGTCGGCCAGGCCTTCAGTGCCCTGCCTTTCGATCACCTGGTCTTTACCGGCAGTACCAGCGTCGGTCGCCATGTAATGCGCGCCGCGGCCGAGAATCTGGTGCCGGTCACCCTGGAGCTGGGCGGCAAATCACCGGTGGTGATCGACAGCGATGCCGACATTGCCCAAGCGGTGCAGCGCACGCTGACCATCAAAACCTTCAATGCCGGGCAGATCTGCCTGTCGCCGGATTATGTCTTGATGCCCGAAGCCGCAGCCCAGGCGTTTGTCGACGCGGCCAAGGGCTTCATGGCCAGCAGCTTTGCCACGCTGCAGGACAACCCGGACTACACCGCGATCATCAGCCCGCGGCATTATCAGCGGCTGGTTGGCCTGCTGGACGACGCTGTCAGCAAAGGCGCGACGGTGGTGAGCCTGGCGCCCCATGGCGAGCTCGCCTACGACCCTGACACGCGCAAGATCGCGCCGCATCTGGTGCTCGGTGCCACCGATGACATGGCCATCATGCAGGAAGAAATCTTTGGTCCGTTGCTGCCAATCAAGGCGGTCCAGGATGTAAACGAGGCCATCGGCTACATCAACGCTCAACCCCGGCCACTGGCGGCTTACTACTTCGGTGGTGATCCGGCACGCCAGGCTCAATTCAATCAGCGGACCACGTCCGGAGCCCTGGTGATCAACGATGTGATGACCCATGCGGCCATCGACACACTGCCGTTCGGCGGGGTCGGGGCTTCAGGAATGGGCGCCTATCATGGGGTGCATGGTTTCCGGCGCTTTACCCATGCCAAGGCGGTGGTGGTGCAGAGCGCCGATGGCGCCTCGAACCTTCGACTGCGCGCACCGTATGGTGAAAAACATAACGAACTTGTGGCCCTGCTCAAGGCCTGAATACCTATTCACATGGAGAATGCTATGAAAATCCTGATGGTTCTGACCTCTCACGATCAACTGGGCAGCACGGGCAAAAAAACTGGCTTCTGGCTGGAGGAGTTTGCCGCGCCTTACTACACCTTCAAGGACGCAGGTGCCGAAGTGGTGCTGGCATCGCCGGCCGGCGGCCAGCCGCCGCTGGACCCGAAAAGCGCAGAGGCTGATTTTCAGACTGAGCTGACCCACCGGTTCAATGCTGACCCGGCCGCGCAACAGGCGCTGGCCAGCACCGTGCGCCTTGATAGCGTCAAGGCTGACGACTTCGATACGGTGTTCTACCCAGGCGGTCATGGTCCGCTGTGGGACCTGGCCGAATCAAAAGACTCGATTGCCCTGATCGAAGCATTCGAGCGCGCCGGCAAGCCCGTCGGCTTTGTTTGCCATGCGCCGGGTGTACTGCGTCACGTCAAGGCTGCCGATGGCCAGCCATTGATCAAGGGCCGTCGGGTGACCGGCTTCACCAACGGCGAAGAGGCTGACGTACAGCTCACCGACGTGGTGCCGTTTTTGATCGAGGATGAATTCATCCGCCTGGGTGGCGTGTACCAGAAAGGCCCGAACTGGGCACCTTATGTGGTCGAGGATGGCAAGCTGATTACCGGGCAGAACCCGGCCAGTTCCGAAGAGGTCGCCAAGGTATTGCTCAAGCAACTGGCCTGAGCCGGATGCGGGGGCGTGGCTACCACGCCCCTGCATGACTTCAGCGTTTTTTGACGTCGACGATTTCCATGATCCGGTTGTTAGTGATCTGCACTCGCAGGTACTTGTCTTCTACCTGAACCCACTGGCTTTCCTTGTCCGGCTCCGGCAGGCTTTTGGCCTTCCAGTCGATGGCGGCAGCAGGGCGGTCCGAATCACCGGGCGCTTTTTCGCCCACCTTGATCGGTGACGGATGCAGGACACCGCCCTTGGCTTCGGTTTGTGGCTGGGGTTGTTGTGCGTTGACCGCCAGGCTGGTGCCGCACAGGGCACCGGCCAGGGCCAGGGCCGCGATCAATGAGGTGCTTTTCATGCGTCTCTCCCTATTCAATCAGCAAAGTGGCGGCTGTATGCCATGCCTGATTAATGGGACAGAGCGGCGAGCAAATCATTCAGCGAATTTTCCCGTGCCTTATTTCAAGGCATATGGGTACCTCTAAAAACGTAGGCGAGGCAGTCAGCGCAAGGCGAAAACAGGCGAAGAAGCGGAGTTTACGGGTTGTAAATGAGCATTCTGAGCCTGTTTTCAACGCAGCGATGACAACGCAGGTAGTTTTTAGAGGAGCCCATCCGCTAGGGTTTGCTGCCACGCAGTGGTCGGCCGCCCGATCAACTGGCTCAACTGCTTGCCCTCTTCGAACAGTCCGCCTTGCGCGGCACCGTTGTCGGAGTCAGACAGCAGATCGGCATAGATCAGCGGCAGACCGGCCTTGAGCAGCGCGGCCTGATAGTCGGCTTGCGACAGGTTGACGTAGGGCAGTGGCTGGCCGGCCAGCTCAGCGGCCTTGGCAGCAAACTCGGCCAGCGTGTAGCTACTGTCGCCCGCCAGCTCATAGACCTTGCCGGCCTGGTCATTGGCGGCCAGCAACACCGCCACCGCCGCAGCGGCATAGTCGGCGCGGCTGGCCGAGCTGATCCGGCCTTCGCCGGCGGCGCCATACAGGGTGCCCAACTGCAGTGCACTGTCGATGGCGGAGACGTAGTTCTCGGTGTACCAGCCATTGCGCAGCACCACGAACGGCACGCCGCTGCTGCGCAGATAGGCTTCAGTTTGGTGATGCTCGGTGCCCAGCGCCAGCGGTGTGCTGTCGGCACGCAACAGGCTGGTGTAGGCAAGCAATTTGACCCCGGCACGCTGGGCGGCGTCGATAACGGCACGATGCTGAGCGGTACGCTGCCCCACTTCGCTGGACGACACCAGCAGTACCTTTTCGGCCCCGGCCAGGGCGCTGTCCAGGGTAGCCGGCTGGTTGTAGTCGGCCTGCCGCACCTGCACGCCCAGCGCCTTCAGGTCGCTGGCTTTTTCCGGGCTGCGTACGGCAGCGACAATCTGCGCCGCCGGGATTTTTTCCAGCAGTTGTTCGATAACCAGGCGGCCAAGTTGGCCAGTAGCACCGGTGACGACGATCATGATGATTTCCTTGCGTCTGATTGAAGATGAACCGAGCCTAAACCTTGTGCTAACTTTTAGTAAGTACGTACTAAAAGGTTAGTGTCATGTCAGATATTCCGGCTGTTCCCTCGGTCTTCAGCCAGTCCGTTTTTACCCGCCCTGGTGAATTGATGGCCAGCGAGTGCCCGTCACGCTCGGTGCTGACCCATGTCTGCAGCCGCTGGGGCGTGCTGGTGCTGGTGGTGTTGCGTGGCGGCATGCACCGCTTCAGCGAATTGCGCCGCAAGATCGGCGGGGTCAGTGAAAAAATGCTGTCGCAGACCCTGCAGAATCTGGAGCACGACGGCTTCGTCGAGCGCCGCTCGCTGCCGGTGGTGCCGCCCCATGTCGAGTACCGTTTGACGCCGATGGGCGAGGAGGTCGCCGCGCAGGTCGATGGCCTGGCCAGCTGGATCGAGCTCAACCTGCCGCGCATCCTTGAAGCGCGAGAAGCGTGCAGCGAGCCTGCGGCAGTCTGAAATGAGCGTGGCAGTTTTTCTGAACTGCCAGTGCAGGGCAGCGGTCGACCACAGCAGACCTTCAGCTTCGAGCTTTCAGTTTCGATAAGGAACCCTGCATGTCCAAGACCATTGCCGACCATCTTGCGCTCAGTCTCGCCGCTTCCGGTGTCACCGATATCTGGGGCGTTTCCGGCGACAGCCTCAACGGCCTGTCCGACAGCCTGCGGCGGTTGGGCAAAATCCACTGGCGCCACACCCGTCATGAAGAAGCCGCAGCGTTTGCTGCCGGTGCCCAGGCTGCGGCCAGTGGCCGCTTGGCGGTGTGCGCCGGTAGTTGCGGGCCGGGCAATCTGCACCTGATCAACGGCCTGTACGATTGCCATCGCAGCCGGGTGCCGGTGCTGGCGATAGCTGCGCATATCCCGTCCTCGGAAATCGGCCTGGACTACTTCCAGGAAACCCACCCGCAGGAACTGTTTCGCGAGTGCAGCCACTTCGTCGAACTGGTCAGCAGCGCCGAGCAGTTCCCCCGGGTGCTGGAGCGCGCCATGCGCGCGGCAGTCAGCCAGAAGGGCGTGGCGGTGATCGTGGTGCCCGGTGATATTGCCTTGCAGGACGCCCCCGAAGCGCCATTAAGCAAGGTCGAACCCATCGAGACCAACGTCGTGCCGGGCGAAGCCGGCCTGCAAGCCCTGGCTGATCGTCTCGATGCCAGCAAGGCGGTCACCCTGCTGTGCGGCGCCGGTTGTGCCGGTGCCCATCAACAGGTGCTGGCGCTGGCCGAGCGGCTCAATGCGCCGATCGTTCACGCGCTGCGCGGCAAGCAGCATATCGAATACGACAACCCCTATGACGTGGGCATGACCGGGCTGATCGGCTTCAGCTCCGGTTACCACGCCATGCTGGGCTGCGACACGCTGGTGATCCTCGGCAGCAGCTTTCCCTATCGCAACTTTTATCCGCCAAAGGCCAAGGTGGTGCAGATCGACCTGGACCCGACCCAGATCGGCCGCCGGGTGCCGGTGGACCTCGGCCTGGTGGGCGGCGTCCGCGAGACCCTCGATGCGCTGTTGCCGCGTCTCAAGCCGCACAGTGACCGGCGCTTTCTCGACAAGGCACTCAAACACTACGCCAAATCCCGCGCCGAACTGGATGAACTGGCGACCCCAAGCCCGGCGGGCGAGCCGATCCATCCGCAGTACCTGACCCGGATGGTCGATCAGCTGGCCGACACCGACGCTTTGTTCACCGTGGATGTCGGCACCCCGACCCTGTGGGCCGCGCGTTACCTGCACATGAATGGCCAGCGCGGTTTGCTCGGCTCGTTCAGTCACGGCTCGATGGCCAACGCCATGCCCCAGGCGCTGGGCGCCCAGGTCGAGTTTCCTGAGCGGCAGGTGGTGGCGCTGTGTGGCGATGGCGGGCTATCGATGCTGCTCGGCGACCTGTTGACCGTGCGCCAGTTGAACCTGCCGATCAAGATGATCGTGTTCAACAACAGTTCGCTGGGCTTCGTTGACATGGAGATGAAGGCCGGCGGGTATGTGCCGTTTGGCACCGACTTCAGCGACATGCATTACGCCGGCATTGCGCTGGGCGCGGGCATTCTCGGCATTCGGGTAGAAAACGCCAGCGAGCTGCCGGCCGCCTTGCGCCGGGCCTTCGATCACCCCGGGCCGGTGCTGCTCGACGTGGTGGTGGCCAAACAGGAACTGGCGATCCCGCCGAAGATCAAGCTGGCTCAGGCCAAGGGCTTTAGCCTGTACATGCTCAAGGCGGTACTAAGCGGGCGGGGCAGTGAGGTGCTGGAGCTGGCGAAAACCAACTTGCGTTAGCTGCGAGTTGCCAGGTTTTACGGCTAATAGCGGGCGACTAACACTCCAGATAAGGCTGGAGGATGCGCTTAAATAATACTGGCTAACTGCTAACTAGTGGGCTGTAACCGCAGGGAGGCGGTTACAGAATATCTTGAATTTCAGCGGTGTGGCCGACGCTGATAAGGATCAGATTCACTCGGCATCCAGCGCCAACTAATCGTGCGCAGGCCCCGGCCTGTCTAGTTTTGGGTTGGGCATTGAGTCGATGCCGTTAAAGAGGGATTAGAGCGCTGAACAAGAGTGTGAAAAGTCTGGTAACAGGTTTTTCATTGAGCCGGATCCGTTGGATCGCTTAAAAAGCCACCCGCAAATCAGAATCGCTCAACATGGAAGTAAGCTTTTGCAGGATGCAGTTAAAGGACCTACTGCCGAGGTCCCGTTGTTTCGCCCCGAGGCCATGGCCTCGACGCAGGTCAACCGGTTCGGTCGCGTACTCATTCAGCAACCCTTGGGTTATACGGTTTCGGCGCTGCTGGCGGTGGCGTTGATTGCGCTGATCGCCGCGTTCGCCTACTTCGGCACCTACACTCGAAAAGCGACAGTGACCGGTCTGCTGATGCCGGAGCAGGGCATCTTTCGCCTGGCTTCAAGCGGGGCGGGTTACATCGCCCAAGTCAAGGTAAAAGAAGGTCAGGCCGTTGAGCCAGGTGACGTTCTTTTTGTCGTCTCCGGCGAACGATTGAGCGCGGCCGGCGCGACTCAGCAACTAATCTCTGAACAACTGGACCAGCGCCAGTTATTGCTACAGCGCAACAGAACGCTGGCTGATGAACGAACTAATGGCCAGTTGCGCATGCTGGACGCGCGGCTGCGTTCTGTTGATGAAGAGCAGGCTCGGTTGAATGAAGAAGTGCAGTTGCTGGGGCGGCGTGTCGAACTCTCTCACGCCCACTTGAAACGCCAACAGGAACTGGTGGCGGCCAATTTTATTTCACTTGCCCAACTTCAGCAGAGCGAGGCGGACCTGCTCGCGCTGCAGGGGCAGCAGCAGAGCCTGAGACGTACCCAGGCCAATCTGCGCCGTGAACGCACAGACCTGCTGGCGCAGCGGCAGGACACCGAGCATCGTCATCAGGGCGAAATCTCCGACATTGACAGCAGCGTAGCCGTGATCCGCCAGGAACAGGCCGAAAACGAGGTGCGTGGCGAACAGATCATCGCTGCGCCGTTCAGTGGCGTGGTGACCGGCTTGAGTGTTCAGCCCGGCCAGCAGGTGGCGGCCGGCGCGTTGCTGGCCAGTGTCATCCCTCGCCAGGTCAAACTGGCTGCCCATGTCTATGTCGCGGCGCGTCAGGCAGGGTTTGTCGAGCCGGGGCAAACGGCGCTGATGCGTTATGCGGCCTATCCGTACCAGAAATTCGGTTCGGCCCGTGCCACGGTGCAGGACATTGTCCGCAGCCCCTACGCCTTGCAGGAATTGCCCGCGCACATCGCCAGCGTGCTGCAAAGCGCAGAGGGGGCCACGCAATTGTTCTACCGCGTGAGCCTGGCTATCGAGGCGCAGGACCTGTTGGTCTACGGCCAGCGCCAGCCGTTGCAGGTGGGCATGTTGCTCGAAGCAGACATCATTCAGGACAAGCGCCGGATCTATGAGTGGGCTCTGGAGCCTATCTACTCAGTGACTGGAAAGTGGTCCACTCAATAAACAAGGATTGTCATGGTGCGTATTATCGTTTTGGCGTGGCTGGTACTGCTGGCCATGCCGGGCCTGGTGCAGGCCGATACCCGGCAACCGGTGATGGCCGTCGAGCATATTGCCGAGTACCGGCTGGCCAACGGGCTGACCGTCATCCTCGCCCCCGATAGCTCGGTCGGTACGCTTAACGTCGATCTGGTCTACCGCAGCGGCTCGCTGGCCGACCCGCAAGGCCGCAGCGGTACTGCACACCTGCTTGAACACCTGATGTTCAAAGGCACACCCCAGCGCAGCGGCGAACAACTGACCGATGGTTTGCGCCAGCGTGGCATCCAGTTCAATGCCACCACCAGCTACGATCGCACGCGCTACTCGGCGGTGCTGAGTGACGACCCACAAGCACTGGATTACCTGCTGGCGCTGGAGGCCGAGCGCATGACGGCGCTGCGCTTCGAGCCTGCGGCCTTGCAGGCGGAAACCGAGGTTGTTCTGCGTGAAATGGAGCGTGCGCAGGGCCAGGCGTTACCGGCCTTGACTCAACAGTTGCTGGCCGCCAGTTGGCAGGACCAGGGCTATGGCCGTCCAGTGCTGGGGTACCGTGATGAACTGCGGCGCATCAGCCTGGATGAGTTACGCCGTTTTCACGCGCTTCATTACCACCCCGCCAATGCCGTTCTGGTGCTGACCGGCAAGTTCGACAAGGCGGTTGCACTGGCGACCATCGACCGGCATTTTGCGCCGCTGCGCTCAACAGCCGAGGCCCCCGCGCCGGTGCTTGCCGAACCTGCGGCAGCGACAGCCCCGGTCACAGTCGAGCTCAAACAGGGCAAGCAGTGGGTTGTTGCCTTGAGCTACCCACTGCCGGCCGCTGCCGACGAGCGTAACCTGGCTGTTTCGGTGCTGGCCGATGCGCTGGCGGGCGAGCCGCATGGCCGCCTTTATCAGGCACTGGTGGTGCCGGGGCACGCGAGTGCTGTGTATGCCGTACAACAGGTCTTTGGCCGGGGTGGGCACTACCTGTTCGGCGCGTTGCTGGAGCATGAAGCGTCCCGTGAGACGGTGCAGCGCATCTTGCTTGAGCAGGTCAAGTTGCTGGCGACCCAGCCGCTGTCTGGCGCCGAACTGCAGCGTTCGAAAACCGTGGCGGCACACAGCAAGGCACAGTGGCTGAGTAATCCGGCGCTGTTGTCCAGCGTACTGGCAGAGTCGGCGGTGGCGGGCGGCTGGTCTCTGCCGTTCCAGCGCCTGGAGCGCCTGGCACAACTGGATGTGCAGACGGTGAGCGTGCAAAGCCGGGCATTGCTGGCCGAGGCCGTGCCGATGATCGGGCACCTGGCTGCCGGCAGCGGCGCGGCTGTGGCTGTAAGTGAGCCGGCGCCGCGCCCGGTCGCACCGGCCGCCAGCCCCGCGGCCGCAACTGACCTGGCGCAGCCGCTGGCGGGCGTGGATGTGCCAGCGTTCAATCAACGCATCATGGCGATTGAAAACGGTATCGCGCGTGGCAGCCTGAACAACGGCATGAAGGTGGCACTGCGACCGTTGCCGGGTTCTGCGCGACCGGTGCAGGGCACCCTGAACCTGCGCTTTGGCGATCTTGAAAGCCTGCAGGGCCAGCGTGCGGTGGCCGAACTGGCTGGCACCTTGCTGATACGTGGCAGTCAGCATTCCAGCTATCAGCAGATCGTCGATCGGGTTAACCAGCTGGGCGCGGGCTTGTCTGTGGTGCCGCATGGCGGGGTACTGACGGTGCGTTTCCAGAGTCCGAAACAGAACCTGCCCGAGCTTCTGGCCCTGCTGGCCGAAGTGCTGCGCCAGCCGTCTTTTCCTGCCGAAGGTTTCGACCAGATCAAACGCCAGCGCCTGCAAGCCTTGCGCTCGCCCGCCGAGCCACCTGCGGCTGCCGCAAGTCGGGCATTGCGCGAGCACACTGAGCGTTACGCCCCCGGGGATATTCGCCACCATCCTGCGCCTGACCAGATGTATCAGGCGGTCGAGGCCGTCAGCCGCGATCAGGTACTGGCCTTCTACCAGAAATTCTACGGCACCCAGCACGGTGAACTGGCGCTCAGCGGCGACTTCGATGCCGAGCAGGTGCAGGCGCAACTGAACACCCTGTTTGGTGACTGGCTCAGCCAGGCTCCCTACCAGCGCATCGTCCCGCGTCATGAACCGGTCGCGGCGCTGCGTCAGCACGTGAAGTCCGATCCGGCACCGAGCGGGCATTTTATTGGCCGGCTGCATTTTGCCGCCAATGGCAGCGACGAAGACGCCGCCGCGCTGTTCGTCATCGAGCATATTCTGGGCCGTCATCCACTGGCCTCGCGGCTGGGCAAGCGCCTGCGCGAGCGGGAGCAACTGAGCTACGACCTGCGTTCTTCAATCCGTATTCCGGCCGCCGGTGACGCCGCCTGGCTCAGCATCCAGGGTGACTACCCGGCCGGCCAGGGTGCCCGGCTGGCCGATATTGTTGCCGAGGAAGTACGGCTGCTGGCGACCAGCGGCATTTCCCAGGCCGAGCTGAGCCTGGCCAAACAGACCATTCTCGGCGAGCGCCAACGCGTGATGGCCGACGACCAGAGCATTCACAACCTGCTGGTCGGCCAGATGAGCGAAAACGTGACGCTGGCGGCCTGGGTGACACGCAACGAGGCGTTTGCAGCGGTGACTCTGGAGCAGGTCAACACGCTTGCCCGTCGTTATCTTGAAGTGCCCCGGATGACTGAAATCATGGCTGACGCCAAGCCTGAAAGCACCTCAAGCCATTGAAGAGGCGATTGAATGTATCCCTTTTATAAGGGTTTGATGACAGTTGGTCTTTTTCTGCTATTCGCCACGTTGTTGCAATTGGCTTATCGGCTGTTTTTACACCTGAACAAACGCCCTTATAACAGGCGTAAAACAGACCCGCTGGTGCTGATGGCGCAGATGATGCTGGCATGGCTGTTCGCCTATACCTGGGTCAGTGTGTTTCTTGGCGGGTGAAACAAGCAGATCATCTTCGGGTTTTGCAGCGGCGCCGGTTTTCAATGTCAGATGAGCCTGTTGCCTGTTTCAATGACTTCAGCGGTAAAAAGTGTGCAATGGACCCTGTGGGGTTAAGTATCAGGACGTTGTTTCGTAGCGGAGGCACGAGCGTAAATGGGTTTTTTTAGTGAGCTGCTGTTGACCTTGTTAGTGATGGGTTTGACCTATGGCGTGCTGTACGGTGGTTGCCGGGCGTTGAAGGTTGTGACCGGGCGCCGTCAAGACAAGAAGTTGGGGAATATTGAAGCTATTGTTTTGATCGTGTTGGCGGTTGTGATCGGCAATATGATTATTTCGCTGGCCGTTAAAGGCTGATTTAAACCAGAAAAGGGAATGTAATAATGCGTGAATTGTCCATGAAGGATATGCAGATGGTGGCCGGTGCAGTCGGTCCGGTGGGCGCGGCCATTGGCGCTGTCAGTGGGGCGGCGGCCTACTATGGATACGCCAGTACTTCGGGGTCGGGAAATTTGGGCGGGCTCGCAGGCGCTGTCGTTTTGGGCGGTTTCACTGGCTTTTTCACCGGGCCTGCCGTGACCGGCATCATGCAGGGCGGGGCTGCCACGATCATAGGGACTCAGACAGGATTCTACGGTGGTATGGCGGGGGGAATGGTGGACAGCGCGATCAACTCGGCGGGCACCGACTATGCCGGTACAGGTTATCAGTAACAGCGTTGTCAATTGTTCGCGTCTGAAAGTAGCGACCCTCAGTGGATGAGCGTTGCTATTCATGACGCCTGACACGTGCGCTTGTTAATCCATCGCCCAGCGATGGTTAATGTGAGTTTAATTCGACCGTGAGAGTAGGGCGGTGGCCGGTTTGTTAACCGGCCACGGCCTGTCAACGCCATCAATGAATATGAATTTTGGTTTGTCCGCTGCCGAGTTTGCCGCGCAGTATCAGGAAAAGAAGCCGCTGCTGATAAAGGGTGCCGTTGAACCTGGCCTGTTTGACTGGGATGAGGTCAATCAGATTTTCGAGCGTAGTGATGTCGCGTCCCATGACTTCAAGTTGTCCTGTGACGGTATCCGGCCCAAACATGAGTACGTCGAAAGTTACTGGGATATCGGGACGCTGCGTCAGCGTCTGATCAAGCCGGTGGTCTATGATTACTTACGCCAGGGCGCAACCCTGATTGCCAACAAGATTGCCAATGAGCCGCGCATCAATCATTTTTCCCGGCAGGTTGCCCAGTTTACCGGCAGGCAAGTGGTCAATAGTGCCTATGCCGCGTTTGGCACCCGCGATTCGTTTCGGGCGCACTGGGATACCCGCGACGTATTTGCCATTCAACTGATTGGCCGCAAGCGCTGGATTGTTTACGAGCCGACATTTGCAGCGCCGCTGTTCACTCAGCAGAGCAAAGACTACGAGCATCTTTATCCGTGTCCGGAAACACCGTACATGGATTTTGTGATGGAGGCCGGTGATGTGTTTTATCTGCCGCGTGGCTGGTGGCATAACCCGCTGCCGCTGGGCGAGCCGACGTTTCATCTGGCGCTGGGAACCTTCCCGGCCTACACCATGGATTACCTTGGCTGGGTCATGCAGCAACTGCCGCAGTTCGTGCAGGCCAGGCAGTCATTAAGCGATTGGTCGAACGATCAGTCTGCACTGGCCGATGTGGGTCGGCTCATCGACGGGTTTATCAACGATCCCCACAACTATCAGCGCTTCATGGACGAGTTCACCGGGGCGCTGCGGGTTGAGTCGCCATTGGCCATCGAGGTGTTTGGCGATCCGGCCAACCTTCAGCTCGATGACCAGGCGCGCCTGCGTCTGAGTGCCCAGCGGGTTCAGGGGCTGGGTGAGGGTTATGTGATTGCCAACGGTGCCCGGCTGGTGCTGGACGAGCAGGGGGTGCAGCTGATTCGCTCGATCATCGAGCATCCCGGTATCAGCCTGGCGCAACTGCGCGCCGCCCATCCCGGCACCGATGCCGCACGGTTGCACAGGCTGGTTGCCGATCTTTGCCAGCAGGATGTGCTGGAGCGTGTACGTGACTGACCGGGCGATCTCATGAAGGCTGTATTGCAAGCAGAAAGCCAGGAGTGTGGGCTGGCCTGTCTGGCAATGATTGCCAGTTACCACGGGCTGTACCTTGATTTGCAGGACTTGCGCCGACGCTTTTCGATTTCGCTCAAGGGCACCAACCTGGCGCAGCTGGTGCGGTATGCGCAGAATCTGGACTTCAATTGCCGGCCCTTGCGGCTGGAGCTTGAGGAGATGGGCAAGCTGAGGCTGCCTTGTATCCTGCACTGGAACATGAACCACTTTGTGGTGCTGGAAAAGGTTCAGCGCAACCGTTTGCATGTTGTCGATCCGGCTGGCGGCAGGCGGGTGCTGACGCTGGCCGAAGCCTCGCGGCACTTCACTGGCGTGGCCCTGGAACTGAGCCCGAATGCCACCTTCCAGCCTGCCGAGCGAAAACCGCGGATTCGTCTGCGTGATCTCACCGGGCGGGCAACCGGACTCAAGCGTGCGCTGGGCAACATCTTCGTATTGGCGCTGGCGCTGGAGGTGGTGGCTTTGCTGGCCCCGCAGGTGACCCAGTGGGTGGTCGACGGTGCGCTGGTCTCGGCAGATCGCGATCTGTTGCTGATCGCCGTGCTGGGTGGCTGCCTGCTGATGTTGATCGATTTTGTCCTGCGCATGGCGCGCGGCTGGATGGGCTTGCGGCTCAACCAGCAACTGACCTTGCAGTGGTCGGGCAACCTGTTCAGTCATTTGCTGCGGTTGCCCTGGCCATTTTTCGAGAAGCGCCAACTGGGCGACATCACCGCGCGCTTCCAGTCGCTGGCGGCCATTCGCGGGGTGCTGACCAACGGCGCGATCATGGTGGTCCTCGATGGTCTGGTGACACTCATTACCCTGGGCATGATGCTGCTCTACAGCACCACGCTCAGCGCCGTTGTACTGGTGGCATTGCTGTTGTACGCGATCTTGCGAGCAGTGTTCTACCAGCCGCTGCGGACAGCCTCGGAAGAGCGCATCGTGCTGGCCGCCCGCGAGAACTCCTATTTTCTTGAAACGATCCGCGCGGCGCAGCCGCTCAAACTGTTCAATATCGCCTCACTGCGCCTGGCCACCTGGCAAAACCTGCTGGCCGATGTGCAGAACCGGGACGTCGCCACGCAGAGGCTGCTGCTGGTGTTCGCCAGCCTCAATACCCTGATCTTTGGGCTGGAAGGCATGCTGTTGCTCTATGTGGGCGGGATCGCGGTACTGGAGCGTGAGCTGTCGCTGGGCATGCTGCTGGCCTTTATTGCCTACAAGAGCCAGTTCACCAGCCGGGCCAGCCAACTGATCGATCTGGGCGTGGAGATCCGCATGTTGTCGTTGCATGCCGAACGGCTGGCGGACATCGCGCTGGAACCCGCCGAGCCGGACAGCACCCTGGAAACCGACCTGATGCGCATCGAGCCGCGCCTTGAGCTGCGGGATGTGTCATTTCGTTATGCCGAGGGTGAGCCTTGGGTGCTGCGTAACCTGTCGTTGAGCATCGACGCTGGCGACAGCGTGGCGATCGTCGGCCGCTCCGGGTGTGGCAAAAGTACGTTATTCAAGTTGCTGCTGGGGCTGTTGGTGCCTACCGAGGGCGATATTCTGGTTGGCGGTATTCCCGTGCGTCAGCTGGGACCGCAAGCGTTGCGAAACCTGGTGGGGGCGGTCATGCAGGAAGACCAGCTGCTGGCCGGTTCCCTGGCGCAAAACATTGCCGCGTTCGATCCGGACGCCGATCAGCAGCGGGTCGAGGAGGCGGCTCGCCATGCGCATATTCACCAAGCGATCATCAACATGCCAATGGGCTACCAGACGCTGGTCGCGGAAATGGGTAGCGGTCTTTCCGGTGGCCAGAAGCAACGCTTGCTGCTGGCCCGTGCGCTCTACAAGCAGCCACGTATTCTGGCCTTGGACGAGGCGACCAGCCACCTTGATCTGCACAGTGAGCAGCATGTCGTGCAGGCCTTGCACCAGATGCCGGTAACCCGAATCACCATTGCCCACCGCCGCGAGACGATCGCTTTTGCCAGGCGGCTGGTCTGCCTGGAAAACGGCAACGTGGTTGAGGACGTGCGTCTCGATCAGCAGCAGGCAATCAGCTGATGGCCGGGCTAGTCGCGCGGTGCCTGACCGTAAGCCTGATGATGCTGAGCTTGCCGCTGATGGCCCAGACCAGCGATCTGCTGGGCGTCTACCGCCAGGCGCTGGACAACGATGCGCAGTACGCTGCGGCCCAGGCGCAGCGGCGGGCCGGGCAGGAGCGTGAGTTACAGGGCCGGGCCGGCTTGCTGCCGCAGATATCCTTCGATGCCCAGACCAGTTGGAGCGAGACCGAGTATGAAGTGGTCAATGGCCGTCTGGAGCAGCGCCGCCAGAACCGCAGCTACGGCATTCAACTGGTGCAGCCGCTGTTTCGCTGGCAGAACTGGATCGAGTACCGCCAGGGCGGGCTGCACAAGGCGCTGGCCGAGCTACGCGCGCGCAGTGCCGAACAGGCGTTGATCCTGCGGGTGGCGCAAGCCTACTTCGAGGTCTTGCATACTCAGGACGTGATTGCCGCCATGCTGCAGTTGCAGGCCGCTGATCTGGAACAACTGGCCAGTGCGCGCAAGAATTTCGAGCTGGGCAACGCCAATATCGTCGATGTGCATGAGGCGCAGATGAGCTACGACAGCACTCGCGCACAGTTGATCAAGGCCCGCAGCGATCTGGGCGTGGCGCGTCATGCGTTGGCGCGGCTCACGGGCCGACCGGCGCAGGGACTCAGTGCGCTGGGCGAACAGATCAACCTGGTGTCGCCCGAACCGGGCGATGTCGAAGCCTGGGTTCGGGCGGCCGAGCACAGCAGCCTTGAGGTGCAGATTCAGGAACTGACCACCGAAGTGGCTGAAAATGAAGTGCGCAGTCGCAAGGCAGAGCATCTGCCCAGCATCGACATGGTGCTTAGCCAGAACATGCAGCAGAACCCCAATGCCAACACCCAGCGCAGTGAGTCGGCGGCTATTGGCTTGCGGCTGAGCTTGCCGCTTTACAGCGGTGGGCGACTGACGTCCTCGGCACGCGAGGCCGTGGCGCTGCACCAGCAGGCTCAATACCAATTGCTCGATACCCGGCGCGCCGCTGCGCTGGCCACCCGTGAGGCCTGGGCGGGGGTGACCGATGGCATGGCGCAAATCAAGGCTCTGGAGGTGGCGCGGGTTTCGGCCCAGTCTGCGGTAGACTCCAATCGTTTGGGTTATCGCGTCGGGGTGCGCGTTGGTGCCGATGTGCTGGAGGTGCAGAGCCAGCTCAGCGAGATCGTGCGTCAGTTGGCGAAGGCCCGTTACGATGCTTTGCTGGCCCAGTTGCAACTCAAGGCCGCGATTGGTGCGCTGGTAGAACGTGATCTGGCTGACATCAATGCCTTTTTGCAATGAACACCCGCCTGATGTTCAAAGCCCAAGCGCGGCCTGCGCACATCCGTACAAGCGCTGACTGCTGGTTTCATGCCTACTGATGCAAAGTCTTGCCTTGCCCCTCAGAGCCCGAACTCATGAACCGTAACGACCTGCGCCGTGTCGACCTCAACCTGCTGGTGATTTTTGAAGCGCTGATGTTCGAGCGCAACCTGACCCGGGTGGCGGAGAAGCTGTTCATTGGCCAGCCGGCGGTCAGTGCGGCGCTGGGACGTCTGCGCGATCTGTTCGATGATCCGTTGCTGCTGCGCAATGGCCGGGTCATGGAGCCGACGGCGCGGGCACTGGATATCCTTCAGGAGATTCGGCCGGCGCTGGACACCATTTCCGGCGCCGTGAGCCGCGCCAAGGATTTCAACCCGGCCAGCAGCACCGAGGTGTTTCGCATCGGCCTGTCGGACGATGCCGAGTTCGGTCTGTTGCCGCCGCTGATGGCGCAGTTGCGCGAGGAGGCGCCAGGTATCGTCGTGGTGATCCGCCGCGCCAATTACCTGCTGTTGCCCGCGCTGCTGGCCTCGGGAGAAATCTCGGTGGGGGTGAGCTGGACCGTGGACCTGCCGGCCAACGCCAAGCGCAAGAAACTGCGTGACATCCCGTGCAAGGTGATTCGCGGCGATGCGCGGCCTGAGCCGCTGACTCTCGACGACTACTGCCGACGGCCGCATGCCATGGTGTCGTTCTCCGGGGACCTGTGCGGCAATATCGATATGGATCTGGCGCGGGTCGGCCGGACCCGCAAGGTGGTGCTGGCAGTGCCGCAGTTTCATGGCTTGCGCGCATTGCTGGCCGGCACCGAGATGATTGCCACGGTGCCTGACTACGCCGCTTGCCCATTGGTCGAAGGCACTGCCCTGCGGGCTGAAGACCCGCCATTCCCGATCGATCCGGCCGAGTTGTCGATGGTCTGGAGCGGCGTCCATGACAACGACCCGGCCGAGCGCTGGTTGCGCGAGCGGATTGCCCACTACATGAGCAGGGCGCTGCCGATTGGTTGATGTTCAAGGCGCTGCTGAGCGGGCGGGTGCCAGTCGCAGAATATCGGGATGAAAGGGGTGCCCGGATCAATGCTGTTCGGGCACCTACGTGGACCTTCAGAAGTACACAGGGTTGTACGAGTGGAGTGCTATCTTTTTGAGGTTTTCAAGTTTCAACGGAAAGTCGCTGGCTTTTTTTACGACGTTGATCGTGAAGTTCTGTGCGGCATAATTGCTCAAGGCCGCTTCTGCCGAAAGTCCTCCTAGTGCCGAAGGTGAAAGGTTGCTCAGTTTTGCGATTTTGTCTGCCAATAAAGCACCGTCGTGTGACGCCGTCACCGGACCCACAAATGCTTTGACGGGCTTGTTGGTCAGGTTTCTGAATTGTGCCGCAAACGAATTGGCGCCTCCGTTGCCTGAATAGCAAATAATCAATCGAGTCGAGTCATAGAGCTTGGGATCAACGCCCTTGCCATTGAGTAACGTCAACACTTCTGCTGCTGAATATCCCTTGCCTTTGATGACGACCAGAGAGGGTTCATTCAATATGACTTCTTCGACAAAACTCAGGCTTTTGCCATGGATCGACAGATTTAGACGGCTCCCACCTTTGTACGTGTCGACAAATGTATACAGATCGTCCTGAACCATGGTCAGTTGCTTCATCGTGCCGCCCATGGTGACGTATTTAGTGGTGTTTTCGGTGCCACTCTTCACCGCACTGATCACCCGGCGCTCGGAGTTCATGGCCGCGCCCATTCCCGAAGCCCCGGCGTAACGGCTGACTTTACTGACGGCGCCCAGCCCGGTAATCGCGCCTGCTATTCCGGTTGCAAATGACAGCCCTGCAAACGCACTGGCCGCCTGTGGGTCGCGTTCTGCCAGCAGTGCCGCCGCGATCCCGAACGCGCCTGAGGTGATTTCCAGGCCCAGTGCGGCAATGGCAAGACCCGATCCCACACCGCCAGTGGCCAGGCTTAGTCCGACCCCGATCGCCATGTTCATGCCAGCCTGCACGACTCTGTTCTGCGCCAGTGCCTCGTGGGTCACCGCGCTGTAGTGCGTGAGTTCCTCGTAGTGCCCGCTGGGGTCACTGAAGTTCACCGGGTCGTTACTGCAATACACATAGCCATTGGGGCCACCGTCACCGAACGGGCTGAGGCTGTCAGGGGTCTGGAAAGCTTGCAGGGCAGTGTTGTAGACCCGGGCGCCGTTGCCTAGCAAATAGTGGCCGGTGGGCCTGTCCAACGGCTGGCCATTGAAGCCCAGCCAGTGGCGTTGGGTTTTATCGTCGGGGCGGTAGCCGAAGGGCGTGTAGCTGAACAGGGTCAGGGCCTTGGGAGTGGCGGTCAGATCGTAACTGGCGATAACCGAGCCTGCGGCATTTTTGAGCTCAAAGCTGCGCGTGGTGGTGTCGCTGCCGCCTTGCGGTTTGAGCGTCTGCTGCATGAGGACGCAGGCTGCGCTCTGGTTGGTCAGCAGCGAGAAGCGGTTGTGGTAGAGGTTTTTGATCATCACCCAGCCCTTGCGGGCATATTGCTGCTCGTCACGGTAGTAGAAGGTGTCTTCGCAATCGCTGCCATAGCACGAGCGTACCTTGCTTTCCTGGTCATACAGGTAGTTGTATTCCCTGAACCCACCGTCGGTACGGAACATCTGGCTCAGCAGCCCGCTGCTGTTGTAGTCCAGCGTATAGCCTGACTCGTTCTTCTTCAGTCGCCCCAAGGCATCGTAGTCGAACTTGGCGGTGGCGATGCCTGCTGCGCTATGGCTGATCGAACGAAGTTGGGTCTGATCAGCGGTATCGCAGGTGTAGGTGGCTGTGTCTTGGCCGCCGTCAAAGACACTGACGCAGCTGCTGATGTTGCCCAGCGTCGTGTAGCTGAAGGTCTGCTTGCTGAGCTTTTTACCATGCGCATCCACCGGCCTTTGCGTGCCGCTGCATTGATACACCGCCAACTGGCCAACGGGGGTGTAAGTAAAGCTTTCCTGGGAGGTCTCGGTGCCGTCACGCAGGACCTTGACGCTGGCCAGCCGGCCATCGGCGTCGAACGCCTGGCGCACAACCAGGGTCGACAAGCCGCTGGCGCTGAATGCGCGTTCGGTTTCGCGGTCCTGGGCATCGTACTTGTAGGTGATGGTCATCGAGGTCTTGCCGACCTCGTCGGTGACAGTTTCCTCAGTCAGGCGCTCATTACTGTCGTAGCTCAGGCGGGTGCTGACCCCCGGTGCCGAGGTCTTGACCAGGCGGCCGAGCAAGTCATAGCTGTAGAGGGTCTTGTTGCCGAAGTCGTCGCGGTGCTCCAGCAGCAGGCCGCGCATGGAAAACACCGAGGTCGCGGTTGTGGTTGCTCCGCCACGGTCGGTGGTCGTCAGGTTTACGCCCGTGGTCGCGGCGTCATACCCGCGCTGGGTGCTGACCTGACCCGCAAGGTTGACCGACGGGGGAATGGCGCTGCTAAGCAGGCCCCAGTCGTTGCTGCCGCTATAGCTATAGGTTTTCTTGCGGCCTGCCACTTGTTCGGCAGTGACCCGTTCGAGGCCGTCAAAGGTACGGCTGCCCCATTCATGGTTGAACGTGTCCGCCGGCTTGCTGATCGCCAGGCGTGATGCCTGAGCCGAGGCGATGTGCGCCGGATACTCGACAATGCGTTCGATACCTTCGCAGCTCAGCTTGACCAACCGGTCGAAGCTGTCCCAGGCAAATTGCTGCACCGACCCCTTGAGCGGGGTTTGCCGGGTGACCCGCCCGGCGTTGTCGTACTGGTATTGCAGTGACTGATATTCGCTGCCGCTTGCATCGCGCCAGGCCTGTTTTTCAATGCGCCCCAGCGCGTTGTATTGGGTGGTCTGGCTCAGGTATGAGGCAGTCTGGTACTGCTGTTTCTCGACCATGCTCCGGGTGATGGGATCGTATTCGCGGTATTGCGCCATTCCGCCCACCACCAGAGATTTGCAGGGCTGCCCCCAGTCATCGTAGAACTGCTCCAGTTGGCGCTTGACGATGGCGGTGGCGGCATCGGTGGCGGGTTGGTAATCGTACTCGGTGGTGAGCTTTTCCCGGCCCAGGCCATCGTAGGTTGTGGTCGATAGCTGTTTCCAGGCCACGCTGGCAGCATTCGAGCGGCGCGCCTCGGTACTGGCGATGCGGTTGTGGGCGTCACGGATTTCCCGGTATTGCTCACCCCCTGGAAAGGTCGTGGTGACAGTGGGGCAGCCCTTGCTCAGCGAATACTCATAGCGGGTCTGTTTGGCACTGGTGGCTTCTTGCTCCTTATCTTCCTTGCTGAGCATCTGGCCATAGACATCGTAACTGTAGCTCACGCTATTGCCTTTCTGGTCCTTGGAGAACAGCAGTTGCTGGGTGCGCATGGAGTGCGTGACTTCACTCGTGTCCTGGGTTTTTTCGGCCGACTCAAAGGTCGTGGTGGTGGTCAGCTTGTCGCCTTCGAGCGCATAGGCGTAGCGGGTTTTCTGGATGGACAAGGCGATGTCTTGGCCGTTCGAATCGAGCAGCCGCTGGCTCAGGGATTTTATCCGGCCGAACGAGTCTGTATCGGTCTGGGTGTAGTACTCGGTTTGCTGGACCACCAGGCGGCTGTTACGCCAATTCTTCAGAGAGATGCCGTTGTCGGACTGGGGGTCATGGATGACCAGTTTCAGCGAAGGTTTTACGGCCGCGCCGCGCACCATAGGGCTTTTTACCGGGATTTCTGTATAGCCATAGTAAGTCCAGCTCAGCTCTACCCGTTTGCCATCCACCGTCCGGTAGCGTTTTTCCGACTCCACATTGACGCGGAAGTAGTTGGGGTCGCCGGGGTGGCTGATGCTGACCGGCAAGTTGTAAAGCGTCTTGCCGCCGTCGGTCGGCACCGGCTCGCGTATGACTGTGCGGTCCTCCACGGTGCCCCAGGTCATTCCCTGTTTGCCGAACGCCTGCATCGCCCAGCCAGCCGGGTGACCGTAGTCTATCCAGAACCCAAGTTTTCCATGGAAGCCCGACGTGTCCGAGTAGGTGGATGTATTGGTGACGATGGTCGAATCAACAGACTGACCCTTGTAGTAGGTGTACTCGGTGGTGACGTCGCCTTGCACTTGCTTGATCAGGTTGCCGGCGGCCTCGTAGACCTGCAGCTCGGTTTCGGTTCGCTGCGCGCCGCCTTTGCTGTAGGTGGTCAGGGTTTGCTGGCTGTACTGCTGGGCTTTGCTATCGAACTCTCGTTTGAATTGCCGGGTTGTGACGCAATCGCCCTGGCTGCTGATCTGTTTGCTCAACACGTCGTTGATGTCGTAGTGCAGTTCGTTCAGTACTGTGGTGCCGTCGAAGGTTCTGGTCTGCCTGGCGACGTTGGCCGTGAAGGTGTAGTCCTCCACCAGGTCTGATGAGGCATTGCTGCCGCTCAGGCTGTAGCGCGCAATACGACCGTCTGCCGTGTAGCTGATGGTCTCTTTCAAACCACGTGAGGAGTCGATGGCAGTGAGTTGCTTGTTGGTGTAAGTGAACTCCTGGGATTCGGCGGCGCCTGCGTTGAACCATTCATGCCTGACCAGGCGGTTGTCTTTGTGGTAAAGGTTGCAGCGTTTGACCGGCTCTTTGTCGGGGTACTCGGTGAAGTCGAGGGTATCGAGTTCGACTTCCTTGCCGGCGAATGTGGTCTTCTTCTTGAGTACCGCGGTCCTCAGTAATACCTGACGGTCATCCGCGACTTCGCTCAGGGTCACGTTCTGGCCGCTTCTTTCTGGCAACCCTTCATGTAACAAGATGCCGGGATCTATTCGCCATTTTAGGTACAGAGAGTGGCCCAGGCTGTTGGTGATCTGCGTAGGTAGTACATAAAGCGCCGAGCCGACACTCGGGGCCTCCTGGTCAGGCGCGGGTTCAAAGGCTTGGGTCATGCATTCTACGGTTCCATCCTTATGGATGATCTTTGCCTGCGCCTCAATCCCGTGAGTCGCTCTGAAGGTACTGAAACTGCTGATATAAAGACCTGGCATTGGCGAGTACGGCACCAATGGCTGCGCGACGGTAATGGCCTCGCCGGTGTGCAAGTGTAATTTGAGCACACCGCTGTCATAGAGTACGAAGTAACTGAAACGCGGCGCCCAGCCGCCTTTGGTGAATGCGACATCGGGTGAGTAATAGTAATTGAGCGGCAGTACCGGGCCCATGCCAGCATTGCCGATCAGCGTGGTAATAGGCAGGAAGGCATTGAATTCGCCGGTCTGGATATTACCGCCATTATTCTCAGGGGCGCTGGTGTTGAAAATAGCCTGGTGGCCCAGCATTAACGGATAGTTACCGCCGTGCAGGTTGTACTCGATTGACAGAATATTGTCAGTGTTGAGAACCGTGTTTCTGTTGTAGACCGTATTGAGTATGGTCAGCGTCTTGTTGGGGATGTCGAGGCTGACCAGGTTGCCGGTCTCCAGGGTGGAATATAAGGACCCAAAGTTTCCCTGTATTCTCAGCCCGGTGTTCCTGGGTAACTGGTCGAGCTGCTTCAGAAGTATCTTTTCCATGATCTGCTCCGCAACCCGATTGGCTGCCCTGGTTCTTGTCCTTGAGAATTGCTGGCCCGTAGAGGGTGTCTACCAAATGGTTGCACTCGGCAATACGGCGTTTAAATCGACCTGGATCGCCAGCCCGGTCAAAATGCTCATGTGCTTATGTACACCGCGCTTTTTCGCCCGATTTCGCCTTGTCTTGCCTTCGTTCGCCTATTTTGTAAGCACCCTCTAAGCCGATGCCCGGTGAGTTTCAGGCGTCAGGCGCGGGGGTGTCTGCTAGCAGAGTTATTGGGTGGCCAGGGTTGCAGGAGGCTTCGCACTCATTGTGTTAGCGCGGGGAGGGAGGGGAGGTCGAGCGTTGCGCCCAGGATTTAAGCTTGCTGTTGCCGCATCGCGCCTTTGATCAGCAGCGTTGCAAAGCATGAACCGTAACGATCTGCGCCGTTGCCGATCAATCCGGCCGAGTTGTTGATGGTCTGGAGTGGTGACCATGACAACCACCCGGCCGAGCGCAGGTTGCGCGAGCGGATTGCCCACTACATGAGCAGGGCGCTGCCGATTGGCTGAGCGATGTGCTGCTTAATCGGCAATCTTGCTGGCGGAGCTTTGCAGCAGCCAGTTCTTGCGCTGCGGCATCAGTAGCCCCTCAAGGACCGACACACGGTGATCACGCTGTGAAATACGCTCTTGCTCGAACACCTCGTTGATCATGCTCAACAGGTTGCGTGACTCGGTGACCGAAGCCGGAGTCTGCAGGTCGCGGGTCAGGTCGCCATTGACGTAGGTGCGGACCCGCTCGTTCTGGGTGGACTGTTGAGTGGCGCTGGCCTCGATCAGCCGGCCCTTATGGTACGCGATGCGGGTGCTGCTGCTGGCCTGGTCATTGATCTCGTAGTAGCGGTAGTTCTGAGATTCACGCTCGCTGCTCAAGGTCAGCGCGACCAGTGGATTGAGGCTCTGGTGGTAAGACGCCTTGAGTGCGCTTTGCTGTTGTTGCTGTACATCCAGCTCCAGCGGGTTTTCATCGTTGACGCTGCTGGTTTGCGAAACAGTGTAGCTAAAGCGCTCGGCTTCCAGCGGCCGCATCGGGTTGTTGTAGCGCTCGGTCTCGTTAATCGAGGCGCTGAAGTCGGCCAGGCCGCTGAGCAAGGTGCGGTCCTTCTCGCTCAGCCGGTCTTCGGCTGCTGCGCTGCGCTGGTCGTCAGCGCTGTTGAGCTGAACGAAGGCGTCCTTGAACAGGCTGATCAGATTCTTGTCACCCTGGCCGCGTTTTTGTGCGGCATCGAACTGTTCAAGGTAGTTGTTGATCGCTGACTGGCGCTGAGTGACGTTGCCGAGCAACTGAAGGTTGCTGGCATCAAGCTCCAGTTTCAGATCGCCACTGGGACCTTGCAGGCTGACGCTGCGGGATTTTTCATCCAGGCGCAATTCGAAAAGCTGGTCGCCGTCCGGGGTCTGCAATTTGGCGTTGAGCTGCAGTGAGGTGAACAGTTTTGGATCGAGTTGGGTCAGTTCGCCCAATTGCAGTTTGGGCGGCACTTGGCTCAGGCCATCGATGGCGGACTGGAAAGAACTGGCCAGAGCACTGAGGCCCTTGAGTTCGCTCGCGCTCAGCTCACCGCCCAGTACCTCGGCATTGACCGCCAGGCCTTGATCGTTACTGGCCAGAGACAACTGCACAGTGGCGCCGGACGCGGTTGTCAGACTAAACGTCAGGCTATTGTTCGGGTGTGCGCGTAGGTCGTCCTGTAGCGGCTTGAGTGCAGCAGGTCCGCTGATCTCGGATCCAGAGGCAAGCACTGATTGGGAAATGGCTTTACCGCCATTGGCTGCCAGTTGTTCAAGCAACGCCGCGCCCAGGCCCTGAAAGCGGGGGCCGCTCGGGCCTGATTTGAGTTGCGCAAGTATCAGGGCGCTGAGCGAGTCTGTGGCCTCCGCTTCCCAACTGTAATGGGTCTGCGCACCAGGCATTTGGCCCTGACGTGAATAGGTCTGCGAGTCACTGACACTGTTGTCCTGACCGAGGATGACGCTGGTCGCCGGCAGGCTGGTATCGGCCGAAGTCTGGCCGGCGGGCTGCACGGGCAGTGGGGTGCTCAGCTGGGTTTTGTACAGCGGGCTCAGCGGGGTGAGGCCTGTAATAGCGTTCATAAACGGCTTCCAATGTCGTTATGTGCAGGTTATCGGCCGTACAACGGAAATCAGTAGCGATATCTGAGGATTTGTATCGGGTCTGTAGCCAACACAGCACATGCATCCAATTCTCGTCTGGCAATCAGCGGCACCATCGCACTCTCATCGAAGCCGGGCTTGAACAGTTCGACGCCCGCTTCTCAATCCGTGCCATGGAGCGCCGAGCATGTCCGACACCCTTCACCCCGACGCAGCGGCGGGCGAGTCAGCTCGTGAAGTCGTGACCCTGGTGATCCGCCACCGGATCAAGACCGGCCTGGAAGTGCAGTACGAACAGTGGTTGCGGCGCATTGTCAGCATCGCCGCCGAGCAGCAGGGCCATCTGGGCGTGGATGTCATGCGTGGGCGCAGCGACGGGCTGCAGGCCTTTACCTCGGTTTTGCGCTTTGCTTCTACCGAGACCATGCAGCAATGGCTGGACTCGCCGCAGCGCCGCGAGCTGGTGCGCGAGGCAGAACCCATGCTGGCCGACGGTGACCAGACCCAGGTCACGCCCCACAACGAATTCTGGTTCAACTCAAGCGTTGAAGAGGCGCGCCAGCCGCCGCGCTGGAAACAGGCGGTGGTGTCTTACCTGGTGATTCTGCCGTTGAGCCTGCTGGTGCCGCTGCTGTGGGGGCCGGTGCTGGGGCTGAGCCCGCTGCTGTCAGGTTATGTGATGAGTAACGTGCTGATCACCCTGACCATCGTCTTGTTGGTGGTGTACCTGATGATGCCCGCCGCCACGCGGTTGTTCGCTGCCTGGCTGAATGCTCCAGCCTCAGACAAAGGGAGTAACTGATCCATGAGTGATGACAACAACACCGATCTGCAGCGCCGGCGCTTTATCGCCAACAGCTCGTTGCTCAGCGCTGCCGCGGCGATCCTCCCGGCCTTTTCCTTCGCCGGCCAGGCCGGCACTTCTCAATCTTCAGTCAAAGGTACTGCTATGAATACTGTCGAGCTGATCCTGTTCAACGGCAAATTCCACACCGTCGACCGCGAAAAGCCCCAGGCCAGCGCGGTAGCGATCAGCGCCGGGCGTTTCGTGGCCGTTGGCAGCGAGGCCGAAGTCATGGCCCTGCGCGGCAGCGCCACTCAGGTCATCGACCTCAAGGGCCGTACGGTGATTCCGGGGCTTAACGACTCGCACTTGCACCTGATCCGCGGCGGCCTGAATTACAACCTGGAACTGCGCTGGGAAGGCGTGCCATCGGTGGCCGACGCACTGCGCATGCTCAAGGACCAGGCCGCGCGCACGCCCACCCCGCAGTGGGTGCGCGTGGTCGGTGGCTGGAACGAATTCCAGTTCGCCGAAAAACGCATGCCGACCCTGGAAGAAATCAACCAGGCCGCCCCGGACACCCCGGTGTTTCTGTTGCACCTTTACGATCGCGCCTTGCTCAATCGTGCCGCGTTGCGGGTCGCCGGTTACACCCGTGATACGCCGAACCCGCCGGGTGGCGAGATCGTGCGTGACAGCAGTGGTAACCCGACCGGCATGCTGGTCGCCAAACCCAACGCGATGATTCTTTACGCGACGCTGGCCAAGGGGCCGAAGCTGCCACTGGAGTATCAGGTCAACTCGACCCGTCAGTTCATGCGCGAACTCAACCGGCTGGGCATCACCAGCTGCATCGATGCCGGTGGTGGTTTCCAGAACTACCCCGATGACTATCAGGTGATCGAGCAACTGAACAAAGACAATCAGTTGACGGTGCGTATCGCCTACAACCTGTTCACCCAGAAGCCCAAGGAAGAACTGGCCGACTTCAAGAACTGGACCAGTTCGGTGAAGCTTCACCAGGGCAATGACTTCCTGCGGCACAACGGGGCAGGGGAGATGCTGACGTTCTCCGCCGCCGATTTCGAAGATTTCCGCGAGCCGCGCCCGGACCTGGTCCCGGACATGGAAAGCGATCTGGAACCGGTGGTGCGCCATCTGGTCGAGCAGCGCTGGCCGTTCCGCCTGCATGCCACCTATGACGAATCGATCAGCCGCATGCTGGATGTGTTCGAGAAGGTCAACCGTGACATCCCGTTCAACGGCCTGCCATGGTTCTTCGACCATTGCGAAACCATCACCCCGCGCAATATCGAGCGCGTTCGGGCGCTGGGCGGCGGCATCGCGATCCAGGACCGAATGGCTTTCCAGGGCGAGTACTTCGTCGAGCGTTACGGCGCCAAGGCCGCCGAGGCCACGCCGCCGATCAAGCGCATGCTCGCTGAAGGCGTACCGGTGGGCGCCGGCACCGATGCCACCCGGGTATCGAGCTACAACCCCTGGACCTCGCTGTACTGGATGGTCAGCGGTCGCACGGTGGGCGGCCTGGAACTGTACCCGGAAGGTTTGCCGCGTGCGACCGCGCTTGAGCTGTTCACCCACGGCAGCGCCTGGTTCTCTTCCGAGCAAGGCAAGAAAGGCCAGATTCGCGTCGGTCAACTGGCTGACCTGGTGGCACTGTCGGCAGACTTCTTTAGCGTTGATCAGGAAGCCATCAAGTGGATCGAGTCGGTGCTGACGGTGGTCGACGGCAAGGTGGTGTACGGCGCCGACGACTTCGAGCCGCTGGCACCCAAACCTATTGCGGTGCTGCCAGACTGGTCGCCAGTGGCCAAGGTTCAGGGCCACTGGCGCCCGTCCTCACCGGTACTGGCAGCGGTTCACCAGTGTAGTGGTCCGTGCGCCGTGCATTCCCATAGCCATGAAAAAGCCCGTCTCTCCAATGCCCCGGTCAGCGACTTCCAGGGGTTCTGGGGCGCGTTTGGCTGTTCGTGCTTTGCGTTCTGATTCTGCCTGTTCTGATGTGTGTCACCTGCGTGCAACCGCCGGGTCGTCCTGACCCGGCTTTACTCGAAAAATGGAGTCAATCATGAGCACTAACCCGTACAAGCGTTTGAACAAAGATGATGCTGTCGTACTGCTGATCGACCACCAGACCGGCCTGATTTCTCTGGTCCAGGATTTCTCGCCGAACGAGTTCAAGAACAATGTGCTGGCCCTTGGCGATCTGGCGAAATTCTTCAACCTGCCCACCATCCTGACCACCAGCTTTGAGCAAGGCCCGAACGGCCCGTTGGTGCCAGAGCTCAAAGAGCAGTTCCCGGATGCGCCGTACATCGCCCGTCCCGGCCAGATCAACGCCTGGGACAACGAAGACTTCGTCAAGGCGGTAAAAGCCACGGGTCGCAAGCAACTGATCATCGCCGGGGTGGTGACCGATGTCTGTGTCGCGTTCCCGACCCTGTCGGCACTGGCTGAAGGCTTCGAGGTGTTTGTAGTGACCGACGCCTCCGGCACCTTCAACGAAACCGTGCAACAGGCTGCCTGGGCACGCATGAGCGCTGCCGGTGCGCAACTGGTCAACTGGTTCGCAGTGGCCTGCGAGCTGCACCGCGACTGGCGCAACGACATCGAAGGGCTGGGTAACCTGTTGTCCCAGCGGATCCCCAACTACCGCAACCTGATCAACAGCTACAGCGCATTTACCCAGTAAGGCGACGCTGCTGCGCGATCTTGCGTAGCAGTGGCTTGGCCGTGAACAAGGCTGTTCGCGGCCAAAGCCGCTCTCGTTAAACAAGATGCAAAATATTGATTTTTAATGGATATCTCGTAGGAGCGGCTTTAGCCGCGAAGGCTTCGCGGCTAAAGCCGCTCCTGCAAAGTCTCATGTTTGCTGCGCGACAGTGCGGCGCCAGTTGATTCGCCAGTGGTTTGTAAAGATATGTAGTGGCTTTAAAAAAACACTACATAACTGTTGACGCATGCCTTTCGATTACGCATGATGAGGCCATCTCCCCGATCGGGAGTGCTGAAAAAGGTGTACAGAACAGGCTCGACAAGCCGTCGGGATGTTCCAGGATGTAGGCTGCCCACAAGGCAGATTGACGAAGATGACCCGGCCCGCGTCGTTACAGGACCAAGAGCTGGCGAACCGACTTCATGACGTGCTTGTGGCTGATCTGTTCCCGATCGCCCGTCGAGTTTTCGGCTTTCGCTATTTCGCCTCCCGGATTCGATGCTGTGTTGTAGCGGCTTCCCGTCAAGGCTACCTGCATTTCCTTCAAGTCCGAATGTCACCTGACGAATGCTGCGTACCGCAGTTTCCCGGTCATTCCAGAAGTGTCCGTAGTCGATGTATCAAGCCTATTGAACAGTGCACGAGCGAAGGAGCATCAACATGACTATCCACAACCTGACCATTGATGAGCTGGCTCGTCTGTTTGCCGCCCGTAAGGATACTCTCGACAGCCATATGCTGTGGGTTACCCATGGCGGTGAGGTGCGCCTGGATCCGATGAGGGCCTGTTCCGAGGAGCAGGAGTTTCGCGCCGCCCACCCGCAACTGTGTGTTGCACTGAAGATGTTCCGCCGTGGGCAAGGCTATGTTGGCAAGAAGGCTGCTGCGGACCTGTCGTTCGTTGAAGAGCAGTTGGGGCTGTTGCGTAATGAGTGGCACAAGGCTCATGCCCGTGCCCGGGTGGCCTGACAAAACCGTTTGAAACAGGCCAATTGAAACCGGTATGCAGTCTCTCGGGAGCCTGTGTACCGGTTTTTTGTGCTGCGTCGATCATCCGCAAATAGCCCGAAGAATCTGTCATGGGCATGTTACATATTTCAGACAAGTTATTTCACTGAATATACAAGTTCTGCCGGGTGGTATAGGTTATGTATCAAAGAGCCAGTGGGTGGCGCTGATTTGGCCCACTGAGGTCTAGACCATTCCGCTGGCTCTTTTCTCATCTTGTGCCGGTCATCGATTGACGACCTCTTTTGAGGGCTGCTCCATGAACGCGTTACGCTGGTTATCACTGGCTTTGGTGTTAGCCTGCGCCAATGCAATGGCCGACTGGCGTGAAGCGCTCCCAAGTGCCCGGATGGTAGGGGCCGGCGACCTGCGGCTCTGGGGTTTCAATATCTACACCGCGCGCCTGTTCAGCCCGGTGGTGCCTTTTAAGGTGGGCGCGCCGTTGGCGCTGGAACTGACTTACCACCGCGCCATTTCACGCGATGATCTGATCCGCATCAGCCTTGAGGAGATCCAGCAAACCTCAGGTGCACGGGTCAGTGCCGAGCAGTTGGCCGTGTGGCGTAAGGAAATGCAGCAGGCATTCATTGATGTCGAACCCGGCATGACCATCACTGGCGTTTATGTGCCGGGACGCGAAGCACGCTTTTACCTTGGCAAGCGTTTGCTGCATGTCATTGGCGACGCTCAATTTGCCGAGGCGTTTTTCGCTATCTGGCTCGACCCCTCGACCAGTAACCCGGACTTGCGCGCCAAATTATTGGGCAAGTCGTAACACCCGCGCTAATCAGCCGCCGGTCATATTCATGAAGCGCACCACCTGCACCTCATCGTCCAGGCGAAAATCATGGCTCCAGGGCTTGAGTTGCATCGCCTGAATAATCGCTTCGCGTAACACCTCGGGTTGCTCAGGGTGATCGCGCAGGACCTGCTTGAGATCAGCCGAATGCTCATTGCCCAGGCACAGTAACAGCCGGCCTTCGACGGTCAAGCGGACCCGGTTGCAGGTTGAGCAAAAATTATGGCTGTGCGGCGAGATAAAGCCGATCCGGATCTGCGGGGCTTCAGCCAGGCGCCAATAGCGCGACGGTCCTTGGGTCGAGTCGGTGGAGGGCAGCAGGGTATAGCGTTCGGCGATACGCTCGCGGACCTGCTCGCTGGAGTAGAACGCCTCCTTGCGACTGTGCTCGCTGATTGCCCCCAGGGGCATCTCTTCGATAAAGGTGATGTCCAGTTGGCGGTCGATGGCGAAGGCCACCAGGTCGTTGATCTCGTGGTCATTGCGGCCGCGCATCACCACACAGTTGAGTTTGGTGTGGGTAAAGCCGGCGGCGTTGGCCGCATCGATGCCCTCGATCACCTGGTGCAGGTGGCCGGTGCGGGTCAGTTGGTGAAAGCGCTGTGCGTCGAGGCTGTCGAGGCTGACATTCAGGCGTTTGACCCCGGCCTTGAACAGCGGTGCTGCCAGCTTGCCCAGTTGCGAACCGTTGGTGGTCAGGCACAGTTCGCGCAGGCCGGGCAGGGCGGCAATCCGCTCGCACAGGCCCACGATGCCCTGGCGCACCAGTGGCTCACCACCGGTCAGGCGGATCTTGCGGGTGCCCAGCGCGACAAAGCCCTGAGCGACCTGAAACAACTCTTCAAGGCTCAGGATCTGCTGGCGCGGCAGAAACGTCATATCTTCGGCCATGCAATACACACAGCGGAAATCGCAGCGATCTGTCACCGACAGTCGCAGGTAATCGACCTTGCGTGCAAAGCGGTCCATCAGGACGGAATCAGCCATTTCACCCTCACAACTCATGACAGGCGCAAGCTTGCGTGTGTCGCCCGCCACAGTCCAATCGGTTGTGACAATAGCATGATCGAGCCGCTCTATGCGGGTCGCTTGCCATTAGTCCTGGCGGACCTCGGGCCGGCTCAATTGGCGTTCATAACGGTCCAGCAGCGGCTGGGTACTCAGGCCGTGCAGGATGATGCTCAAACCTACCACCGAGAGGGTCAGGCCCGTGACGCCTTGGGCGATCTGTGGCTGCAAGCCATGACCGAGCGCATAAAACAGGTAGTAAAGGCTGCCGATCCCGCGGATGCCAAACCAGCCCACCAAGGCTTTTTGCCGCGCATCAAACAGCTTGCGGCCGAGTAGCAGCCACACGCTGGCCGGCCGGATAATGCAGAACAGCGCCAGGCCCAGTGGTATGGCGCGCCAGTCCCAGTACAGTGCCAACGAAGCGCCGAGCAGGGTGATCAGCAGCACTTCCATGGCCCGTTCGATGAGGTTACCGAACAGCAGCATATCGCCCATCATCACCCCGGCGGCCAGTTGTGAGTCGCTGAGTTCTTCGATCTGCGTCACCGTGGCCCGCTCCCGCTCGACTCTGGTGTGCGCCAGGACCGGCTGCGCCACGTGTTCTGAGGGCAGCTCTGAATGGGTGATGCGGGCCTCGGCCTGGCGCAGACCGAAGCCGGCGGCAAACACCGCCAGAAAGCCGAAGGCGCCGAGTGCCTGCGCGGTAACGTAGGACAGGGCGATCAGCGCCAGAGCGAGAAAGTCATTGGGCGATGTGGTGCTGTCCGCGTTGCGGATACGCAGATGAATCATCAACTGCCCGACCCCGCGGCCCATGCCATAGCCCAGCAAAAGACCGGCCGGCACGCCCCACAGCAGGTGTTTGAGGACCCAGGCGCCAAGCCAGTCCTGCACGGCGCCCTCCTGGGTCAGAAGCAGCAGAGCCAGGATCACGAAGGGAAAGGCCGTGCCGTCGTTCAGCCCGGCTTCACCGGACAGCCCGAAGCGCAGCCGATCCTGATCCTGGGCATCATTGACCTGCACCAGGCTGGCCAGCACCGGGTCGGTCGGTGACAGCACTGCGCCGAGCAACACCGCCAGCCCCCAGGACAACGCCAGCAGGTAATGGGCAACCAGCGCCATGCCAACGATGCTGGCCAGCATCACCGGGCCGGCCAGCCAATAGGCCGAGTGCCAGGCTCTGGCACGCAAGGGCAGGCGAAGCTTGATGCCGGTGTTGAACAGCGAGAACAACACCGCCACTTCGGTCAGCCGCTCCAGCCATTCATGCGACCGCTGGACATCCAGGGTAATCAGTTGCAGGCCCGCCGGGCCGATGGCAAAACCGAACAGCAGGCACAGCGCCGAGGTGGTGACCGGCAGCCAGCGCAGCCAGGAAGAGGTCAGGGCCAGCAGCATCAGCAAGACGCCAAGCACGCCCACGTACACCATGAAGCTCATCGCTCGATCCTCGCCGGCCATCTCTTATGGGTATGACTGCTGATCAAGCAGGATGTTTTCAGTTTTGCGCAGGCGCATCCTCACGAAACTGCAGCACATTGCCCTCCGGGTCGAAGCCGTCGCAGGCACTGAAGTTACGCGCTTGCCATTGCTGGTCGAGCGGATTGAGGCCACCGCCCAGTTCGCTGGCCTGTTGCCGTGCCAGAGCAAGACTGGCCACCGGCAAGACCAGCTTGAGCGGCAGGTCAGTGCGCAGCTTTGGCGGGCTATCGATTACCAGCTTTTTCGCTACCGCCGGCGGCAGGGCGTGCAGCACCAGCTGAAACGAATCGGACTCCAGTACCATCAGCCGGTTCTCTTCCAGGGTGATGCTCAGGTTGGCGAGCTGCGAGTAAAACCGCGCCAGACGCGGCAGATCTTTGCCGAACAGCACGGCGCCGGGCTTGGGGTGTAGCGACATGATCAACCTCCTCAATTATCCAGCGTGAACACCAGTGCCTTCAGCCCGCCTTCGGCACTGGCATCGGCAAACTCCGGCGGGTTGTCCAGCCGTTCGACAAAGCGCAGCGCCGGGGCTTCACGGGCCGTCTGTTCGATCAGAAATTGCGACGCGACCAACGGATCGTTCATGCAGGCCAGCACCTGACCGCCGGGGCTGAGCAACTGCGGCAGGCGGCGCAGCACCCGCTGGTAGTCCTTGTCCAGCACAAAGCTGCCTTTCTGAAACGACGGCGGGTCGATGATGATCAGCTCATAGGGGCCGCTGCGGGTCACCTTGCCCCAGGAATTGAACAGGTCGTGGCCAAGAAAACTCACCCGGTGCATTTCGTGGCCATTGAGCTTGTGATTCTCCCGACCACGATTCAGCGGCCCTTTGGCCATGTCCAGGTTCACCACCTGTTCAGCACCGCCGGCAATCGCCGCCACCGAAAAGCCACAGGTGTAGGCGAACAGGTTCAGCACTCGCTTGCCACTGGCCTGGGCCCGTACCCAGTCGCGGCCGTAGCGCATGTCGAGAAACAGCCCGGTATTCTGGTTGCGGCCGAAATCGAGCTTGTAGCGCAGGCCGCTCTCGGTGATCAGCCAGTGATCCCGGTGTTCACCGATCAGCCACTCGGTATCGCTGTGCGCCGTATAACGGTGTTGCAGCAGCAGGCTATGGGCCTTGCTGTTGCGCCATGCCTGGCTATTGGTCAGTTCCTGCAGCAGTTGTTTGAGCGCAGCAAGCTCCTCGGCCGCCGGCTCGCGGAACAGCGCCACCAGCACCACCCCCTGCATCCAGTCCACGGTGAGGTGTTCAAGCCCCGGCCAGACCCGCCCGCGGCCGTGAAACAAGCGACGGGTTTCAGCCGGGGCGGGGTCCAGGGCGGTGAGCAGATGCTGGTGCAGGGTGGCGAGTGCTTCGGAATTCATGGCGCGAGTCGTTGATCAAAGGGCGTGTATGGTAGCAGCCCCGGATCAGGCCGGTTAAATGCAAACGGGGAAGCCAATGGCTTCCCCGTCGGGTCCTGCAACCTGCCGGCTCAGAGGTTCTGCGAGCTGGCAATCATGGCCTGGGCCATCTGTTCTTTCTGTGCGTCGGTCATGGTGTCCCAGATCTGGGTCTTGGCGTAGTAACCCAGGCCGCCCAGGCAATAGCAGCTCAGCGCGACGACCAGCAGGATCGACTTCAGGCTCCAGCTTTGTTCGCGTTCGGTTTCACGGGTGAAGTCGCGCGAGTAGGGCTGGTCAGCATGATGGCGAGGGTCCTGTTCCGAAGAGAAGCGTTTGAGCCATTGGAACAGGTGGGATACAACGTACCGCAGCATGGGAAAAAACCTCAATTTCATCGAATGGGTTGGCCGGTCAGCGCTTGCGCAGCGCACCGGCAGATCAGGCAATGCAAATGCTGAAAACGAAAAAAGCCCGTCATAGGACGGGCTTTCTTTTTATTAGGAGATCAAGTCGTGGGGCGTTGCAATCAGCCTTCAGGAACAGTCGCTTCTTGAGGCTTCGACGTACGCTTGTCTGTGTTGCAACATCTTAGTACAAAAAATGCTCGAAACTCCAGTAGTAATCTGCGGTTGTCAGACAACTGGCACGATCTTGGGTGCGGTCAATTGTCACAGCGTGTGGCTGCAGGCACGATGATTTCGAAATGCCGTCAAGCTTTGTAATAAATATTCTGCATGGTAATTGTGACTCGTTGTTGTACGCTTCTGTCCCGCATTCAATTTCAGGATTTTATGAACACCCTCCAGGAACCCCCCAGTCGCTGTGCACGCGCCCTTGCACATCTACCTTTCTGCGACCCGCCTCAACGCAAACTCTTTCGGCCCGGCGTCCTGCCAAGCCTTCCCCGTGTCAGCGCTTCTTCCTCTGAGCAAAGCCCGGCTGTCCAACGCCGTTTGCTGACGTTTGCCCTATATTTTTCCAAGAAAAAGAACTGACCTCATGGAATGGATTGCTGACCCCACGGCCTGGCTGGGCCTGCTGACCCTTATCATTCTGGAACTGGTACTGGGTATCGATAACCTGGTGTTCATCGCCATTCTGGCCGACAAGCTGCCGCCGCATCAGCGCGACAAGGCGCGAATCATCGGCCTGACCCTCGCACTGCTGATGCGTCTGGGCCTGCTGGCGAGTATCTCGTGGATGGTGACCCTGACCGCGCCGCTGTTCGAGGTGTTCGGCAAGAGCTTCTCGGGCCGTGACCTGATCATGCTGTTCGGCGGTGTGTTCCTGTTGTTCAAGGCCACCATGGAACTGCACGAACGTCTCGAAGGCCATGTCAGCCAGCGCGCCACCACCGGCACTTACGCGCTGTTCTGGCCGATCGTTGCCCAGATTGTGGTACTCGATGCGGTGTTCTCGCTCGATGCGGTCATCACCGCCGTCGGTATGGTTGAGCACCTGTCGGTCATGATGATCGCGGTGATCATCTCGATCGGTGTGATGATTGTCGCCAGCAAGCCGCTGACCACCTTCGTCAACCGGCACCCGACCGTGATCATGCTGTGTCTGGGCTTTTTGATGATGATCGGTTTCAGCCTGACCGCCGAAGGCCTGGGCTTCCACATCCCGAAAGGCTACCTGTACGCGGCGATCGGCTTCTCGATCCTGATCGAGGTGTTCAACCAGGTTGCCCGCAAGCGCCGCAAGGCGTCCGCGCATGGCAGCCTGCCGCGTCGTGAGCGCGCTGCCCATGCGGTGATGCGCCTGCTGGGTGGCCGCCAACTCGAAGAGGGCTCTGTCGATGAAGAAATCAGCGACATGGTTGACTCTGCCGGCGGCACCGAAGCGGTGTTCGATCGTCGTGAGCGGGTGATGATCAGTGGCGTGCTGCAGTTGGCCGAACGGCCGATCCGCACAGTCATGACGGCACGTGCCGAGGTGGAATACATCGACCTCAAGGACGACGCCGACAAGATCCGCCTCAAGCTGATGCATTCGTCGGTGTCGCGTCTGCCGCTGGTGGGCGAGGCCGGGATCGATGAGCCGCTGGGCTATGTGCACAAGAAAGAGCTGCTGCGTGAGCTGCTGGCCGGTAACCAGCCGGACATGGCGCTGATGGTCCGCAAGGCGATCAACCTGCTGGAGAACTTTTCGATCCTCAATGCGCTGGAGCAAATGCGTAAAGAGTCGACGCACATTGCTTTTGTGGTCAACGAGTTCGGCGACTTCATCGGTATCCTCAGCATGACCGACATCCTCGAGTCGATCGCTGGCCAGTTGCCCGATGCCAGTGAAATGGCCGGGCCGGATATCGTCACCCAGGGCGAGGACTTCGTTGTTTCCGGTGCCCTGAACCTCAGCCTGATCCGCGAGCGCACCGGCTTCCAGGCCCGCGTCACCGAGGACTACCAGACGCTGGCCGGCCTGGTGATGAGCCTGCTCGATCGTCTGCCAGTGATCGGTGACCAGCTGGAGCATCAAGGCTGGTCGTTGAAGGTGACCGGTGTCGAAGAGCGGCGGGTGACCAAAGTGTTGCTGCAACGCCAGCAGCAAGCCACCGGCAAGTAACCCGCCTCAAGCTGCGGTTTGCTGACCGTCAGGCTGCCATCGACGCGCCAAATGCGTCGATGGCATGCAACTGGTCGGCTCGATTCAACAAGATCGAATAAGGCTGGTCTATCCTGCCTCACTCCCGTGGCTTCAACCTGCAGTCAGCCACTCCACCTCTCGGAGCCTGCCATGACTGCTGCTTCCCTGTTCAATCCCAACCTGACCTATGACGTGATCTCGACCCGCAAGGCCTACCCGGTCTGGCGCATCCGCGAGCGCAAGGTATATGCCTACCTTGAGCATGACCCGCGCCGTGACTGGAGCGGGGAGATCGGCTTCTTGAGTCTGGGAACACCCAGCGAGATTCTTCCTATACACCTCACGTTTGCTGTCATGATTGAATGATCTTCATAAGGGTCTCTATTCAAAATGGCAAAAAACGGCGCGCGTGTTTACAGCTACATGCGCTTTTCAGATTCCCGTCAGAGCACGGGGAGCAGCGCTGATCGTCAGCTTCAATATGCCCAGCGTTGGGCAGCAGAAAAGAACCTAGTCCTTGATGCCTCGCTGTCGATGCGCGACGAAGGCCTGTCCGCATACCATCAGCGGCATATTACCCAGGGGGCTTTGGGGGTTTTTCTCAGAGCGATCGAGGATGGTCGCATTGCCAGTGGCTCTGTTCTCATTGTTGAAGGCCTAGATCGGTTGAGCCGTGCGGAACCGATCCAGGCACAGGCGCAACTTGCACAGATCATCAACGCCGGCATTTCGGTGGTCACTGCAAGTGATGGCCGTGAATACAATCGTGCCGGCCTAAAGACCCAGCCAATGGACCTGGTCTATTCACTCCTTGTGATGATCCGGGCATACGAAGAGTCCGACACCAAAAGCAAGCGAGTGAAGGCAGCGATTCGCAGGCAGTGTGAAGGCTGGATAGCAGGCATGTATCGCGGGCTTATACGCAACGGCCAGGATCCTATCTGGTTGAAATGTACAGGCAGTGGGTGGGAGGTCATCCCGGAGCGCGTGGCTACTATCAAGCGCGCATTGCAGCTCTACCATGAGGGAATGGGCGCAAGTAGGATCGTTAAAGTACTGAAGCAGGAAGGATTCACATACGTGGGCAAAGGCCCAACCGTGCCGCAAATTAGCCGGCTTATTCATCTGCAGGCTTTACGCGGAGCGAAGCCACTGTCTGTGGAAGGCGAGGAGTATGTCTTAGAAGATTACTACCCCCGTTTGCTATCAGACTCAGAATGGGCAGAGCTGCACCAACTCACTGGCGAGCGTAAGCGGCGTCGTGGGCACGGTGAAATTCCTGGAATCATAACCGGGATGGGCCGCACGTACTGTGGTTACTGCGGAACTGCAGTCACCGCGCAGAACATCATGGGTAGACGGCGAAAGTCAGACGGTAAGATGGCTGATGGTCATCGACGTATCCAGTGCTATGCATACAGCAATAACAACAGTTGTCCCGCCAGTGGTTCGAGCAGCGTGGCTCCCGTTGAGCGAGCTTTGCTCAGTTACTGCTCTGATCAGATCAACCTGCAGCGTCTCCTTCAGGAAGGCGACGGCGGGCAGGGGGTTCGGCAAAAGATTGTGCTGGCCAAGGCCCAAAGCGAGAAAATCACCCAGCAGTTGTCCAAGATCACCGATGCAATGCTGGCTGACGATGACGCCCCGCCGGTGGCTTGGCTTCGCAAAGCTCGTGAGCTTGAAGCTCATCAAGCAGACATCCAGACTGAAATCATGCGCCTCGATGGTGAATTGCTGATGGTTGCGAGGGCCGCTCAACCAGCCAAGGCAGAGCTTTGGGCAGAGTTAGCTGATCGCACTATGCAGCTAGATGCGGATGCTCGCGAGAAGGTGAGACAGTTGGTTATGGATACCTTTGAGCGGATCGTCGTCTACATGCGTGGTATCGGATCAACCGATAGAACGTCGCCGGTTATCGATGTGCAACTGATCTCCCGTACTGGTCAGCACCGTGTTCTACAGATCAATAGGCGCACAGGCGCATGGGTCGCTAGCGAAGACTGGTAAGCCCATGCTTGCACGTAAAATCTTTGTGAATATACTGTTCGTCCGTACAGTGATAGCAAGGAGCCTTCATGCTGCAATGTGTTTCACCTGGTGCAAGCCGCCAGTCGTCTTCCCCATACGAGCTGTTGATCAAGCGCATCTTCCGCCAGATCAACAGTTCCGCTGCGCAGAGCCGGCGGCAGACAATCATCGTCCGCCAGCCCGAGGAAAGTGCGGACGACTGGGACAGCTTTCTGGAACAACTGGATGTCGAGGAAAGCGTCCGCGTGACCCGCATAGAGCATGGAACAGCTCGTTTAAAATGGACCAACCAGCACCCTTCGTAGCAAGCTAAGCGATCAAAAATATCAACAATACAGGTATTCCTATTGACATAAATTATGGGTGTTCCTATATTGGCGGCGTGATGTGGAGGTCACACGCTGCCGCTGAATGAGTCCGTTAGTTCTCCTTTCTCCGTCAGTTTTGTCGTGGCTGTAAGGTCCAAAATCTCGACGGAGAAAGCGAATGCATGTTGTCACCCTTTCCGATGACGCACGATCATTGTTGGCCGGTCAGCTCCCCGAGGTCCAATCCCAGGCGTTTTTCAGCGCGTTCCCTTTGGTTAGGACCACCGATAACGTGGTGGTTGATACCGCTCAAGTGATGCTTAAGTCTGACCAGGCTGATGTATCTGTTGCCGTTACCCTTTTCGGCCACACGACCTTTACGACGGTGGCTAAGAGCGGAGCGACTCCAACCCGGATAGAGCAACTGATCGACGAACACGCGAACGCGAGTGACTTTGGGCATCGACCAGGGGAAAAGATTGTTCTGCACGCCATTTGTGACCTTAAGACTGTACTTAACGTAGCTGTGACTCAGTTGCATGGCGTGTTCTTGTTGCCCGTAGAGGTTCCTGAGCTGCTGCTCGTAATAACGCCTTCAGGGCGACCCGCCCAGAGGTCGATTTTTCATTTCGTTCTCTGCGGTCGCACATTGATGATGCCTGTGCTTTTACCCAGTTCACTTGATGTCGCCGTTTTGCTCTTAGAGGAATGCACAAGAAGAATTCTTTGCGAGATCCAGGGCAGGGAGGCTGGTCTGTGACTACTGCCCACCAGATCCTGATTTTCGCCTCGTTGATTCTGTTTGAAGCATTTTCCATGGGATTGATCTACTGGATCGGTAGACAGGTAGGTCGCTCAGCTCAGTGTGTACTTGAAGAACAAGTCTTGCTTCTGCAGAGGGATTTACGTGAAGCGCGAGAGAGCGTGCTTTCACTGCATTCGCGGCTACGTACTTGCGTATCTGAAGATAATGGAGGGAACCGTGTCTAATTACCTAATGTGTGGACGTGCGCGAGTGCCGATGGCAGCGATTGCCATCACGCTGTCCAGTGTCACTGCATTATCAGTGTTCATGGCCATGAAAGCGCTGATCAGCGACCCGCTGCTGGCAGTGGTGTTTGCATCAGCTGCGGTTGTCCTCGATCTGTACAAGTACCTTGCCTGGCCGATCGCAATGGGCTTACTGGCTGAGCGAAAGCGTACCTATGCGTGGCTTATGATCGCTTCTGCCGTGATCCTGGGAATAGTTTCAGCATGGGCAACCTACGATCGTTTACTAACGTCGATGATGAGCGGACAGGCTCGTCACCTGGTTTCTCAGCAGAGGGTATTGGATCTGCAGAAGCAATTGGCTGAGAGCTCTGGTCAGCTGCGTATCCTAGATGATGAAGCTCGCTCAATCGGGCAGCAAGCACATCAACTTAGAGAGCGAGGCATGGTTACTAAAGCCATGGAGCTCGAAGAAGGTGGGGCAGCTCGCATCGCGGCAAAGAGGGAGGGTGAGCTTAAAAGGCACGATCGGCTCTCAGCCGAAACTGGTCATTTACAAGTTCAGGTCATCGGCACCTCACAGTTACCGATCTTTATCATCGTGCTGCTGTGCGCGGGTTTTGCTGTAGCGCTGGAAACAGTACCGGCCCTTATAGGAACTGCTATGAGATTGAGCCGAGATTCTGTGTGTCAGCTACCAGTAAAAACGGCAGGAGCCGAAAAAGTAACGCAGGCAACAGGCTGTGTTATCCAGGAAACACCAGCAACACTTCTGATAACCGGGCAGCAACACGAGCTGTTCGGGTCCGGTGATACTGAGCTAATGCAGAATCTGCTAGGAATCACCAAGGCAACACCATCAGGGACGCGAATAACCGTCCGAGAATTTGCAGCAACGCTCCGTGTCGGAAACAAGCGAGTAATAAAGCTTTTCCAGGCCGCAATGGATCTGGGTGCATTGAGAAAGACCAGCTCTGGTTATGTAACAGTCTAAGGAAAGAATGGTGAGTATTACGTTATGCATTACTGAGGATGCTGATCTTCAGATGCTAAAGCGGAGCGTTGTCGGCTATCGAAGCGCAAACGTAGAGTTAGATAAAGCGATTGAATTGGAAAGTTGGAGCGATATAGAGCTTGCCCAGAATGCTCGGCAGCTACACGCACATACTATCGCGCTCATTGTTAACAAGTTTGCTGTCGCAGGAGAGGTTTGAAATGATTGGTATCCCGGAAACAGGAAAGCTTGAACACGGCTGTATCAGTGCCAATGTTAACAAAGGCTACCAACTGACGACTAGCGATGGTCGGCCTGCACGCTTGGCGATTATTGACGACCAGGGAAATGTGGTTGAGTCAGGTGCGGCCGTTGAAAAGGAGGCGTGGAACGTGTGCATCAAAGTCATGAAAAATTTCAAGATTGGGATGGGTCACATCGTCGTGCATAGCACGCCACCTGGTTCTACGGCAGCCAGCACAGTGGAAGTCCTGTGATGGCTTCTAAAAAAGTAAGTTCAAAAGTAACTGGTGTAGTGCGTGAGCTGATCGATAAGTCGGACTACGACACGCTACAGAGCCAATCTACGCGCACCAGGCATTGAGCCTGGTGCATTCTAGGTGAATATCTATACCGGGATCTCCCCGGTTTCGAACAGGTGCAGGAGCTGTTCTTCGGTAACAATGAATGCTCCCCGTTCACGAGCCGAGTCGAGCTTGGTAGGGCCAGCGTTATAGCCACCACACAGAATTGCGAGTTGTGTCGTGGCAGTTTTTACCACCCGCAGCCCTTTCTCGTCAGCCAGCGACTCCAGCCTGGTTCGATCGGGTTGCCGAAAGCCAGTAAAAAGCACCTGTGGCCTTTGATCAATCGGAGCCCTGGGGGCAGGTTCGGGCACGGCGGGAGCATCTTCGCCCAGTAAGTACTCCATACCTTCCAGGTACTCAATAACGCGGTCTTTACGAAATGTACGTGGTATCGAGTCCGACGCGGTACGGCCCTGCAAGTACCTGGTGTTTTCCTTCCAACGAGTGAGACTCCACTCGGCCACTGTTCCCTCTACGTTTTGATAGGTAAAGCGCAATGCAGTCATTGATGCGTCCATGCGGTGAAGGAAAAAGTGCGGCTACATGCCTGGGATTTTTGCGTCGATGGCCCTTCCGGTAATCACCCAGTCGTCGTCCAGAACCACGGGGTGATAGTCAGGATTGAGTGGCACCAGGTAGCCGACTCCGGCGTCCAGCTCATATTTCTTGAAAGTCTTTTCGCCGGTGACCCGATTCACCGCGATGTAGAACTTGCCGCTGATCAAATCGAAGCCTTCAGGCCGGATGAGGATCGGGGTGCCTTCGGGGAAGCTAGGAGGTGTATCCGACGTCATGGATTTACCTCTGACTGTCAACCAAAAGCCTCCAGGGCCAGCGTTCTCGGTTGAACTCAACCATTCATCCGAGATACCCGCTGGATAACAGCCGAAGGAGTCCCTGCCCACACCAGCGTCCACCCAGGTGACCAACGGGTATTCCCTGGCTTCACGGTGCGGTTGTTGCATCGGAACCACGTTTGCCATGCCGGTATCGGGATGCATTTCTCCGCTACCGCTTTCAAGCCATAGGGCACTCACCCGACATACCTCTGCGATCCGGGCGTTGAAGGCTGTTCCCTTCGACTTTCCGCGCTCGAGGTCAGAGATCGATGTCTGGGTAATACCAATTCTTTCAGCGAGCTGTCCCTGGGTGAGGTTGGCGTGCTGTCTGGCGGCTTTAAGCCGGTCTTTGAAGTCCATGGCGCGCACATTATGGGAGCCCCCATTTTCTTGCAAACGGGTATTCCTATATGTATCATTATGGGAAATCCCATTTTCAGGGCTTGCCATGAACATTTTTAAGTCTCTTGTTAAGCATTTCGGAACGCAGAACGACACCGCTGACGCACTGGAAGTCAACCAAGGGACTGTCTCTGGCTGGGTTCGTGGCAAGTACGGAATGGGGCCTATCACTGCAATGAAGGTGGAAGCCATCACCGGCGGGAAATTCAAAGCTTACGAGCTCTGTCCGTCGTTGAAGAAGCTGGATACGGCCGTAGTAGCTGACGCTCCCGCAACGGCGACGGCAGATCTCTTTGCCGATCGCCCATAGACTACGGTCCTAGATTTTTCATGAACACGTCTAATCTCGGACAGCGGTCCATCTCCCGCGACCAGGTGCTGGTCGCTCATGCTGTTGAAATGATCGCTCGTACCAGTTTCAGCCAAGATGATTTTGCCCAGGAGCTGAGCGACAACTTGCATCTTCTGGTGCCTGAGAAAGCCAGCAGCAAGGACGTTCCTGACTTTAACCAGCTTATCAAGGCCAACGACGCGACTGCCTTCCTTAGGGCCTCCAGTGCATGGCTGCGGCGCGTGAGCCGTTGGCTCAGCGGTGAGGTGGACTTACCAAGTTGGATTGAGGAGGCCTGGGTCCAATCGCTGGTTAGCGAGTATCAGGAGTGCTGCATCAACGAACTGGCAAGCCGTCACGGGTTGATCGGCGCACGTGAGCTGGACGTTGAAGCGTGTCCTGTCGGCGCGTTCGGGCAGTTGGTCACGAAACTGGGCCAAACTGTTGCCTTGGGTAGCAAGATTCTGGCTGACGGCCGGATCGACAGCGAAGATCGTCCCTACCTCCCTGATTTTATCGACCGGCTCAGAAGTGTTGAAGCGCGCTGCGCAGAGCTTCGGACGCTGGCAGAGGACGTAGTTGATAGCCTGCCGGAACTTCCGGCACTTCACCAGGTGAATGCACGCTAGTGAGCAACCTGGATAAGGACGTCCCCCCCGCGAAAGATCGCAAGACTGGCTCCCGCAAGGGCCAGCCGACGGCTGTCGACAAGAAATTGCCGCACTCAGGCCTACAAGCTCCGATCCGGCCTGATCGTTACCGGGAAAAGCGTTCACTTACCGCTGAGCAGCGTAAAAATCCCCTCCTGCGCAATGCGCATGACCGCCTCAGCCAGATTCCTCAGCTCCGAGGCAAATACCTGAGGCGACTGGACACAATCCACGGCAGCAGGCGCACGCGCTCCGAAAAATTCGAAGCGCTGGCCAAGTCCTCTGAGCAGATCCTGCTGCGTCTCGACCTAGCGACCGGTGTGCTGGGCTGGCTTGACGTCGAGCGTGGTCAGTATTTCCTGAACACTCAGTGCGGGATCGCGGAAGACAGTGGACTATCGGCGCCGGCATTCAATCGGTTGATCCACGGGCTTGAGATGGCGGGCTATGTTTATCGCCGGTTCGAGCGCGTCCGGCTGGATGAGAAAGACGACGCTGGCCTACACCTGGTCCGCACACGTGTGCTGGTGCGATTTACCGAGCTGTTCTTTGCTGACTTGGGGCTGCGCTACCTCTGGTACAAGGCCAAAAAAGCGGCGCAGAAGAAGCGAGACAAGCAGTTGCAGGTGGTCGGCCAGATTCGCCAGGCTCGACAGGATCGGTATTCGATCGAAATGCTGCAGCGGGCAACGTCCAGGCGCAACTGGGAGAAAAGCCAGGCGCACCAGGCGGGCCATAGCGAGCTTGAAGCACTCGATACCAAGCAGAGCCGCGACGGGCGGCCAGAACCGCCGAGAGAGCGCGACAGAGGCCCTGAGAAGCCTAGTGCGTTCATGACCAAGATTCTGGCTAAGAACGGCAAGCTCAACCCCCCGAAATAATCGCGGTTCCCGCGAGGCCTGGTCACGCCTGGCCACACGAAAATATCTACTTTCCCACTGTTGGCCAGTTCACGTGACGGCAATTCGCCATGTGCGTGCCGGCTTTTCAACGTCAAATTGACGCGCCGCCGGCGGCAGCCCCGGGCATCCAGGAAGCAATTGAATTAAATGGAATTTTAAGACCCCTTCAGCAACCCCTCCGGGATAAAAAAAAGGCTTACGAGGCGTAGCCGCCATCCCATGCTGTGTACCAATTATGCCTTCGTCCCAAGGGACTCAGTTCGCTGCGCTCAGCTTTCTATGTCAATCGCGGGCTACGCGCCCGCCCAGCGGCAGGGCAGTGCCCTGCACCCAAACTGTCCACCCTCCACGCTGTGGCGGGGTGCCAGCGGGCAGGGGCGAAGTAATTGGGCGCGACTTGGCGCCGGGTAAATTTCCCGTTCAGCGCTCGCGGGCTGGCAGCGGCGGGGCTGCGGGCATTTCTGGGTGCGTGATTGACGGGCGACCGGCCGCTGCGCGGGTTACGCCGCGCAGATTTCAGCTTTCTCAGTTGATATCTGTGTGGCGGCTCATATGCCAGCAAGCTGGCATTATGCGGAGTGTCTGACATAGCTATTGGGTCAGGTAACCTAGATGCCACAAACGGGTGAGCGAGGGTGTATGGATTTTGAATGGTTTGAAATCGCTGTCACGGTAGGGGCAGTGTTTAGCGTGATAGTGCTGTATGAGGTTCAAAAAATAGCCAACCGCATAGATGCGATCGAGGTAGATAGGGAATGGTTCGAGAAAAAACGTAGCGAACAATTAGAGAGTATTGAGCTGGAAATTAGCGAAGTTAGATACATGCTAAAAGATCTAGTTGACTTTCAGAAGGGCGACGGTCGCTATCGATATGACCCAGATGACCCGAGGCTGCCTGCCCACGTGCGTGACAAAACAGGCCGTGAATATTAGGTATCAGCAGGCGCCCGGTGCTGATCCCCGGCTTGCGAGTCTTATCGTTCTTGGACGCTTGTGACTCACGATACGGTCCACCGGTTACCCGGAATCTCTGCGCATCAGCCTGCGCGTTCACCTGCAGGGCTATCGTAGCAAATTGGGTAGGGTGTGAAGGGAAGCGAAGAATTGCGGCGTGTGCGCGATCCTGCGCAGCCCCACGGCCGGGCTGGGGCCGGGGTAGGGTGCGGGGGTGCCGGGTTTGCCACAGGTTTAGCCCGCAGGCGTGGTGGGGGGACGATTGCGCGCGCCGGGGAAAAATGGATCATTCCAGGGCAAATCATGATGATCCTGATGCTGCAGATCTGCAGACGAAAAAAAGCCCGCCGGGTGGCGGGCTTGGGTATCCAGGTCGCGGGGTCAGGCAGGCGGAACCTCGTAGGGCTTGAACTGGATGACCTCTTCGCCGGCCAGCTCGTTGATGTGCAACATCCGCTCTTGGATCGGCTCCAGCTCGTTGGCGGCGAACACCACGGCCGCATCGCGGCTGGACCCGAAGCCGCCGGCGTTCTGCGGCACTACACCCATGAGCTGCGGCGGCAGGCGAAGGCCTGCCAGCATGTCGTCGCGGGTGATGCTCTTGATGTTACTGAACTCGTCCTTGGCCGCGACCTCGGAAATCGGGATCAGCTGGATGCCGTCCTTCTTGCCACCAGGTGAGTACATGAACAGGTTGCGGAAATTCCCAGGGCCTTTGGACTTCTTCAGCGCCTCGCGCACTTTGTCGACGTCCTTCTGATCCTGGGCGGTGTCCGACATGTACAGGATGAACCCCGCGTGACTGCCGTTCTCGTAGTAACGCCGGCGGAACAAAGTGGCCGACTCGTTGAGCAGCGCCGAGTTGATTGCTGACATCCATTCAGGCAGGCCGTAGATCTCCTGGTGAATGTCGACCTCCCGGACGTGGACGATCGTGTCCTCGGCGAACTCATGATCCTGGTGGTGATGGGTGACCTGGAAGAACTGCCCTGGTTCGCGGCCGCGCCGCATGTACTTGGCCAGAGTGGGCTGCATGTTCAGCAGGCCGCCCAGGCGGTTGCGCCGGCGCTCCAGGTAGGCGTTGCCGCTCCAGAGCCAGTCCAGGGCGAACTGCTCGAACCCCTGGCGCGACAGCAGTTTGTTCGGAATGAAGGTTTTACTGAGCATGTTGCGTTTGAACATGAGACCCGAGAATAGATGCACGCTCGCTTTCGTCGAGCACGCCAGGTTGTGCATGTTCACGGGCGTTTCATACCAGCGACCATTGAACCAGGACTCCAGGTACTCGGTGATGTCGCTGCTGTTGAGCACTGGCGTTGGCTCGCCAAACGTGAACGCCTCCATCTTTCCCGGATTGGCGGTAGCCGCGGTGGTCTCGCTGGAGGTGGCCAGTTGCAGGTCGGTCATTACGAAATCTCCATGATGCTGGTGTTCCGGACGGTTTGGCCTTCCAGCGGTTCGTTGTGTAGGGCGTGCATGAGCGCCCAGGCCAGATCCGCGTGCCCAGTGTCGTCATTGCGGCCTGCTGTGTAGGTGAGCTGCCGGCCGGCGGCAGTGGTGGTCTTGCGGATGGCCATCAGGCTGGACGCCATGTCTTGCCAGCCGGCGTCGAACTCCAGCCGGCCCTTGTTGATCACGTCCCAGGCTTTCATCACCAGGCGCGTCTTAACCTCGGGCGAGTAGCTGAAGGTCGTCACGCCTGGGAAGAACGCTTTCACCAGTTGGGCAACGCCACTACCCATGCCGGTTGCGTCAATGCCGATGTACGTCACCCAGTAGCGCTCCATGACCCGGTGGATGAAATCGGCTTGGGCCGAGAAGTCCATTCCCCGGAACTGGTGACGCTCAACGACCCGGAAGATGCCGCCAGGCGCCAATGGCGGTGCAACGATCACCAAGCCGGCTGTGTCGCCGGTTTCAGCCGGGTCGTAGCCGATCCACACCTGGCGGTCGCCCAACGGCCGCATGGCATGGGGGCGGAAGTCTTCGGCCCACACCTCCCAACTGTCGATCATGCACGGCTGCAGCATGGCCATCGGGAACACGCTCGCGCTGTCGTCGACGAACTCACACATCAGCAGGTTTGCGAACTGTTCAGCGTTGTACTCGAAGTGCAGATCCTCCATGTTGAACAGATCGCAGCCACGTTCTTCGGCGTCCTTGATAGTCACGATCTGCCGCCACACCTTGTCCTCCGGACACAGGCGACCGGGGCCTAGGGCATCGTGGCTGAGATCGATCTTGATGTGCTGCGCGGCAGGCTTGCCCTTGTTCAGGCGCTCGCCGGTCCACCATTTGTACGCGGGGTGGCCCATCGCGGATGGCGTGCTGAAATAGGTCTTTCTCCAGCGCTTTTGCAGCGCCATGCCGCTGGCCACCTTGTTCAACTCGTCGAAGCCATGGACCCAGAAAAATTCGTCGAAGTAAAAGTTACCGCTACGGCCTTGGGCGGTACGGTAGTTGGTGCCCAGAAAATGCAGCTCGGCGCCGTTCGATAGGACGATAGGGTCGCCAGTCAGTTGGACGCCTAGCACCTCCTGGACAAACGACTGCATGTAGTTTTTGAACTGGTAGGCCTGGGCTTTTGATGCTGACAGAAACAACTGGTTGCGGCCGGTCTTGAGCGCATCGATCAGCGCTTCCCTGGCAAAGTAAAACGTTGCGCCGATCTGCCGCGATTTGAGCAGCATGCGGGTGCGCTGATTCATTGCGCGGTACCAGTCGAGCTGGTAGTCGAAGCACCCATCCCGGAAAGCCTCTTCCAGCTTCTCTATATCGTCCTCGCTGAAATCGTTACGCTTGGGCTGCTTCTTCGGGCCTTCATTACGTGCTGCGAGGTTCGGATTGAGATCGGTATCAGTTCCGCCGCGCTGATAACGCTGGATTCGCGCCTGGCGCTCTAGTTGCCGGTGCAGCAGATCGATCTCCTTGAAGTCGCCGCCGGTCTTCATGTCCTTGAGGATCAATTGCACCAGGCGCGCCTCCATTGCGCCGCCGATCCGCTCGACGTTATCGGCCCGGTCCCATTCGTCGCGGGCTTTCCAGGTGTGAACGGTCTTTTCCTTTTCGCCTAGGAAATCCGCGATGTCAGTGATTCTCCACCCGGTCCAGTAGAGAAATTTGGACTGGCGGCGGTTGTCGCGCAGGGGCTGGTGTTCAAGCAGGGCAGACATGACGAGTCTCGATAGCAATGTTGCGGCCGATGCTGCCCGCCCGTTTCCCATCGGCGTTACTGCCGTGAGTTGTAGAACGCCAATCTACAACTCGTGCCCGTTGTTCCTCTGCCCCCCGCACACCGACTATTTGAGCCCTCAGCGGCCGCCAGGCGGCTTACACACATCGAGGGCAACACATGGCTGCGAATGCCAAGAAATTCAAAAGCAGCGGCTGGTTCCGCATTGCCACCCAGGGAGCGACCACGGACGGCCGCAAGATCGAGCGGTCCTGGATCGAGGACATGGCCGCTACCTACGACCGTAGCAAGTACGCGGCGCGCATCTGGCTGGAGCACTATCGCGGCGTGACTGCTGACAGTCCGTTCCGTGCCTATGGCGACGTGATCGCGGTCAAGGCTGAAGAGGTCGACGTCGACGGCGAAAAGCGCCTGGCGCTGTTCGCTCAGATCGAACCTACCGCCGACCTGGTGGCCATGAACAAGGCAAAGCAGAAGCTGTACACGTCGATCGAGATCGATCCGCGCTTTGCCGACACCGGCCGCGCTTACCTGACCGGCCTGGCCGTCACCGACTCGCCGGCATCTCTGGGCACGGAAGCCCTGCAGTTCAGTGCGCAGAATCCCGCTCACAGCCCATTTGCCGGCCGCAAGAGCAACGCCGAGCTGCTGTTCTCCGAAGCCGTGGAAGTCGCCCTGCAGTTCGAAGAAATCGACGACAAGCCAAGCCTGGGCGAGCAAATGTTCAGCCGTGTGAAAGACCTGCTGAAGCTGGGCCAGGCCAAGGCGGATGGCGACTTCAGCAAAGCGGCTGAGGCCATCGAGCTGGTCGCAGGCGAGGTGGGCAGCCTATCGGAGAAGGTCGTGGAGCTTTCCGCTCAGGGCGACAAAAACACCGCGCTGGCCGGCGAGCTGGAATCGCTGCGCAAGGACTTTACCGACCTGCAGGAAGCGCTGGGCAAGACCCAGGACTTCAACCAGCCAAATCGTCCGCCGGCAACCGGCGGCAACACCGACAAACACCTCACTGATTGCTGACCTGGAGCGCTCATGCGTAACGAAACCCGAATCAAGTTCAACGGCTACTCCGCACAGGTGGCCAAGCTCAACGGCGTGGACTCCGCTGCCGTCAAATTCAGTGTCACCCCGTCCGTGCAGCAGCGCCTGGAAGCCAAGATCCAGGAAACCACCGCGTTCCTGAAAAAGGTCAACATCATCGGCGTGACCGAGCAGGAAGGCGAAGCACTGAGCCTGGGCAGCAAAGGCCCTGGCGCTGGTCGTACTAATACCGCCAACGGCCATCGTCGCAACCCTGCTTCCCGGGGCGCACTGACCAAAGATGCGTACAAGTGCGTAAAGACTGACTTCGACACCGCTTTCAATTACTCCGAAATTGACCAGTGGGCCGGCCACCCTGAGTTTCAGACCCTGCTGACGGCTGCCATTACTGAGCAGCAAGGTCTGGATCGCATCATGATCGGTTTCAACGGCACCAGTGCCGCGACCGAAACCGATCTACAGGCCAACCCGCTGCTGCAGGACGTCAACATCGGTTGGCTGCAGAAGATCCGTATTTCTGCATCGACCCGCGTAATGGATGAAGGCGTCGTAGGCAGCGGCAAAGTGACCATTGGCCCGAACGGTGACTATGTGTCCCTCGACAGCCTGGTATATGACGCTGTGCAGGCCTTGGACCCGTGGCACCGAAACCGCCCTGATCTGGTCGTGGTGGTCAGCCGCGACCTGATGCACAGCAAGCTGCTGAAGGCGATCGACAACGGCGCCAAGGGCAACCAGGAAGAAAACGCCGCCGGTGAGATTATCGCTCGTGCGCGCTTGGGCGGCCTGCCGGTCGAGGATGCGCCGTTCTTCCCCGATGGCACCGTGCTGATCACCACCCTGTCGAACCTTTCCATCTACTACCAGACCGGCTCGCGCCGTCGTCACCTGAAGGAAGAGCCAGAATTCGACCGCATCGCGGACTACCAGTCGAGCAACGATGCTTACGTGATCGAGGACCTAGGCCTGGTCGCGCTGGTTGAAAACATCCAGGAGGCCGCCTGATGGGCCTCAGCCTGATGCAACGCTCCCAACTGCGTAAGCGCGCAGCTTTGGAGGCGGCCACCACGGCGCCGGCTCAAACCATGGCTGGTGCCACCAGCTATGAATTGCAGCTTGCGCAGCTCGCACAGGACCGTGCGCGCCTGAAACAGATCCAGTCTCAGCAGGGCAAGGTGGCATTGAAGCGTCAACTGCTGCCGGCCTATGAGCCGTATGTGAGTGGTGTGCTGTCCGGTGGCCGAGGCTCCCAGGACGACGTGTTGACCACTGTCATGCTGTGGCTCATCGATGTCGGCAACTACGGTCCCGCTCTGGACGTGGCGGAGTATGTCCTCGAGCACAAGCTGGTGATGCCTGATCGCTTTGCACGCACCACCGGCTGCCTGATCGCCGAAGAGATCGCCCATGCCGCACTGCAGGCGCAGAAGCTGGGCAACCCTTTCAATCGGGCGCAACTGTTGCGCACGGCAGACCTGACGGCGCAGGAAGACATGCCTGATGAAGTGAAAGCCAAGCTGCAGCTAGCGATTGGTCGTGCCCACCTTGGCCTGGTCGATGTTGACCAGGTTTCGCTGGCCAACCTGATGCTGCTGCAGGAAGCACGCGCATCGATCGCGCAGGCCATCGAGCTGCACGGCAGTTGCGGTGGCAAGAAAGACCTGGAGCAAGTCGAGCGGCTGCTGAAGAAACAGCCACTGCCTGAGCCGGTTGGCCAGGGCGCCGAAGCTCCTGCAGGTGCGGTACAGGACGGGCAACCACCGGCGATCGAGCTTGCAAAACAGGCCGCGTCCAAGCCGGACGTGCCGAACAGTGATTCTGCTGCGGACGCTCCCCAGGAAGGGCAGAGCAGCCAAGCGCAGGATCAATCCGAATCAGCCCCTGCAGAGTCGTCGTCATCGAGCGGCGCGGACGACTCGGCAGACCAGGGCTAACAGAGCGTACCCCGCAACCCCGGCGGCTCGGGACTGATCGCAGCGGTTCGCCGCTCGCGTGAAGTCCCGACCACCGCCGACTTGAGGACATCTCCATGAGTGCATTTTTCAGTGGTGCGGACACATCCACGCCTGCTGCGCGCCTGCTCGTCAATGTCTCCTTTTGGCCCAGTGTCGATGTGGATCACCTGCAGGCGAGTCTGCGCCTGGGTGACACTGTAAGCCCCCAGCGCATTGAGCTGACCACCATCAACGCGATGCAGAGCGTTAATCAGGAGTTGGCCAGCTTTCGCGCAGACCAAGAAGCAACGGGCCATGCCCGTGCAGATCTGGTGCCTGGCGAAGTGATTGCCGGCGAACCCCTGTTGATCCATCGCTACCGTCGCGCCGTGTACTGCAGCGTCGGTGCCGAGCTGGCAGAGCGTTACCGAGGGTCGGACACCACCAGCACAGGCAATGGCCATGCCGAGGCGCTGACTCCCACCGCTGACGAGTACCGGCGGGATATGCGCTGGGCTATCAGCGACATCCTGGGCATCGGTCGCTCAACAGTGGAGTTGATCTGATGAAGCTCATCGACTGGAACGAACTAAGCCGCCTTGGCCTGATGGTGCGCATTAACCGCGAGATCCTGCATCCGCTTGGTCTGGCGGTCAGCCGCGATCCTGAAACCGGTAAGTCATCCGGCGCGGTCGTCAGTGACGATGGGCCGTTCTGCTACCCGGACGATCTTCAGGTTCCAGAGGCAGACGTATTGATCATCAAGCGGCCTCTGGAACCTGACATCGAATGGTTCCAAGCCGAGATGGCCACGCTTCGTGAGGCTGTGGCTCGTGATGGCGGTTGTAGAACCACCCTGGCGCCTTTGACGAACGAGGCTGAGGACTGATGGCCACCATCGTGAATGCCAAGCAGGGTGACACGATCGACATGCTCTGCTGGCGGCACTACGGCCGCACTGCCGGCGTTGTCGAGCAGGTACTTCAAACAAATCCCGGGCTGGCCAGGCTCGGGCCGGTCCTGCCACACGGCACCGCCGTAACACTCCCCGACATTCCTACCCAGACGCAACGCACCGTGGTGCAGCTATGGACCTGAACACTCATGCCCCGGCCGGGGCCAACCGGAAGAACCCTATGCCCGACAGACCCGAAACCTGGGCGTTTTTTGCTGCCTGGATGGAACAACACTTTCCTGCCCTTTACGCCGGCGGGCTTGCCCTGCTGATCGCGGCCTGGCGAATCATCTACAGCGGTGGCCGGCTGCGCCAGTTGGTCCTGGAGGCGCCATTGTGTGGGCTACTGGGCGTCGGCGTGTCCTACGGACCGGCCTTGATCGGGGCACCACCGGAAGCCGGCGTGTTCTTGGGCAGCATGGTCGGTCTGTTCGGTGTCGAAGCCAGTCGTGCTGCAGCGCAGCGCATCATGTCCAGCCGCTTGGGAGGTGAGGATGAAGCACGCTAGTTACTGGAGAAAGCGACTTCACCCTTTTCGCCCTGAATGCGAAGGGGCAACCCCTGGTCATCTTAAGGTGCTGCTAAATCACTTGGGCCTGCTAGATCAATTCGAACCTGGATATGGACCGGCTGTTTCGCAGGCCGTTCGTGATTTCCAGGCGTCTGCAGGCTTGGAAGTTAATGGTCTTGTCGATCAAGCAACCGTTGATGCTCTCATTGAACGAGTTGAACAGTGGGGCCACCGCCGCCAGGGAGGTGCTGATGAACCTCGTTGAATTGCGGAAGGGCCTTTACGGGGGCCGTGACTTCCAAACGTTGAAACCAGTCTCTTGGGGGCCTGATGTCGTACAGCTGGAGATGCTGTTAAAGCGCCGTGGGCTGCTGGACAAATTCACCGGCCGCTACACGGAGGAAACCGAGCAGGCCGTGCGGGTGTTCCAGGGCCAGGTGCAACTTGATGCCAACGGGCTGGCGTGTAAAGCGACTATCGTTGCATTGGTCGTTGGCATGAAGACCGTTGCTGAAGTTCGTGCTGAGCGAGGTGAGGCATGACCGATGACATCCTCACACGCGGCCGGCGCGGGCCAGCGGTCACTGAGCTGCAACGACTGCTCAGCCGTCGGGGTTTCCTGACTGCCATCGATGGGGTATTTGGTGAGGCCACGGAAAAGGCTGTGCGTACATTCCAAGGCCATGCGGGCCTGGTGGTCGACGGTCGTGCAGGCTCAAAAACTATTCAGGCCCTGCAGGGTGGTGATTGCACCGCGCTCCTGCAGGACGAGGATCTGGTTCGGGCTGCTGCGCGGCTCGGTCTGCCGTTGGCTACCGTCTATGCGGTCAACGAAGTGGAGAGCCTGGGCGAGGGCTTTCTACAGGGGCGTGTCAAGATCCTGTTCGAGCGGCACCAGATGCGTCGACAACTGCTGGTGAACCGCCCGGATCTGGACGTTGGGGCGCTTTCCCAGCAGTACCCGAACATTATCAACGTCAAGACCGGCGGCTATGCAGGTGGTGCAGCAGAGTGGGCGCGCTTCACTGATGCAGTGTTGATCGACGAGAAGTCTGCGATCGAGGCCAGCAGTTGGGGCGCGTTCCAGATCATGGGTTACCACTGGCAGCGCTTGGGTTATATGAGCGTCCATGACTTTCTTGCAGCAATGGTGCGCAGCGAGTCAGAACAGTTCGACGCATTTGTGCGGTTCATCGAGACTGACAAGCGCCTACTCAAAGCGTTGAAGTCACGGGACTGGGTAGCTTTCGCCAGCCGTTACAACGGCCCGGCCTACGCAAAGAACCGCTACGACACGAAACTGGCCAACGCCTATAACCGTTATGCAACTTGTGGTTGTACTGCCCCAGGGAGCATAGCCGCATGAAAAAGCCCGCATCATTGCGTGATCATCTGCTGGCCAGCGTGCCATTGCTCAAGCGCAGCCCTGACCAGGTCAAGGTGTTCCTGGAAAGCGGCAGCCTGCGCACGACGGCTGGCCCGGGCCTGAGCTTTCAATATAGCTATCAGCTCAGCCTGCTGATCACTGACTACACCGGAAGCCCTGACCACATCACGATCCCGCTCCTGGACTGGGTCCGCGTCAATCAGAACGAGCTGTTGGCCAACCAGAACAAACACGCCGAGTCGATCAAGTTTGAAGCCGAGTTCCTGGATCTGGAACGCACTGACCTGCAGTTCACGTTGCCGCTGACCGAGCGTGTGATCGTGAAGCGCGTCGACGGCAAGTTGCACTACCGCTACCCGCCGGAGCCGGCATTGATCGACCCTGAACCGGCCGGCCTGGTTCAGCTCATGCTCAAGGACGAAGTCATAGCCGAGTGGCATAGCGGCGAAGCCACCGGCGCCGATATCGCCACACCAATCCCGGGCAGGAGGCCTTGCGACTGTGACTGCTGATAACTTGCTCGCCCTGGACGAATGGGCCGACTCGATGCTGGCCAAGTTCACGCCGGCAGCGCGGAAGAAGCTCGCCCAACTGATCGCCCGGGATCTGCGCCGCAGTCAGATGCAACGCATTGCCCGGCAGGAAAACCCTGACGGCAGCGCGTACGAAAAGCGTCGGTCCCGTCTGCGCAACGGCAAAACCGTGACGCTGCGGCGCAAGATGTTCTCGAAGCTGCGCCAGGCCAAGCACCTGAAGCTGAAGGTCAGCAACGAAAGCATCTCGCTGATGTACCTGGGCCGCACGGGACGCCTGGCGCGCGTCCATCAGTACGGACTGCGTGATCGAGCGCAGCCCGGGGCCCCGGAAACCCAGTACGACAAGCGTGTACTGCTGGGCTTGAGCGCTGATGATTACGACATGATCCGAGCCCACATCGTCGATCACCTGGTGTGACAGCGCGGCGGCGAGTTGTAGAACGCCAATCTACAACTCGTGCCGCGTGCCCCCTACCATCAGCCTGCGGCAGCATCGCGGCATGGAAAACTCATCCGATCTCAACCGCCGCCTCGAAAACCTGATCCGTCCTGGACGGGTTTCTGACGTCCAATACGAACCGCCTCGATGCCGGGTAAAGACCGGTGGACTGGAAACCGACTGGTTGCCCTGGTTCGCCTCTCGATCGGGAAAAACCAGTACCTGGTCGCCGGCTGACATCAACGAACCCTGCATTGTCTTCTGCCCATCGGGCGACCCAGCCACCGGCTTTGTGCTGCTGGGCATGTACTCATCCGATGCGCCGGCGCCGAGTATCAACCCTGACGAGAATGTCGCCCAGTTCGCAGACGGTACGACCGTGCGCCACAACGCGGCAGACGGTGTCCTGGAGCTGAAGCTGAACAAGCTGGTGATCGAGTGTGCCGGCACGATCGAGATCAACGGCGCCGCGATCGACCTGCAGGGCGGCACCATCAACCTCAATGGTGGTGGAAAGGCAGCGGCCAGGATCGGGGACACGGTGTCACCACAGCTCAAGATCGTGTCCGGGTCGTCGACTGTCTTTATAGGAGGCTGACATGGCCATGTCGCGTATCAATGGCCGGGCGATTACTCCCGCCATGCACCTGCAGCAGTCAATCAACGACATTCTGACTACGCCGATCGGCAGCCGCGTCATGCGCCGTGAGTACGGCAGCTTGATTCCTGACCTCATTGATCAGCCACTGATTGGCCCAACGATCCTGCGCGTTTACGCCGCTGCTGCTGCAGCTCTGATGCGCTGGGAGCCGCGTATCCGTGTGACTAATGTAAAGCTGGAGATTGGCAGCACGCACGGCGCTGCTGTGCTCGATGTCGGGTACACCGTCAAAGTCACCGGTGAGCGCCGTAGCTCCACCGTCGCGCTGCGTGCGGGGGCCTCGTCATGATTGACCTGTCGCGGCTGCAGGCACCGGACGTGCTTGAGGAAGTCAACTTCGAAACGATCCTGGCCGAGCGAAAGGCCACACTGATCAGCTATTACCCCGTTGAGGAACAGGCGGCTATCGCGGCTGAGCTGGCACTTGAGTCTGACCCCACCAACAAGATGCTGCAGGAGAACGCTTACCGGGAGGTGCTGCTGCGTCAGCGCCTTAATGAGGTGGGAGTGGCCAACATGCTTGCTCACTCAACCGGGGCAAACCTGGACGGACTGGCGGCGTTCTACGGCGTTAAGCGCCTGGTGCTCAATCCGGGCGATTTGACGGCCAGGCCGCCGATACCGGCGACCTACGAATCAGACGACGACCTGCGTTATCGCACACAGATGGCGCTGGAAGGCTTTTCTACGGCCGGTCCCGAAGGCGCTTATCGCTTTCACACGCTCAGCGCGTCGGGCAATGTGCGGGACGTTGCGATCGACAGTCCGAAGCCTGGCCAGGTTCGCCTGGCGGTGCTGTCGCGCCTCGGTGATGGAGTGCCGGCGGCTGAGCTGCTGGCCACCGTCGATCAGGCACTGGGGCACAAGGATGTGCGGCCGCTGACTGACCAGGTGCTGAGCGTCGCTGCGGAGATCGTGCCTTATCGCGTCGTGGCACGGCTTGAAATGCTCGACGGCCCATCGCGTGCGCCAGTGCTCGCCGCCTCATTGAAAGCGGTGAATGCCTACGTCCACGACACCAACCTGGCCAATCCGCGACTGGGCGTTGATGTCACGTTATCTGCGCTGTATGCGGCGCTGCACCAGCCTGGTGTAAAGCGTGTTGTGCTTATCGAGCCAAGCGCTGATGTGGTGTGCGCCGCCAATCAAGCCGGGTACTGCACTGCCATCGATGTCACGCTGGCCGAGGCAAACGGATGAGCCTCTTACCCAATTCCAGTACCACGTTTGAGCAGCGGCTTGAAAACGCCAGGCTGATCGATCTCGACCCCGACGTGATCCTGAAGCTTTGGAACCCCTGGACCTGCCCGTTACATCTGTTGCCCCAGTTGGCCTGGGCGCTGTCTGTCGATGAGTGGAATGACAACTGGGATGAGGCCACCCAGCGCCAGGTCGTGGCCAACAGCGTGCAGATCCACCGGCTCAAAGGGACGGTCGGTGCCGTAGAGCGGGCCATGGAATCCTTGGGCCACGAAACCCGGCTGATCGAATGGTGGCAGATGCAGCCACCTGGTGAGCCGCACACCTTTACCGCCGAGATCGATATCGACGATCGGGGAATGTCCGAAAGCCTGCTGTCCTCCCTGGAGCGGCAGATCAACCGCGCAAAGCCCGTACGCAGTCATTACCAGTTGCGCCTGGTTGCTGAGGCCTCCTTGAGCATCCACGTCGGCTGCATGGTTGTAACAACCGAAACCATCGAGAGCTACCCGCTCATGGTCACTGAAATTTATCCCGAGCCTGCGTATTTGAAGACAAGCATGGTCGCGCAGGCTTGGGAAACCATCACCCTCTATCCGAAGGCAGCGCCATGAGCCAGACCTATTACAACCTGCTGACCATAGACGGTGCGGCGGCTTTCACGAACGCGACAGTCAATGGCGAAATGGTTGCCCTGAGCCACATCGCCGTTGGCGACGGTAACGGCGCGGCGATTCAACCTGACGAGTCCATGACGGCACTGGTGCACGAGGTATATCGCGCACCGATCCGAAAAATCAGCCGGGATGCAAACAACCCTCACTTGGTGAGTGTGGAAGCGGTGGTGCCGGTTGATGTGGGTGGGTGGACGATGCGGGAAATCGGTGTGATCGGTGACGGAAAGCTGCTGACCATCGGCAACTATGCACCTTCCGACAAGACCCAACTGGTCGAGGGCATGTCCAAGGAAATACTCATCCGCATCTTTATCAGCGTCGGCAATGCCAACCTGGTCAACCTGACTGTGGACCCAAGTGTTGCCACCGTATCCCACGCTGCATTGGCTGAGATCCTGGAGCTGTACCTGACGGTCGACGATGCGGCTACCCGCTACCTGACGGCGGAAGCGGCCGATGAACGCTACCTGCGGGAAGTGTCGGACGCCACCACGACCAAGGCAGGCGTCGTGGAGCTGGCCACCCTCACAGAAACCCGGGCCGGTACAGACACGTCCAGGGCGGTGACGCCGGCAGGCTTGAAAGGCCTGTTGACCGATCATGGCAACGATCCCGACCCGCACACTCAATACATGACGCAGGCCAAGACTGAGGCCCTGCTCAACCCTGCGATCAGCAACAGCATGGCCATTATGGCCTTCGAACAAGGAGCCTATTAATGGCAGCAAGCCCGCAATACACCGCCGTGCCGCGCCTGGTCACGGTCCAGCTCAACACTGCTAACTCAGCCACTGACGGTACGGGAACGCTTGGCGCAGAGAAATTTACTGCCGGCGTCAACGGCTCCCGGCTGGACAGGGCTGTGGTCAAGGCCACTGTGACGACCACCGCAGGCATGGTCAGGCTCTTTTCGACCGTCAACGGAGCAAGACGGCTTCTGACTGAAATTCCGGTCCTCGCGGTGACCCGGAGCGCGTCGGTGCCGGGCTTTGAAACGGTCGTCGACTTCCTCGGTGGCCTGCCGATCCCGGCGGGCAGCGAGATCTCGGCATCGACCGAGCGGGGCGAGTCAATCGTGTTGAGCCTTTTTGGAGGGGACTTCTGATGAACTTCGGACTCAAGTCGTTCCCATCTTCTCCGACTCTGGCGGCTTCGCTCGTAGCCACAGCAAGCCAGGCACAGACACTCGTAAAGGCCCCCCCAGAATGGAAGCGCTGGAAGCTCTATGCACCGGGAACCTACGCGAATGAGGTCGCTCCGCAAGGCATTACTCAACTGTATGTTCTTGTGTTCGGCGGTGGCGGTGATGGCGCTATAAGCAACGTCGGCGGTGGCGGTGGTGGTGGCGGCGGATTTGCCATGGGGATCGTTGATGTCGTTGCCGGGCAGCCTCTCCCAACTATTACCGTCGGTGGCAAGGGTGCTGTTGCCAGTTACGGCACTTTGCTGAGCAGTACCGGTGGCAGTAACGCGTCAGGAAATGTCGGCGGGAACGGTGGAGTGGGTAGCGTTAGTTCAACCATCAAGGCCGCTTTTGTGGCGTCTGGCGGTAAAGGGGGCAATGGCGGTAGTTCGGGGACCGGTGGGGGTGGCGGTTCCGGATCTCCGTACGGTACTGGTGGTGACGGTGGCAGCGCCTTGGGCACGAATGTCGCCGCATCCGGCGGCGGGGGCTGGGGCGGCAAGGGTGGCAACACTTACGGCACAGGCGGCGGAACATACGGTGGTGGTGGCGGATTGCATCCGGCTGCCGATGCCGCCAACGCGACATTAACAGGCGGCGGTGGCTCATATGGTCCGTCCTATGGCAGCACTGGCGGCGCGGGCAGCGCTGGTGCTGCGGCAAACGGTCAGCCAGGCACCTCGACCTTATCCAAGGGCATGCTTGATATTGCCAATATGGCGTTGAGCGGAGGGGGCGGTGGTGCCAGCGCTGCAGGTGGCCCTGGCGGGGGTTGTGGCGGTGGAGGCGGTCAGGTCGGCGGTATTGGCGGCGGGGGTGGCGGTGGGGCCATCAGTGGGTCCATTGGAGGGCAAGGTGGATTCGGCGGTGGCGGCGGTGGCTCTTACTCGGGAGGCAGTGCCGGTGGCGTTGGCGGAGTCGGTGGTGGTGGTGGCGGTACTTACACCGGCACCCCAGGGCCAGGCGGTGTTGCGGGTGTATTGATTTTTTGGACCGAGGGTTACTGATATGCACAAAGCCTGGATTGAAAACGGGGTCGTCCGTGACATTGCCGTAGACCCTGACTCACTGTTCCACCCGGATGTGGCGGCGCTGTTCACTGCCGATGTGCCGGAATCTGTAGTCGTTGGTTCGACTCTCGTTGACGGTCAATGGATCCCGCCAGTGCCGGTTGCTGATGAGCCGCCGATCGTGCTTGCTCAGGCGGTGACGAAAGTCTCGCCTGTTGAGTTCAAGCTGCTGTTTACCGGTCCTGAGCGTGTCGGCATCAAAAAGCTGCGCGTTGACGATGCGCTGCTCGATGACTTCATGAGCATCGTCGATGACGGCCGACTCGGCTTTGTCGACATGTCCCTCAAATCGACCCGGGACGGCGTGGGCTACGCGCTGCAGGCGCTGGCCAGCGACGAGGTCATCCCGGCTGATACGGTGGAGCGTCGAGCGGCCGAGATCCTGACCGGTGTGTTCCAGTGAGTTCATTCACTGCATTCAGCGCACCGCTCGACACCCGTTACGATCCCGAGGCCAGCCGTTCCCTGGGCACAGACCACTGGCGGGTGCTGCGCGACTTCCGTTTCTGGGGTGAGCTGCCGCGACTGGGCAAAGTCTGGGTGACGGTCCCGGCCGGCTACCTGACCGATGGGGCCAGTGTGCCCCGGGTTGTCTGGAGCCTGGTGCCGCCCTGGGGGGCGTACGGCCAGGCCGCTGTTGTGCATGACTTGTTGTGCGAGTATCTGGTTGTCATGACCGATGCCGGCGACCAGGTGCGCATCACCAGGGCAGAGGCAGATCTGCTGTTCCTGGAAGCGATGACCGTCCTGCAGGTGCCGGCGCCGAATCGTCAGCTCATGTACGCCGGCGTCAGCACCTATCGCCTTGTCACGTTCACCCACGCGCCGAGCAACACACCCGAAAAGCGCGAGCTGGAATCAGCCTGGCTGCAAGCGTGAAAGGCCGCGAGTTGTAGAACGCCAATCTACAACTCGTGCCGCTGGCCTCACCTGGTCCCCCGCGACACCCTGCGCAGATCACAGATCACCCCCGCGCAGGAGCCTTTATGGCTGACACGTACCATCACGGCGTCCGCGTCGTCGAAATCAACGAGGGCACACGCCCGATCCGCACCATATCTACCGCTGTCGTCGGCATGGTTTGCACTGCAAGCGATGCCGATCCGGCGGTCTTTCCCCTGAACCGCCCGGTTCTGCTGACTGACGTACTGACTGCATCCGGAAAGGCCGGCGACCAGGGCACGCTTGCGCGCAGCCTGGACGCGATTGCCGACCAGTCCAGCCCGGTGACCGTGGTTGTTCGTGTTGCTGAAGGCGAAACCGAAGCAGAAACCACGACCAACATCATCGGAGGTGTTACAGGCGGTCAATACACGGGCCTGAAAGCCTTGCTTGCTGCCGAGTCTGTCACCGGCGTGCGTCCGCGCATCCTGGGTGTGCCTGGCCTCGACAACAAGGCGGTCACTGCCGAACTGGTGGCCATCGCGCAGAAGCTGCGCGCCTTTGCATATGCCAACTGCTGGAACTGCGAAACCGTCGCTGAGGCACTGGCGTATCGCGGCGGCTTTGGTGCCCGTGAACTGATGCTGATGTGGCCTGACTTCATCAACTGGAACACCGCGACCAATGCCGATGCACCGGCCGCTGCCGTCGCACGCGCCCTGGGCCTGCGCGCCAAGCTCGACCAACAGGTGGGCTGGCATAAAACCCTGTCGAACGTCGCCGTAAACGGCGTTACCGGCATCAACAAAGATGTGCACTGGGACCTGCAGAACCCCGCCACGGATGCGGGCCTGCTCAACGCCGGTGAAGTCACCACCCTGGTACGCCGTGACGGCTTCCGCTTCTGGGGCTCGCGAACCACATCTGATGATCCGCTGTTTGCGTTCGAGAACTACACCCGCACCGCCCAGGTGCTGGCCGACACCATGGCCGAGGCCCATGCCTGGGCGAATGACAAGCCGATGCACCCGAGCCTGGTGCGCGACTTGATCGAAGGCATCAACGCCAAATTCCGCGACCTCAAGGGCCTTGGCTACATCCTGGATGGCCAGGCCTGGTTCGACGGCGCGGTCAACGGCAAGGACACCCTCAAAGCCGGCCAGTTGCGTATCGACTACGACTACTGCCCGATCCCGCCGCTGGAAGACCTGACCCTCCGTCAGCGCATCACTGACAGCTACCTGGGCGACTTCGCCAGCCGTATCACCGCCTAAGGAGGCCACATGGCATTACCGTCGAAACTCAAAAACATTGGCCTGTTCAACGATGGCAGCAGCTACATCGGAAAGGCCAAGAGCGTCACCTTGCCGAAGCTGGGCCGCAAGCTTGAGGCCTGGCGCGGCGCCGGCATGAACGGCCCGGTCAAGATCGATTTCGGCATGTCGGACGATGGCATTCAGATCGAATGGACCCTCGGTGGTCTGGATTTGATCTGCCTGCGCCAATTCGGCATGACCAAGATCAACGGCGTGCAACTGCGCTTTGCCGGCGCCTATGAGCAGGACGACACCGAGGAAGTCACCGCCGTTGAGGTGATCGTCCACGGGCGTCATGAAGAAATCGACATGGGCGACGCGGAGCCAGGCGAAGACACAGAGCACAAGATCGTGACGGTCGGCACCTACTACAAGCTCGTCGTCAACGGTAACACCGAGATCGAAATCGACCTGTTGAACTTCGTCGAGATCGTCAACGGCGTCGATCGCCTGGCCGAACAGCGCAAAGCCATCGGCCTGTAACCCTAACGGCGTTGCAGCAGGTGCAGCGCCTCAACTCTTTGACCAGGAACATTCTCATGACCCAAGCCAAAACCAAGACCAGCGAAATCATCACCCTTGACACCCCTATCCAGCGTGGCGAGACCACCATCAAGAAGGTCACCATCCGCAAGCCAATGTCTGGCGAACTGCGCGGCGCTTCGCTGATCGAGCTGATGAATATGGACGTGGTTGCCCTGCGCAAGGTGCTGCCACGGATCACTGACCCGATTCTCCACGAACTGGACGTTAGCCGTATGGACCCCGCTGACCTCGTCCAGTGCGGGGTTGCCGTGACCAGTTTTTTGCTCACGAAATCAGCGAAAGCTCAAGCCTCCCAAGGCGCGTAGAGGACGCGATGGCCGACATCGCAATGGTTTTTCACTGGGGGCCAGAGGACACCGCGCCGCTGACACTCACGGAGCTGATCGAATGGCGCGAGCGCGCCAGGCAACGCTGGGAGGCATCGCGTGGCAGGCAATAGCTTAAGACTTGACGTGCTGATGACGGCGGTGGACCGCATCACCGCGCCCATGCGTCATGTCACTCAGGCCGGCAACCAGGCATCAGAAGCGCTGCGCGCCAACCGAACGCAACTTGAGCGCCTGCAGGATAGCCAGCGCGACGTTGCAAGCTTCCGGACACTCAAGGCCGCCCAGGAGCAAACCAAGGCGGCGATGGCAGCCAACCAGAAGAAAATGCGTGACCTGGCGGTGGCCATGCAGTCCACCACCACCCCAACGCGGCAAATGGCTGCCGAGTTTCGCCGGGCGCAGCGCGAAGCCCAGGTGCTCAGCCAGCAGCACACAAACCAGCGCGACGAGTTGCAGGGGCTCCGCAACCGGCTCAGGGAGGCCGGGATCAGCACCAGTAATCTGTCGGATGGCGAGCGTGAACTACGGGCGCGAATCACCGCGGCTAACGCCGAGATCGAGCGCCAGGCGGAAGCGCTGCGCCATGCCACCCGTCAGCAGGAGCGGCTGACACAAGCCCGGGAGCGGTACGACAGCACCCGGGAAGCGGCTGGCACCATGGCCGGTGCCGGCGCAGCCGCAATGCTAGGTGGCGGCGCAGCGCTTTATGGTGCCGCCCGGATGGCTGCCCCTCAGATGCAAGCGCAGCAGCAGGGTGCCCTGGTCGCAGCACAGAACGGTGACCCGATCGAGCGGGCCAAAGAGTATGAGTCGATCATTCGGGGCATTCGTGCTGACGGCCTGAGCGAAGACATGGCTGCAATCGGCGCGGCGGTCAGTGCTGCAAAAAGCACCCTGGGTGCGCTGGGCACGGTGGACTCTTCCGGACTGGACACCGCTGCGCGCAGAGCCATGGACATGTCTGCCGTCCTGGGCGGTGAGGCCGCCGAGCACATCCAGATCGTTGGCATCCTCCTGAAAAACAACATGGCCAAGAACGCCGATGAAGCGTTCGACCTGTTGACCGCCGGCATGCAGGGCGTATCGGCTCAGATGCGCGGCGAAATGCCCGAAATCCTGCACGAGTATTCGACCCACTTTCGGGGCATGGGCATGGACGGTAAGCAGTCCATGTCGCTGCTCGTGGCCATGGCCAAGCAGGGCAAGTTCGCCCTGGACAAGACTGGCGACGCGATCAAGGAGTTTTCGATCCGTGGCTCTGACATGTCGAAAACCAGTGTCGAGGCCTACAAGTCGATCGGCCTCAACGCCGCAACCATGTCCTCGGCAATTGCCAAGGGTGGCGACGGCGCGCGCATCGCCATGCAGCGCACGGCCAAGGGCTTGCTGGATATCAAAGATCCGGCTGAGCGCGCAAACGCCGCGATTGCTCTGTTCGGCACGCCGGTCGAAGACCTGGCGATCGATCAGATCCCGGCCTTTCTCAGTGCGTTGGCCAACACCGATAACACCCTGGGTGATGTCAGCGGCGCCGCTGATCAGCTCGGCAAGACCCTGCGCGACAACCTTGCCGGTGACGTTGAAAAGCTATCCGGTAGTTGGAGCGAGCTGACATCCACCTTGATGGACAGTCAGAACGGGCCGCTGCGCGGGATCGTCCAGAGCATCACCGGCGTGATCGGCACCGTCCGCGAGTGGGCCAAGGAGAACCCGGGCTTGGCCAAGGGCCTGGTCACCGCTGCAGTGGGTGTCGCGGCACTGGTGGCAGTCGGTGGTGCGCTGACCGTAGCCTTGGCCAGCCTGATTGGCCCCTTCGCCATGGTTCGCTATGCCATGGCAACCATGTCTATCACTGGTGGGCCGTTGCTGGGCCTGTTACCCAAGTTGGGCCTGGCGATCCGGGCTGTGGGCAGCGCGCTGTGGGTGCTGGCTGCGAACCCGGTTGTGCTGGCCATCGCTGCAGTGGTCGCGCTCATCGCCGGCGCCGCGTACCTGATCTGGAAGAACTGGGACACCCTCGGGCCAAAGTTCGCGGCTATGTGGGCTGGGATCAAGACCATTTTTGAACAGACCATGAGCTGGTTCGCCAGTCTGCCGGCACGCTTCACCCAGTTCGGCTCGGACATTCTCCAAGGCCTGGCCAACGGCATCACCAATGCCTTGGGCAGCGTGAAGACGGCGATCACCGATGCCGGTGACTCAACGATCGGCTGGTTTAAAGAAAAGCTCGGCATTCACAGTCCGTCCCGGGTTTTCGCGGAACTGGGCGGCTACACGATGCAGGGCCTTGACCAGGGCCTGAGCGATGCCCAGAACGGCCCACTCAAGACCGTGGCGGACATGGCAAAGCAGCTTACCGCTGCCGGCACCGTCGCCCTGGGCGCGAGCATGGCCATACCGGCAATGGCCGGCCTACCCGCAATGCCGCAGATGGCGGCCATGTCCGAGTTGCCAGCAATGCCGGCATTCGATACCAGGGCACCGCTGTCGGCTGCACCGCCTGCAGCAGCGGCCGCGCCGGCAATGCCGCCAATCCACATCGAGGTCCACCCAAGCCAGGGCATGGATGAACAGGCGCTGGCAAAAGAGATTGCGCGCCAGGTCGAGTTGGCTATGCAGCGCGTGACCCATCAGCAGGCCGCACGCGGCCGATCGTCACTCAGTGACCGGGAGTAATTGCAATGATGATGAGTTTGGGACAGTTCGTGTTTTCCATGGGAACGGCCGCCTACCAGGATCTGCAGCGACAGACACAATGGAGGCACGCCAGCAGCAACCGGGTCGGCGTGCGGCCAGCTCGCCAGTTCGTGGGGCAGGGTGATGACTCAATCACCATGGCCGGGCTGATCGCTCCGGACGTAACGGGCGAGATCGAAAGCCTGGACACGCTTCGGGAGATGGGTGACTCGGGCAGCGGCTGGCCACTCGTGGAGGGCACCGGCCGGGTGTACGGGCAATTTGTCATCGAGGGACTGACGGAAGGGCAGACATTGCACTTCCAGGACGGCGCACCGCGCCGGATCGACTTCTCGCTCAGCCTGCAGCGCATCGATGACGATCGCGCCGAGGGCCGCGCATGAACAGCGGCGGCGCTCAGCACCCCCAGCCGCGTTACCGACTGACCATCGGTGACCTGGATATCACGGAGAAAGTGAACTCGCGTCTGATCAGCCTGCAGTTGACTGACAATCGCGGGACCGAGGCTGACCAGCTCGACATCGCGCTCGATGACAGCGACGGCCAACTGGCGATACCGGCCCATGGGGCAGAGCTGCGCGTCTGGTTGGGCTGGAACACTACTGGCCTGGTCGACAAGGGCACGTTTACGGTCGACGAGACCGTACACGCCGGGGCACCGGATACCCTGACGATCCGTGCGCGCAGTGCAGATCTGCGCGAAGGCCTGGCAGCGAAGAAGGAACGGAGCTGGCACGGAACGACCCTGGGCGAGATCGCACGCAAGGTCGCTGCAGAACATGAGCTCAAGGCTGAGATCTCCAAGGACGTGGACGACGTACCGGTCAAGCATCTGGACCAAACCAACGAATCCGACATCAACTTACTGACGCGCCTGGCCAAGGAGCATGACGCGATCGCCGCGATCAAGGCTGGCAGCCTGCTGTTGTTCCCGGCTGGTGCCGGCAAGAGTGCCAGCGGCTTGGCACTGCCCCACCGAGTCCTGACTCGTAAGGACGGCGACAGCCACAGCTTTCAGCAGGCCGATCGGGACAGTTACACCGGTGTGGTTGCCCAGTACAACGACGGCGACGAGTTCGCGCTCAAGGAAACTCAGGTAGGGGATGAGGCCAATGCCAAGCGCCTGCGCCACATGTACCCAACCAAGGAAGCGGCGGAGAAGGCCGCACAGGCAGAGTCGCAACGCTTGTCCAGGGGCAGCGCCACGCTGACTTACAACCTGGCCCTGGGCGTTCCTGACCTGGTGCCGGAATGCACTTTCGAACTGCACGGAATAAAGCCGCAGATCTCGGCTGTTCGCTGGCTCGGCGTGAAGGTCACCCACACGTTGGGCGACGGCGGCTACACGGGCAGCATCGAAGCCGAGAGCAAATCGTCAGAAAGTAATAAGTAGTTACATATCAGCGTCATCGATAATTGCTGTATGAATTATCAGTGATATCGATTTAATGCTAAAATGACATTATCAGGGGGAGGGTCACATGCAAGAACGGAAACAGAGCAAACCAAGCCGAAGCGGGAACTGTGCACACTGCGGTGGCCGGGTTCAAACGCGTACCAGCAGAGAGCTACACATTCACCTGCGCACTGTCTATCTGCAGTGCCAGGGTTGCGGCTGGAAGGGCGTAGGTGAGTTGCACATCAAGCACGACTTGGCACGACCATGCGTAGTCAACAAAGAGGCGCTGCTTCCACTGGCCCCGGCCGCTATCTTTCGCGAGTCGCTGAAAAGCGCTGAGGCCTAACGCCTCATCATTCAAAGGAGCGACTAGCCCAGATGTGTCAACATCCGAGCCAGCCGCTATATCCGAAGGGCATCCGTGCAAGTCCAGCATGAGACTTGAGCGAACCGCTTACAGAAGCTCGTCACCTTCGTCCACTTCCACGATGCGAAACTTGATGAAGTTCTTGTAATCATCGATTGGAGGGGTGTCGTCGACATTGTCGATGCTTGCGTGAGAAAACGTTTGTGTATATATCACCACCCATTCAAAGATGCCTGCCTCTGTCTGAGCGGTAAAGGGAACCTCGTACTCGAGGTCGTCCTCGTCAAAGGAACGCTCGGATATCTGCTTATGATTTCCTTCCTTTAACTGGGAGGCATCTACACGTACCCAAATAGGCTCCTCTTGCTCACTGCTCTGAGTAGCATTAGGCTTCAGGTTTGGCTTCTTGTATTGAAAGTGGCCAGTGCATTCAATGAAAAATCCCATTTAGATCCTTCCATTTGCGTTCAGTTATGAGAGGGGCTTCGAGTTTGCCTACAATATCTTCATTTTCAGCTGAGTGCGTATGGTGCTGAGCCAGTCCTCACTAAAATGATGCTGCATTCCCTGCAGTTGTCGGCTTGAAACTCCTGCGTTGCGGGCTAGTTTTTGGAGTGAAATTACGTTGTCTACTAAGTTGAGCGCATATGTTGCTCGTACTGCTGCTTTATCAGCAGTAGATATTGATGTGATGACCGCTTCTGATGGATTGGCATTGAGCCAAGCCATTATATGAAGTTCTCCATCATCAATTGCAGGAAGATCGTCGCATTCAATAGCTAAGGTGGCGAGCATTAAATCGTCCACTCCGTGGACTTTTGCTAATCCATTAAGCAAGTCGATTTCTGATATGTTAACGCGTTTTGGTGCCAGTGGGTCGCCCGCCCGGCACTCGTCTACGCAGCATTGTACAGTTTCTATGTCAAAAAAATTGCAAAGTTGCTTCCAGCAATTTGTTCGGAATGCCTCAATTATGACGCAAGTGTCGACTAGTATCCGTACCTTTGCCATCTTTTAACCTAAATCGAAAATGGAACGGTCTTGTCGTAGTCGCGAATCAGTGAGGAAAGTTCCTCTAGTGACATCGATAAGGCTTTAGCAGCCTTTCTTGATGATACATATCCTCTTGCAATGCCGTCGTGTAGTAGCGAAACAAAACTTTCGGAAAGTAGTTTGGGGAGTTCTGTTTGGTGTTTCACCATCTTCTGGTTGCACAACGAGTCACAAGTGGGTTTGTCGATCATTTTTGCGTTGTATAGCCGATACGCAAGGGCACCTGTAGATACCTGCAGTTCGTAGGCTACTTCACTTAAGTGTTCGGCATTATTGAAGAGCGCCGGATTTATCAATTTGGTTAAACTGGTTTTTGGCATAAGCACTGCTGCCGCAAAATTGTCAGCCAGTTGTTCTATTCTACGGTTCCGCACTGGGGGGGGTGAGTCAGGGTCTTCTCTATGCTCTGGGGGCATCTTATCCCACGTCAAAGCGTGGAATAATTCATGTGCCACGTCAAAGTGGCGACGTACCAAAGACTCCCGACGGTTAATAACGATGGCGCCTAAATCGGGCAGGCGGCACATGGCTCCTGATATGCCTTCAGGGCTAGAATTGGTTTCCGCATCTATGAATAAGATCGGTATATCAAGCTCGCTCTCTATTCGTTCAGCTAAATTTTGGGAAGGGATCAATCCTAAACTGAGCTTTTCAGCCAGTGCTTCGCCCCAAGACCAAGCATCTTCAAATGTAGGGTGGGCCGGTATCCGCAATACTTGCGTCAGAGGATTAGATGGGCTATTTAGAGCGACCTTCAAAAAACGATATAGCCCTACAAGTTGGCCAGTTCGCGACTCAAAATCGCTCAGCGACTCATTTGAAACGCTAGGAGATACGCGCCAAGAAAAACTAGCTTCACCAACAATCATGAATGGGTCTATGAACCATTCAATGGGTTTATTCAGCGTTTGACTAAATCGCACGAGCTCTGCTGCTTGCACACGTCTCTCCCCATTCTCGATGGTCGAGAGAGTCTGTCGATCAGCGAAACCTAGGGCGCTAGCTAGGGCTTTTTGAGTCAAGCCAGAAGCCTCACGAGCGGCGCGAATGCGCAGACCAAGGCGTGCAGGAGCAGGAGTCATGTCGTTTGATTTCATGCGCGCATCTTAATCTTGCAAACGTAAAAATGCAAGAAATGCTCGCATCCATGATCCCTCTAGCGTCGGTAAGTTTCCACTGAGAGATGCGGTGGAAGAAAGCAAAGCCGAGGAGATGATTTAGTGTTGCGAATGCGTATATCTGTTATTTATTAGCAGCATGTGAGGTAATTCTATGGGCAGCCGCAGATTTTCACTCGCATGCCCCTAAGGTTCGTCCGAGCGCCTTCGCAGCGGATGCCCGAAGAGCTGCAGGATAGGCGGCGCTAGTGAGTACCCCGTACAGAGCATCCCTTGCAATGACGAATCCTGTATAACCCAGGCCTTCTGCTGCACCAATCCGAATCTCCAGCTCCGTTGAACGGCTCTGCATCACGTCAATCAGCATGTTGGTCGCTTGAAGGTTGTCCATTTCTGTCCTCAGGGTAGGGTGCGGGGCATGCACTGTAAGGACGTGATCAAGAAAAGTATAGGAAGAGTATCGTTAGGGACGCCCCAGCGGCTGGTCGACCATGATGGTCAGACCATCGCCTGGATCGTTGGCAATGAGGTTCGCGATACCAAAGGGCAACGCTTCGCCCTCAGCCAGGTCAAGGACTGACCGTCTCGGACGGTACCTGGCTTTGTGGCCGCGACCTTGGGCTGGGCGGCATTGCGACGAAAGGGCCGGTAAACCACAGCAAATGCAGTGACTTTGCTGGCCTCTTCGCTACCAAGGTAGCGCCCACAGAGGTACATAGGGCCTAAACGATCAGGTTCAACGCCGACGCGGCCGTGATACCACCGACTCGATATTTTTCCGGCCGATCAACAGTGGGCGCTCAGGCTGAGCTGTAACAGCCGGTTGTTCGCCCAGCCACTTGTACATCACCAAGCAATCCACCAGACCCAGCCGCGCGTGACGGTAAGCACGTGGCAGGCGGCCGACGGTGTCGAAGCCCAGCTTGCCCCACAGCGCGACGGCCACTTCGTTGCTGGCCACCACCGAGTTGAACTGCATGGCCAGAAAGCCGCTTTGCCTTGCCAACTGCTGCGAGTGCTCGCACATCAGCCGGGCCACGCCACGGCCACGCGCAGCCTCGGTGACCATATAGCCGCAGTTGCTGACATGGCTACCGGGGCCTGCGGCATTGGCCTTGAGGTAGTAACTGCCCAGCAGCACGCCGTGTTCTTCAGCGACCAACGTGTGCAGCGGATAATTCAGCCACAGCTCGCGGGCCTGCTCAAAGGTCAGGGCCGGGTCATAGGCGTAGGTTTCCCGGGCGCTGACGACGGCCTGGAAGGTTGGCCAGAAGCCGTCGAAGTCGGCGGCGGTCATGGGGCGGATCTGGATCATGTCGGTCCTTGCGGTGTACGGCGTGAGGCGCACCTTATGTGTTCAGGCCAACGATCTGCAAGTCTGGCTTGCCGAGCAGCAACCAATGGCGGTATATGCTCAGCCCGGTATCTGGCCAATTTCAAGGAAGTCCATGCCCAGCCCTATTCTTGCTGACCTGAAGTCTCCCCAGTCATCCATGAGCCATGTGTTCTGGCTCACCGGCCTGCCTGCTGCCGGCAAGACCACCCTGGCCAAAGCGCTCGAACAGCGTCTGAAGGCTGCGGGCCGCCAGGCACTGGTGCTCGACGGTGACGAGTTGCGCCGCGGCTTGTGCGCCGATCTGGGCATGAGCGATGCCGATCGCCGGGAAAACATTCGCCGGGCCGGTGAGGTCGCTGCGTTGTTGCAGCGCTCAGGGCTGGATGTGATCTGCGCGTTCGTCTCGCCCTTCAATGAAGACCGCCAGCGGGTACGCCAGTTGTTCGCCACCGGGCAGTTCACCGAGGTGCATGTCAGCACCAGCCTGCAGGTGTGCATGCAGCGCGACCCCAAAGGCCTGTACGCCCGCGCACAACGAGGCGAGCTGCACAATCTGACCGGTTGGGATGCGCCTTTTGAGGTGCCCCTGGAGGCCGAATTCAGCTTCGACAGCCATACCATGAGCACTGAACATTTGCTTGATGCGCTGTGTGAACGTGCAGTGCAGTCGGGTTAAATCTGCTCCATGCCCCACAACTGCAGCGCGTATTCGACAAAACTGCGCAGTTTCGGCAACCGATAGCGGTCTTGCGGGTAGATCAGGTGCATGGGCCTGCCCGGCAGGCGGTACTCGGGGAGCAAGGCCATCAGCCGTCCCTCTTGCAGGTCCTGTTCGACCAGCGCGTCGGGCAGCATCACGATGCCCATACCGGCCTTGGCGGCCTGATACAGGCCCGCTGAAGAGTTGATCATCAACGGCCCGTTGACCGGCACTGAAACCTCGCCGTCTGGTCCGTTGAGTCGCCAGTGCTTTTCGGTGGAGCTCCAGTCGTCGCCCGCCAGATAAGCGAACGCCAGGCAGTCGTGCTGCTGCAGGTCCTGGGGATGCCGGGGTGTGCCGCGCCGCGCCAGGTATTGCGGCGCGGCGCAGATGGTCAGGGTGTAGTCCTGCAAGGGGCGGGCGATCAGGCGCGTCGAGGCGGCCAGTTCACCCATGCGGATGCCCACGTCAAAGCCGTGGTCGAGCAGGTCCATGCGCTGGTTGGTCAGCACGACATCCAGCCGAATCTGTGGGTAGCGCCGGGAAAACTCGCTCAGGGCCGGGGCCAGACGCTCCGAGCCGAAGGTCAGCGGCGCGGTGATGCGCAAGGTACCCAACGGTTCGCCCAGTGCCTGTTCGGCCAACTGTTCGGAATCGACTACCAGCCCGAGAACCTCCACGCAACGCTGGTAGTACGCTTCGCCAAATTCGGTCAGGCGCTGGCGGCGGGTGGTGCGCTTGAGCAGGCTGACGCCCAGGCGCTGTTCCAGTGCACGCAAATGGTTACCGACCATGGTCGTGGAAATTGCGCATTCGCGGGCGGCGGCCGTCATGCTGCCGGATTCGACGACCTTTACGAATACCGACATTGCCTGGAACAGATCCATTATCAATCCATGCTTGAAAATGTTTGAAGTTATAGCCGGTTTATCCAGCGAAAGGGGCTAACGATACTGCAAACCACCCCTGACCACTATGGAGCCGCGGACCATGACCAGCGCTTGCCTGATGCACACCTACCAGCCGTTACCGTTGAGCTTTGTGCGCGGCCTGAATACCCGCGTATGGGACCAGGACGGGCGCGAATACCTCGATGCAGTGGCTGGGGTGGCAGTGACCAATGTCGGCCATGCCCATCCGGCCCTGGTGGCGGCCATCAGCGAACAGGCCGGGTTACTGTTACACACCTCCAATCTGTACAACATTGACTGGCAGCAACGTCTGGCACAGGCGCTGACCGGGCTGTCGGGCCTTGAGCGGGTGTTTTTCAACAACTCCGGCGCCGAGGCCAACGAGACCGCACTCAAACTGGCCCGCTTGCATGGCTGGCACAAAGGCATTGAGCAGCCGCTGGTGGTGGTCATGGACAATGCGTTTCATGGCCGGACCCTTGGAACCCTGGCCGCCAGTGATAGCCCGGCGGTGCGGCTCGGCTTTGCCGGTTTGCCGGGTGATGTGCTGCGCATCGCGTTCGGCGACCTGGCAGCCTTCGAGCAGGCCTGTGCCAGCCATGGCTCGCGGATCGCGGCGGTGCTGCTTGAGCCGGTGCAGGGCGAGGGCGGGATTCGGGTCGCGCCGGCCGGCTATTTGAAGGCATTGCATGAGCGTTGCCGGCAGCGTGACTGGTTGTTGATGTTCGATGAAATCCAGAGCGGCATCGGCCGTACCGGGCGCTGGTTCGCCTTTCAGCATGAAGGTATCGTGCCGGATGTCATGACCCTGGCCAAAGGGCTGGGCAACGGCATACCGATTGGTGTTTGCCTGGCGCGCGGCAAAGCGGCAGGGCTGTTCACTCCTGGCAGTCATGGCAGCACGTTTGGCGGCAACCCGTTGGCCTGTCGGGTCGGCTGCACGGTGCTGGAGATCATCGAGCGGCAACAATTGGTAAATAATGCCCGGCTGCTGGGCGATTATCTGATGGAGCGTCTGGGCCAGGCGCTGCACGGCAACCCCAAGGTCGTCGCGATTCGCGGTCGCGGGCTGATGATCGGCATTGAGTTGCAGCAACCGATTGCCGATCTGAGTCTGATGGCCGCCCGGCATTATGGGGTTCTGATCAATGTGACGCGCGGCCGGACCATCCGCTTGCTGCCGCCATTGACCCTCAATCATGACGAGGCCGATACCATTGTGCAGGCGCTGCACAGCCTGCTTGAGTAACCGGTTTGATGGGGGCGAGTAAATTTTGGGCTATACCGGAAAGATACAGTTACGGTAGAAACACACATGGGAATTGCGAATCAAAGCAATATGCCGACCCACCGATTAACAAGGAGCCCCCCATGCCTATCCGGTCACTGACCCTTGCTACTCTGCTGCTCGTCGCTGCCCCGGTGTTTGCCGCCGACAGCGATGCACCGCTGGCACAGGAACGCGGCAAGGCCAGGCCTTTGGTCATCATTGCCCCTAGCCAAAGCGACCAGACGCTGGTCAGCTTGAAAAAAGCGCTTGAAGAACCCGCCAACCGCAAGGCCTTTACCGAGCGCAACATGGTGCTCTACACCGTGGTCAATACGCTTGGCCAGCGTGACGGCAAAAATCTGGATGCGCAGACCAGCATGGCGCTGATCCGCGAGTTGAAGCTGGGCGCCGGGGGCAAGACCCGGGTCATCCTGATTGGCAAGGATGGCGAGAAGAAGCTCGAAACCGAGAGCATTCAGGTTCAGGAAATCTTCGCCACCATCGACCAGATGCCCATGCGTGAAAAAGAGGCCAGCGCACCGGCAGCGGCGCCCGCCAGCAGTACCGCGCCACCGCCGGAAAAAGCGCCAAAGGCCGGCAAGGGCGGGGCGCCGACCCTCGACGACTGAGGGGCATCAGCCGTGCAAACAAAAAGCCCGCTGCAGCGTGTTCTGCAGCGGGCTTTGGCTTTTGCGCCAACCCCCCAGGGTTCACTCGCCGCGAATGTACTGTTCCAGCTGTTGAATCAGGCTCGCCTGTTCAGCGATGGCTTCCTTGACCAGGTCACCGATCGACAGCAAACCGAGCAGTTCGCCGTTGTCGACCACCGGCAGGTGGCGCAAGTGGCCGTCGGTCATGATGTTCATGCAGTCTTCGACGCTGCGTGAGGAGTCAACGGTGATGACCTTGCTGCTCATGATCGTGCTCACTGGCGTGCCGGCCGAAGAGCGGCCAAGCAGGACCATCTTGCGGGCGTAGTCGCGTTCGCTGACCACGCCGACGACCGCGCCGTTTTCGACCACGGCCAAGGCACCGATATTCTTCTCGGCCATCAGTTTCAAGGCGTCCAGCACCAGCGCGCCGGGTGCAATAGTGTGAACCTGACGGTGTTGTTCAGGCTTGAGTTTGAGTAATTGAGCTACGGTTTTCATGGCGCTCTCCAGTGGCGAGACCTTGTTATCAGGGACCCTTCTGCGGGGTGGTTAAAGCATCCGGCAAGCCATGAGCTGCCGCAAGCTTGAAAGCGCCTTGCAGGGGTGCGAAAGCGTCAAACATCCAGTGCGTGCACATTTTGCCCTTCGATTGCCTGAAGCAGCGCTGCCAAGGGCATCGGCCGGTTCAGGAAATAACCTTGAGCTTCGTCACAGGTCAAGTCCTGCAAGTGTTGCAATTGCTGCCCGGTTTCCACACCTTCAGCGGTGATCGTCAAGGATAGCGCACGTCCCAGATCAATGATTGCCCGCACAATGGCACGTCCCTGGGCGCTGTGCTCGATTTCGCTGATGAAACTGCGGTCGATCTTCAGGGTGTCGAACGGCAGGTCCTTGAGGTAGCTCAGCGACGAGTAACCGGTGCCGAAGTCATCCATCGCCAGCCTGACCCCGAGGCGCTTGAGGGCCGTCATCAATTCCAGGCAGGAGGGCGCGTCCTCGATCACCACCCGCTCGGTCAGCTCCAGTTCCAGTCGCTGCGGTGGCAGCCCGGTGGCCGCCAGTACCGAGCGAATGCGTTCGACCAGGCCGCCGAGGCGAAACTCGATGGCCGAAATATTCACCGACACCAGAACACCGTCACCCCACTGCATCGCATCGCTGCAGGCCCTGCGTAACACCCAGTCACTGAGCGCTATGATCAGACCGTTCTCTTCGGCCAGGCTGATGAACTGATCGGGCATGCACAGCCCAAGCTGCGGGTGTTCCCAGCGGATCAGTGCCTCGGCACCGCAGATCCGCCCGCTGCTCACCGCATGACGGGGTTGGTAACGCAGGCTGAACTGGCCGTGCCTGAGGGCGATATGCAGGTCTCTTTCCAGTTCGCGACGCTGCTGCATACGCTCGGTCATCTGTGGCTCATAGAAGCGCCAGGTGTTACGCCCATTGTGCTTGGCCTGATAGAGCGCCAGGTCAGAAAAACGCAGCAGATCATCCGGCTCGACGCCGTCTGTGGGGGCACAGGCGATGCCGATGCTCAAACCGATCGTGATCTCCTGACCATTGAGTATAAAAGGCTGGCAGATGCTGGCGATCAGCGTCAGGCACAGCTGTTCCACCGCGTGTCGGCTGGCCAGTGCCGGGGCCACCATGATGAATTCGTCACCGCCCTGGCGGGCCAGCAAGGCGCCTTGTGGCAGGCAGCGCGCCAGACGCCGGGCCACCTCACGCAGCACGCTGTCGCCACCGCTATGGCCGTACAGGTCGTTGACCGGCTTGAAGTGATCCAGGTCGAGGCTGAGCAGGGTCAAGGGCATGCCTTGGTGAGGCAGTTGCTGCAACTGTGCTTCAAGAAATTCCCGCAACTGGCTGCGATTGGCCAGGCCGGTCAGGGCGTCGTGCCATGACAGTTGGCGCAGCCGTTGTTCAACGGCCACTTCCCGGGTGATGTCCGAGGCGCTGCCCTGATAACCGACGACCTGCCCGTCGTGCAGGATTGGCTTGACTGCAATCAGGCTGGTCAGGGTCTGCCCGTCGGGGGCTTGATGGGTGCAACGGATCACCGAGCGGGTCGCGCTGGCGTGCTGGGCGTGGATCCATTGATCGAGCCGTTGCTCGGGGCAATCGAGCATTTCATCCAGACGGCGGCCCAGCCAGTCTTGCGCCGCCTGCCCGGTGACGGCGGTAAAGCGTTCGGACAAGTAAGTGATGCGCAGGTCCGACGCGGTTTCCCAGAACCAGTCCGATGCGGCCTCGGCGACATTGCGAAAGCGCGCTTCGCTGCTGGCCAGGGCGCTGCGGCTGGCGCTGATCATGGCGTATTGCTGGTCCATCAGTTGCGCGTTGTTCAGCGCTCGCCGGCGGATGCCGCGACTCACCAGCAGCAGCGCGCCCAGCAACAGCAGCAAAATCGGCAACAGCACCCGCAGCAAGCGATGACCGGGCCGCTCTGGATCCCAGCGCAACAGCAACTGCGGGTCGATCTGCAATTGCGGCTGGCGGGTCGCATCTTGATGGTCGAGCGGGATGCGTAAATGAGCGATTTCGTAGCTGTTGCCCAGATACTTGAGCTTTGGCGGACTCAAACGGTATGCCAGCACCAGCACCGACTGTACACCGGCCAGGCGTTGCACCGCCGGGTCGGTGCCAGGGGTCAGGCGGGCGGCGCTGAAAAACACCGGTTGACCCTGCACATTGAGGATCCGGGTGGCGACGTGTTCCTCGTCTTCGCTGTTGCGCGCATCCTCTATCAGGCTGGCCGGAAAGCTGCCGAGCCAGCTCTGCAGCGTGGTGTCGCTCAGGTTGCCTTGGTCCAGGGCGTAGGTTGTCTGGTTTTGCCCATTGATCACGAAAACCCCTTCGAAGTGAAAGGTCTTGAACAGTGAAGCCCCCAGATTATCCCGGTCATAGGCCCACTCGGTGTCGTGTTGCAGGTGCAGGGCGCGATAGGCCTCACCCCAAAAGGCGTAGTCGCGGGTGGTGGTGATCAGTTGCTGGTGGGTTGCTCGCCAGAGTTTGTCCACCAGCCGTTGGCTGTGGTTGCTGGCATCGCGATCCAATTGCAGGGCAATCAGCAGCAGGGCGGCGACCATTACCAGTGAAATCGCCGCCAGCAGACCCAGCAAGGCAGACAGGGTGCGCCTGGCAAGCCAGACATTGCGTGGGTCGGACTCAGGTGTCCTGGGTGCTGGGGGCATCGGGGCTGGCTCCATCACACGACTACTGATCATTTATAGACCCGGTAACGCGACCCTGCGCGCGCGGACCGCGTAGAATGCCTGCGGTTTGCAGATGGGTGAGGCGAGAGCGTTGGATTTACAGCGGGGTTTCATACTCAGTCGGCACTGGCGCGACACGCCGGCGGGCGTTGAAGTCGAGTTGTGGCTGGCGACCGAGCAAGGGCCGCAGCACATTCGCCTGCCTGCCCAGCCGGCAGTGGCCTTCATGCCGGCTGTCCAGCGTGAACGCGCAGAGGCCTTGCTGCGCGGCGAGCAGGATGTGCAACTGCGCGAGCTGGAGCTGCGCGACTTTCGTCATCGGCCGGTGTTGGGCATTTACTGCAATCAGTATTGGCAGTTGCTGAACATCGAAAGGACCCTGCGCAAGGGTAATCTGGACGTCTATGAAGCTGACATCCGGCCGCCGGACCGTTACCTGATGGAGCGTTTCATCACTGCGCCAGTGCTGTTTGGCGGTACACCGCAGGCCGACGCAACGCTGATTGAAGCGCATATCCGCCCGGACCCGGACTACCGGCCAGCACTAAGACTGGCCTCGCTGGACATCGAAACCACCGAGCACGGCGAGCTTTATTGCATCGGCCTGGAGGGCTGCGGCCAGCGTCAGGTGTACATGCTCGGGCCGGCCAATGGCGACGCCAGCGGCGTGGATTTCAACTTGCAGTACTGCGCCAGCCGCGCCGAGCTGCTGCAGGCCTTGAACCACTGGATGGCGGAGCACGACCCGGACGCGATCATCGGCTGGAATCTGGTGCAGTTCGACCTGCGGGTGCTGCAAGAGCACTCCAAACGCCTGGGCATCCCGCTGTTGTTGGGCCGTGGCGGCCAGCCGCTGGGCTGGCGTGAGCACGGCAGCCGTCAGCATTTTTTTGCTGAAGCCGCCGGCCGGCTGATCATCGATGGCATCGAAGCGCTGCGCTCGGCGACCTGGAGTTTTCCGTCATTCAGCCTGGAATCTGTCGCCCAGACCTTGCTCGGTGAGGGTAAGGCCATCGACACGCCGTACCAGCGCATGGACGAGATCAACCGCCTGTTTGCCGAGGATAAGCCGGCGCTGGCGCGCTACAACCTCAAGGACTGTGAGCTGGTTACGCGGATCTTCGCCAAGACCCAATTGCTCACCTTCCTGCTGGAGCGCGCCACGGTAACGGGCCTGTCGGCCGATCGCAGCGGCGGTTCGGTCGCAGCGTTCTATCACCTGTACATCCCGCTAATGCACCGCACCGGCTTCGTCGCGCCGAATCTGGGCGAGCGCATGCCCGAGGCCAGCCCCGGCGGTTTTGTGATGGACTCGCAGCCGGGCCTGTATGAGTCGGTGCTGGTGCTCGATTACAAGAGCCTGTACCCCTCGATCATCCGGACCTTTCTGATCGACCCGGTCGGGCTGATCGAGGGGCTGCGTGAGCCGGGCGATGAACACTCGGTCGCAGGCTTTCGTGGCGCGCGCTTTTCCCGCACCCGGCACAGCCTGCCGAGTATTGTCGAGCGGGTCTGGCAAGGGCGTGAGCAGGCCAAGCGTGACGGCAATGCGCCGTTGTCCCAGGCCCTGAAAATCATCATGAACGCGTTTTACGGTGTGCTGGGCTCCAGTGGCTGCCGGTTCTTCGACACCCGCCTGGCTTCATCGATCACCCTGCGCGGCCATGAAATCATGCAGAAGACCCGTGAGCTGATCGAGGCGCGTGGCTATCAGGTGATCTACGGCGATACCGATTCAACCTTTGTCTGGCTTGGCAAACCGCACGCTGAACCTGACGCGGCAGCCATCGGGCGGAACCTGGTCGAGGAGGTCAACCAATGGTGGCAGAGTCATTTGCAAGCGCAGTACGGGCTGTCCAGTGCTCTGGAGTTGCAATACGAGATCCACTATTCGCGCTTTCTGATGCCGACCATTCGCGGTGCGCAAGAGGGTAGCAAGAAGCGCTACGCCGGGCTTGTCACGCGCAGCGATGGCCGCGAAGAAATGGTCTACAAGGGGCTGGAGTCGGTACGCACCGACTGGTCGCCGCTGGCCCGGGAATTTCAGCAGCAACTGTATCTGCTGATTTTCCAGCGCCAGCCTTATCAGGCGTTTGTCCGTGAATATGTGCGCCGGACCCTGGCCGGTGAACAAGATGAGTTGCTGGTGTATCGCAAGCGTCTGCGCCGCCGACTCGACGACTACGAGCGCAATGTCCCGCCGCATGTGCGTGCTGCGCGTCTGGCCGACAACTGCAACCAGCGTCTGGGGCGACCGCTGCAATACCAGCGTGGCGGCTGGATCAGTTACGTGATCTCCACCAATGGCCCTGAACCCCTTGAAGCCCGCCAGGCGCCCATCGATTACGATCACTACGTCACCCGCCAGCTTCAACCGATTGCCGACGCGATCCTGCCGTTCGTGAATGATGAGTTCGCCACATTGATTGGCGGGCAACTGGACCTGTTCTAGCGACAAGACTGCTCAATTAGGCGCTAAAAATCTCTGCGGGAGCAGCCGGCCGGCGCTCTGGTTGCTCGTGAAGAGGCCGGTGAAGTCACAGTATCTGCTGCGAGTTTGCCGCCGTCTTCGCGAGCAAGCTCTGAACAGTATTGGTTCTAGCAACACCCCTGTAGGAGCGACTTTAGTCGCGAAAATCGCGAAAATCGCGCAAGCCAGGAAGCTCTGCCAGGCGCACAACCAGCTGCGGCAATAGCTCTTCACACGGATCATCGAATTTCGCCGTCAACAGCTCATCGGCGCGGGTAATGCCTTGATTGATGGCCAGGATCGGCTTGCCTTGCTCAGCCATGGCCTTGCACAGCCGAAAGGCCGACCAGGCCATCAGTGACGAGCCGACCACCAGCACGCCTGCAGCTTCAGTGGCCAGGGCCGTGGCGTCAGCGGCGGTCTGGCGGGCGACATTCTCGCCAAAGAACACCACATCCGGCTTCAGCCGCACGCCTTCACAGTGCGCGCAGGAGGGGACCTGAAAACCGCCGATACGGGCGTCATCAAGCAACGTGTCGCCGTCCGGTGCCTGCATGGCCTCGACCTGCTGCATGTGCGGGTTATCGGCTTGCATCTGCGTCTGGATAAGCGCCCGATCGTACTGCGCCTGGCAATCGAGGCAGCGCACCCGGTGCAGGCTGCCGTGCAATTCAATGGCTGCACTGCCAGCGCGCTGGTGCAGGCCATCGACGTTCTGGGTAATCAGGCCGCTGATTCGCCCTGCGCTTTGCAGCTCGGCCAAGGCCAGATGCGCGGCGTTGGGTTGTGCCTGGAGGATTCTCGGCCAACCGAGCATGGCCCTGGCCCAGTAACGCTGACGCGCCGCCGGGTCGACAATGAACGTCTGATACATCATCGGCTGGCTGCCACGGCGCACACCTTGGCGGTCCCGATAATCCGGAATACCGGAGGCGGTGCTGATGCCGGCGCCGGTAATCACCAGCAGCGGGCGTTGCAGATACTCATAAAGCCTATCGAGGGACATACCGAACTCCAGACAACGTCATCTACCCAGTCTAATGATTATTGTGCTTTACCTCGGTTCAATCGCTATGCCACCCTCGCCAGCTTTAGTTTGGAAAGGATGCCCAGCGTGCGCCGCCACCCATTTCAGCAACTCGACGTATTCACTGACCAACCCCTGCAAGGCAACCCGCTGGCGGTAGTGCTGGAGGCCGATGATTTGGATGAGCAGCGCATGGCCGCGCTGGCCAACTGGACCAACCTCAGCGAAACCGCATTCCTGCTGCAACCCACTGATCCGCGGGCGGACTATCGGGTGCGGATCTTCACCACCCTCAAGGAATTGCCGTTTGCCGGGCACCCGACGCTGGGCGCCTGCCATGCCTGGCTGCAGAGCGGCGGGGTGGCCAAAGGCAAGGAAATCATTCAACAGTGCGGTATCGGCCTGGTGCGCATTCGCCGTGACGGCGAGCTTCTGGCCTTTACGGCGCCGCCACTGTTGCGCGCCGGGCCGCTGGAGCCGGCACTGCTGGAGCACCTGATTGCCGCGCTGGGGCTTACGGATGATCAAGTGCTGGATGCTCGCTGGGTCGACAACGGCGCGGGCTGGGTTGCACTGCGACTGGCCAGCCGCGAGCAGGTGCTGGCGGTTACTCCGGACTTTTCCCGGATCCTCGGCATGGCCGTGGGTGTTTTTGCCGCATGGCAGGCCGAAAGCGCTGAAGGCCCGGCCAGCTTTGAAGTGCGCGCCTTTGTCGGCGGCGACGGCATGCCGGAAGATCCGGTCACCGGCAGCCTGAATGCAGGCATTGCCCGCTGGTTGCTGGAGGAGGGGCTGGCACCTGATCGTTACCTGGTCAGCCAGGGCACAGCCCTGGGCCGCAACGGCCGGGTGCATGTGCAACGTATCGGTGAAGATATCTGGGTCGGCGGTGCCTGTGTGACCTGTATCGAGGGCCAGATCAGTCTTTAATTTGCCGGCCGGATTCTTTTGCCGGGCAGGGCGGCAACGCTGCTGGCCTGGCCGTCGCGTTGCTTGCCGGTGCGGGCCTGGCTAATCAGCTCCGGAATCAGCGGGCCTTCGGGCAGGTTCTTCCAGAACCGCGCGGGCAGATGGCCCTGCATGACCTTGGGGTTGAGCCGCGCCGGGTTGAAGATGTTCTGGTAATAGGTCAGCCACAGCGCACCTTCAGGGTCTTGCGGCTGGCGCGCCAGCGCTTGCCAGGCATCAGGGCACTGACGAAGGTGGATCAGACGACTGGCGTCGTAGAACACCGCATCCCTGGGCGTTGCAATCAGCCAGCGGTGGCGGCCCATGCGGCCGATAAAATGCGTGCTGGCACTGGCCAGGATATCGTGGGCCGGCTCATGCCAGGCGACGTAGTCCGGCGCGTTGTCGTCTGGCCATGAGGTGCCTGGCGGCACGGCGACAAACCGCAGGAAGGCATGCAGGTGATGGGCTTCGCGGCTGACCTGCTTGAGCCGGCGCTGCAGTTCGCTGCCCAGTTGGTCGCCGGCCAGCATGGCGCTGCGATCGCCATGGCTGACCCGCCATAGCACTTCATACAACAGGCTCCAGCGTTGCTCGCCGCAATATTGCGAGGCGGCGCGCAGTTGCTCCAGCAGCGCCAGCGGCACCCGTGCCTGGAACGGGCCAAGGCCGTCTGGCAACGCTTCGTCGCTGCCGAACAGGTCCGCTTCTCGCTCGCCTTGCCAACTGACCCGGCTCGGATCGATGCCGTGGCTGAGCAGCCAGCGGGCCTGTTGCCGCCAGACCTCGAACAGGTCGTCGCACTCCAGGCAGATCACGCCCAGAGCCCCAACTGTTGCGGTTGCGGACGGTCACGCAACTGCTGGTGCAGGCGCTCGCTGGGCGTTTCGGCCTGGGACGGCCGGTAATCGCTGGTGATGATGAACGGCCGGGCCTTGGCCAGTACACAGCGCATCCGCGCCAGGTCTTCATAGCGGATGCGGCGCAGCCGGCGCAGTTCGACCAGCCGCTGAGCGGTGCGCAAGCCAATGCCCGGGATGCGCGCGATCAGGCTGGGCTCGGCGCGGTTGAGGTCCAGCGGAAACACCTCCCGGTTATTCAAGGCCCAGGCCAGCTTGGGGTCGATGTCCAGCGCCAGATCCCCCGGCCCGTTGAGCAGCTCATTGGCCTTGAAGCCATAACCGCGCAACAGAAAGTCGGCCTGATACAGCCGATGTTCACGCAGCAGAGGCGGGGCGGCCAACGGTACGCTGCTCGGGCTGTTGGGAATCGGGCTGAACGCCGAGTAGTAAACCCGCCGCAGTTTGTAATGGCTGTACATGGACTGGGCGCTGCGCAGGATGGTGCTGTCGTCGGTGCTGTCGGCGCCGACGATCATCTGAGTGCTTTGCCCGGCAGGGGCGAAGCGAGGCGCCCGTGGCTCGCCCTGAACGTTCTGCTCGGCGCTGTGGATGGTGTGCATGGCCCGGCGAATCGAGCTGACGTTTTTCTCCGGGGCGAGGATTTGCAGGCTGCTGTCGGTCGGCAGCTCGATATTGACGCTGAGGCGATCGGCATATTGACCGGCCAGCGCAATCAATGCCGGGTCGGCGTCCGGGATGGTCTTGAGGTGAATGTAGCCGCGGAACTCGTGTTTCTCGCGCAGCAGACGGGCGACCTCGACCAGTTGCTCCATGGTGTAATCCGAAGAGCGGATGATCCCTGAGCTGAGAAACAGCCCGCTGACACAATTACGACGGTAGAAGTCCAGAGTCAGGCGCACCACTTCTTCGGGGCTGAAGCGCGCGCGCGGTACATCGCTGGAGCGGCGATTGACGCAATACTGGCAGTCGTACAGGCAGAAGTTGGTGAGCAATACCTTGAGCAGCGAAACGCAGCGGCCGTCGGGGGTATAGCTGTGGCAGATGCCCATGCCATTGGTCGAACCCAGCCCGGCCTTGCCGGCCGAACTGCGTTTGGGCGCGCCGCTGCTGGCGCAGGAGGCATCGTATTTGGCGGCGTCGGCCAGAATGCTCAGCTTTTCAATCAACTGCATGAAAAAACCCGATACTGTTTTTACATACAGTATCGGGCTTCGCCCTGAGGCTCAAGTGCCGCTGGTAAGACCGGTGCAGGATCAGTGCTGCTGGTAGGCCGTCGCGTAACGCCGGTTGATGCTCACGCAATCGGCATAGACCTTGAGCGATTTACGGTATTCATTGCCGGAATTGGCCGACGACACGGGTTCTTCTGCCTGTCCTTCCCAGAACGGGCTGAAGTCGCTCTCGGCGCTGCCTTCGGTCTTGATGGTCTCGATGAACTCATCGAGGGTGAACCACTGCGGCTGGCCATTGCTGTAGCTCATGATCCGGCTGTCCGGGTGCATGGCGCGGCGCAACAGCGCCTCATCGGCGAAGACCATGCCTGCAACATAGTTACCGACGGCCTGTTCGATGTAATCGTCTTCTGGCGGAGTCATCATGTTTTAGTCCTTTAAGGTGCAGAGCATTGCTGAAATGGGTAAGAAATTGATGTCGCACGCGACCAGCCAAGCTTAGTCGGCCTGTCTCGATTGACAGGGCTGTGCGACAAATGGCCCCAATCGGGAAAAATTCCGATTGGCGGAAGGGGTCGAGTTAAATAGAATTATTCTCATTTCTTGAGTCGAACCCAAAGAGTGCTCCGCGCATGACCGATGCCGCTCAACCCATGCAGGCTGGCCTGGACAGTTTTTATCGCGAACACAGCAGTTGGCTGGAGTCTTGGCTGCGTCGGCGGCTGGGCAATGGCTGGGATGCCGCCGACCTGAGCCAGGAGACCTTTCTGCGGGTGTTGGCCAGCCCTGGCGGCGAACCGTTGGCGGCCTTGCGCGAGCCGCGTGCGTACCTGGTGACAGTCGGCAAGCGCCTGCTGCTCAACCATCAGCGGCGCCGGCAACTGGAGCAAGCCTATCTTGACGCACTGAGCCAGTTGCCTGAAGCCGTGACGCCGTCGGCAGAGCAGCGCTGGATCGTCCTGCAAACCCTGCAAGCGCTGGATGATCTGCTCGATGGGCTGGCACCGGCGGTGCGCCGGGCGTTCCTTTGGGCGCAGCTTGAGGGGTTGAGCTACGCGCAGATTGCCGAGCGGTTGCAGGTCTCGCAGCGCACCGTCAAACGCTATATGGCGCAAGCCTATGAGCATTGCCTGGTGGCTGATCTGTGAGCGGCGACAGTCAGGATCAGGCGCGTCAGCTGGCGCATGCAGCAGCCTATTGGCTGGCGTTGATCGAATCGGGCAGCGCCAGCGCCGAGGATCACGCCCGCTTGCGTCACTGGCGCGAACAGTCGCACCGCCATGAGCAGATGTGGCAGAAGGCCCAAGGGCTGCGCCAGCGCTTTGCCGAGGTGCCTGCCCAGCTTGCGCTGGCCAGCCTCGACCGGCCCGGCCCTGACCTGCAACGACGCGCCGTGCTCAAGCGCGCGCTGGTGGTGGCGGCGTTGTTACCGGCGGGCTGGCTGCTGAGTCGGCAACTGCCGCTGGCCAACTGGAGTGCCGACTTGCGGACCGCCACCGGTGAGCGGCGTATGGTCAGCTTGCCCGATGGCAGTCAATTGCAGCTCAACACCGCCACGGCGGTGGATCTGGAGTGGCGGGCCGGCCAGCACCAGTTGCGACTGATAGACGGTGAACTGGCACTGAACATGGCCGCTGATGCGCAGCAGGTGAGCATTCAAACCCGTCTTGGGCAGATCAGTGCCAGTGCCGCCGAGCTGTGTGTTCGTCAGGATGCCCGGCGCTGCCGGGTGTCGGTCAGCCGCGGCAGTGTCGAGTTGCGCTCGGCCAGCGGTGCTATCGAGCGCCTGCAGGCCGGGCAGCGCGCTTCGTTGAATATCGACGGCATCACGCCGATAGAACGCTTCGACGCCCGTCAGCCGGATTGGCGGATGGGCGTGCTGAGTGCCGAAAATCGCCCGTTGGGCAGCTTCCTGACCGAGCTTGGCCGCTACCGGCCGGGCATCCTGCGCTGGGAGCCGGGCCTGGAGCAGTTGGCCGTGACTGGCTCCTTCCGGCTGGACGACACCGAGCAGATCCTCGACCTGCTGGCCGCCAGCCTGCCGCTTCAGGTACAGCGCCGGACGCGCTACTGGGTCACCCTGGTCGCGCGCCCGAAAGTTGTCTGAGCCGCTTAGCGCCGCACAATCACCACTTCAAGATATTCCGCCGGGACGATCAGCGATTCACTGCCGGCCCGGTTCATGCGTTGTAGCAGGTCGCTCAAGTCCTGTTGCAAGCGCTGCGCGTCGTTCGCGGACAAACTGGCAAAGGTCATGTGCAGTGGCCCGTACCAGGCGCGGAAGGTGTCGATAAAGTGCTGCGCAGAGCGATAACGCATATTGAACAGTCGCGGTGTCACCCGCACCTCGCTGGCGGTGGCGGCAAACAAGTCGTCCAGGCAACTTCTGTTACCCCACTGCAACGGTGAGCGTATGCCTTCAGGTGGCGGTACATGCCTGGCAAGAGCCTTGAACATCTGTCCGACAAAACCGTCCGGCGTCCAGCAGGCCAGGCCAATGCGCCCGCCGGGCCGGCAGACCCTGGCCAGTTCAGCGGCAGCGCGAGGCTGGTCAGGGGTGAACATCACACCAAAGGTCGACAGCACCGCGTCGAAGCTGGCATCGGCAAACGGCAGGGCTTCGGCATCGGCTTCCAGAAAACTGATGTCGAAGCGCTCGGCCCTTGCCCGTTCGCGCCCGCGCTCAAGCAGCGCGCCGACAAAGTCGGTGGAGGTTACCACGCAGCCGCGCCGGGCGGCGGCAAGGCTGGCGTTGCCGTTACCGGCGGCAACGTCCAGCACGGTTTCGTCGTAGCGCAAGTCGCAGGCTTCGGCAAGCAGTTCAGCCGTGAGCAGCAGTCCGGTGCCGATCACGGCGTAGTCGCCGCTGCTCCAGACCTGGTTATGGCGCTTTTTGAGTTGTTGCAGATCCACGGGGGCTTTCATCAGGGGTCACCTGTCGGCGGGATGCAGGTAGAGGGCGGGAAACCCCGATGAGCGAAGAAAGGTAACGGCTTGCAGACCCGGCTTTGTCTCTGGGCTGGTAAGCGTATGCCAGCCGGTGGAGTCTCTCGATGCAGGAGTGATCAGCATAGTCAGTGCGCTGACTATGCTGGGCAAGAGTTGCCATATGGCTGGATGAATGGTCCTGGAGGGTGTAGCAAAACTGCCTGCGCTCGCCGACTTTCTCTAGCCTAAACGAGCCGCGCGGTGGTGTAGATCAGCCGCAGCGCCGCCAGGCTGATGGATTCAGCCTCATTGCACAGCGCGTCGAGCGAACAGGCACCGTCAGGCTCGGTATGCTGGGTTCTGGCTTCCAGCATGCGGGTCATCTGGTACAGGTTGCGGCTCATGCCATGCAGGCTTTCATGCAGGGCGGCGATGACCTGCTCCAGATTTTCGCTCGGCTGCGCAGACGATGCGTCATTGGCGGGAGGTGGGCGAGATTGCCCGGTGACCACATAGCTGACATCAACGCCAACTTCCGATACCCGTGAGAGGTAATCGGCCCTGGGGTATCTCATGCCGTTTTCATAATTGCCCTGGGCGTTGGTTTCAACGCCACCAATGGCCCCCAGCGCGCTCTGGGAAAGTTTCAGGCGTACACGTTCACGCTTCAGGCGTGGACCAATCCCGGTCATCCGTTTGTCCTCGATCAATCTTTCGCGCAGGCGTAAACCCGGCGAAGGCATAGTGATTTGAAGAGCGAACAGACCTGCTGCCCGGACGGGCAGCAACTGAAGGTCATCCGAAAAGTTCGCGGACCATATGATTTGGTGCGCGCACGATACCCGGAAATACTCCAGGGGAGTAGTGGCCATTAGTACTTTTTTGTACGAAGTGAAACGTTTTGATGTTAAGCATTGTTAAAAAAATAACAGGTATAAACCGGGTTGAACTTTGTTCCGGTTTATCCAGAAGGTGCGTTTGTAGGGGGCTTATGCGGCAGGCAAGCGGCTCATTCAGGGCGCAGCAAAGCCCGTCAGTACGCACTGACGGGCATGGCCGCTGTCAAGGGCAGCCGGTAGTGCGCTGCTGCGACCAGTTACGGCCTGTCTGGGCAATCTCTTCGGCCAGGCGGCCCACGGCGCGTTGATGGGCCAGCACCAGGTTTTCCATGCTGGCTGCGGCATTTTCGCGGATCACGCTGCTGCAGGTCAGGTTCTCGCGCTTGCTGCCGCTCGGGCCGCTACGCAAGCTCAGATTCCATACCACATCGATCAGCGCAAACTGGCCGGGCACTGATTCAAAGCGGCGTACGTCAGCGCGCAGCGACAGCAGCGGCTCATCGCTGTTCTTGGGCAGCCCCGCCACGTCGCGGCGATTCCACAGCTGTTCGAGCTGGGCGGTCAGGGCGTCATGAAATTCATCGCCCAGCGGCGCGCCCCAGCGCTCAGTGTCGAGTATCGCCAGGCTGCCATCGCCCTGGCGCACGACCAGCGGCGGCTGGTCGACCTGCACCGGCAGCAGCACCGGGAGCATTTCAAACTGGAACGGCGCCGGTGCGCTGCGTTGCGGCGGTGCGGAGTCGATGGGCGCGACCAGAGTGTAGTAGCGCAGGGTCGGTGACGAGCAGGCGGCCAGACCGAAAACGGCGGCCAGAACAGCAAACTTGCGGCGCAGGGTCATTCTTGTGGCTCCACATTCTTGTTACGCGACGACGAGCTTTTGAACGAGGCCGGTGCAGCATCGCTGCTGCGGCCACGAATCAGCGATTCGGGCTGGCGACCGAGGAAGTCGGTCAGCACTCGCACCGAGCGGGCTGCGCGTTGTACTTCATCCAGTGCCTGACCAAGCTGCTGACGGCCAGGAGAGTCTTCGCCCAAGGTGTCGTTGGCGCTGGCCAGGGTTTTCTCGGCCTGTTGCAGGGTGCCACGCATTTGCGGCAATACGCTGCCGTTGACGGTTTTCAGGGTTTTTTGCAGCTCGCTCAGGCTGCCATTGAGGTTGGTCGCCAACTCGTCGATCGGCAGGCGGCTGAGTTTGTCGACAAAGGCCTGCAACTGCTCTTGCAGCTTGTCGAAGCTGCCGGCCACGGTCGGGATCTCCAGCGGCCGGGCGCGTTGATCGAAAGCCACTTTCGGTGCCTTGGGGTCGAACTCCATGGCAATGTACAGCTGGCCGGTGAGCAGGTTGCCGGTGCGTACCTGGGCGCGCAGGCCATTGCTGACGAAGGCGCCGAGAATGCGCGCCGATTGCTCGTCTTCATCGCCATTGCCCGCCAGCTTCTGGAGTTTTTCCTCGGCGGCGCCGAGGCGCTTGGGATAGATCACCGCCCCCACTACGCCGGGGAAGGTCTTGGTGTCGCCGTCGTAGTCGAGGTCGACCGACACCACTTTGCCGATATTGACGCCCAGGAAGTCCACCGGTGCATTGACCGCCAGGCCGCGCAGCGACTGTTTGAAGCGCATGCGGATATAGCGCGGCTCGCCATCTGGCGGGGCCAGGGCGGTGGCCTGATCGTCGAAAATGCGGAACTCGGCATACTCGTCAGCAGGTTTGGCATCCGGGCTCCAGTTCGGCTCGCGGAAGGCGATACCGCCGGAGACGATCGACGCCAGCGACTGGGTATCGATTTTCAGGCCCGCTGCGCCCACGGTGACGTCCACGCCGCTGGCGTTCCAGAAGCGCGTGTCGGTGGTGATGTACTTGTCGTTGGGCGAATTGATGAAAATCTGCACGTCGACGCCTTTGCCGTTGTCAGACAGGTTATAGCCCACCACCTGGCCGACCTGGATGCGCCGGTAATAGATCGGCGAGCCGATATCCAGCGATCCAAGGTCATCGGTACGCAGCACGAAGCGCTTGCCCTTTTCACCGAAGGTCACCGGCGGCGGGGTTTCCAGGCCGGTGAAATGATCTTTGGTCTGCTCGGCATTGCCTGCATCGGCGTTGATGAACGCGCCGGAGAGCAGGGTGTCGACCCCGGACACGCCGTGTGCACCGATGCGCGGGCGCACCACCCAGTATTGGCTGTCGACCCGGGTGAAGGGCGTGGCGCTATTGTTCAGCTCGATGGTGGCCAGGATGTGGGTACGGTCCTCGCTCAGGTCGATGGCAGTGACCGTACCGATCACCACGTTCTTGTATTTGACCTGGGTCTTGTTGGCTTCCAGGCCTTCTGCGGTCTCGAAACTGACCTTGATCTTCGGGCCGATGTTCATCCAGTCGTGGGCGGCCATGGACAGGCCGATCAGGCCGGCCACGATCGGCACCAGCCAGACCAGCGAGATTCTCGCCCGGCGCGGTTTGATCTCCGGGCGGGTAGGGACTGCCGCGGACGTAGGGGGGGTGTTATCAGACATCTTCAACCTCTGCATCCCAGATGAGCCGGGGATCAAAACTCATGGCGGCGAACATCGTCATCACCACGACCAAACCAAAGAACAGGATGCCGATGCGCGGCTCGATGCTGCTGAGTTCGCGAAACTGCACCAGTGACGCCACCAGGGCCACGACCAACACGTCGAGCATCGACCAATAGCCGATCAGTTCGATGAAACGATACAGCCGGGTACGCTCGACCATCGCCCACTGGCTGCGCCGCTGGCAGGTCACCAGCAACATGCCCAGCACCGCGAACTTCAGGCACGGCACCAGGACGCTGGCGATAAAGATCAGCAGCGCGATGTCCCACGAGCCGTGGTGCACGAAATCGATGACGCCGGCCATGATCGTGCTTTCGCTGCTGTTGCCGAGCATGTTGGTGTACATCACCGGCAAGACATTGGCCGGAATATAGAAAATCAGCCCGGCGATCAGAAACGCCCAGGTGCGCGTGAGGCTGTTGGGTTTACGGCGATGCACCGGTGAATCACAGCGTGGGCAACAGTGCAGCTCTTGTGCGCAGGCGTAGCCACAGATGTGGCACAGGTTGATTTGGTGCTCATGGGCATAAGGGATGCGGCTCATGAAGGCTTCACCTCAAGCACGTCCCACAGCCGGCGAATGTTGCGATTGGCGATCAGCAGGATCAGCACCATTAACATGCCCATCGCCCACAGGCCTATCCCTGGATGTACATCAAGCATGCCCGACAGTTTGATGATCGCCACCAGGATGCCAAGCATGCAGACCTCCAGCATGCTCCACGGCCGCAGATGCTCAAGGGCGCGCATGCATGCCTTGAAGCCGGGCGCGACAATGCCGCGCTGGGCATGCAGCAAGACCCAGAGCAGCAGCGCGATCTGCAGCAGCGGGGCAAAGATGATCGACAGACCGGCGACCAGCGCAATCAGGGTGATACGTCCCTGAGCCAGGGCTTCGACTGACTGCCAGAGCGTGACTTCGTTGCTCAGGCCTTTCATGCTGATGCTGATCACCGGAAAGATATTGGCCAGCAGAAACAGCATGGCGGCCGTCACGGTCAGGGCCAGCCATTGCTCCAGTGACATGCGTTGACCGCGGCCAAGCAGCGCGCGACAACGCAAGCAGTAAGCGGACTCGCCTGCGCGCAAGGGATGAATTTCATACAGCGAGTCGCAGTGCTCGCAAATAATCAGGGCCGGCTGTGGCTGGCTGGACGTTTCAGTGCTCATCGATGCCGTGGCTGCTGGTTCTGGAAAAGGCTACAACGCAAGGTGCAGGAAGATACCTGTTTGCTGCCGCTGAGGCTTGTATTTATGCACATTGATTGAGGCGAAAGTGGCTCAAGGATGGACCACAGGGGCAGATTGACGTTCCCATGTCACAGAGCCATTATTTCACGGATTTACCCTGCAAATGTGGCCGGTTGCGCGGAGTCCTCTCATCGGCGGGACGCTGGCCTCGCGGGGCTGATATTTCGTGAAATATCTGATTACATGATCAAAAAACAGCACAGGCGACCCGGTCGCTGCTGCAAACGCCCGGCTGCTGGCGCTATGACGGCATCCAGCAGTGGCCGGTTGATCGAGCACCTGGCTGCGTCACCTTAGCGCAACCGGTCGCTGAAGCGGTGCACAGTGATAGACTCCTGCCTCGATCAGTCAGGAGCAGTTCGACGTGCGCAAGATGGTAATGATAATGGCGGCACTGGCGTTGACCGCATGTGATGCCGGCAAGTCCCCGACGCCAGCCCATGAGTCTGCTGCCAGTGCCCAAGTGCAGGCGCCGCAGGTCAGTCAGCCTAAGTGGTACATCCAGATGAACACCCGTGAGGCGATCAGCGACACCAGCGCGTGGCTGCTGGAGCGTCATTATGCGCCGGTGATCGTCAATCTCGATGGCAAGCAGCAGATCCTGCTGGGGCCTTACGAGTCGCAGGAGCAAGGCCAGGAACAGCTGACCGGGCTGGAAGCCAAAGTGGCCAAATCGCACCGCTTTGCCAAACCTGCACTGGTCAATCGCGCACTTTAAGGCGCTGTTATGTAGCTGGAACCGGCACTCTGTCGAGCCAGTTCCAGCGACAATGATTTTTAGCGACGGCCCAGCAAAAGGCCGACAACCAGCCCGAACCCTGCCGATATCGCAACGGTCTGCCATGGGTGGCCGCCGATATAGGTCTCGGTCGCCTCGACGGCCGGGCGCGCACGTTCACGCACGCTGGTCACCGCTTCCAACGCCTGATTGAGCTTCAGGCTCAATTGCGCTTTCAGCGTTTCGGCGTCTTCTCCGACCAGCGCGGCGCTGTCTTTGAGCAGCTTTTCCGATTCTTCGATCAGCGACTGCAATTCGCTGAAAGCCTGATCCTTGATCTGGTCAGCAGGGTTTTGCGCGGCGGTTTTGCGGGCCATGGTGGTTTCCTTTCAGTGGATGGCATTTGAACCATTGAGTACCGGGCGGCGGCAAAAGTTGCAAGTTGTTCAATCGGCTGTTCGGCGTCATGGTCCTGGCCGTGTAAGATTGCTCCCGGTTTTTGTAAGAGGTAACCGCCATGAGTTTCAATCTCGCCAACCTTTCCCAGGCCGAACGTGCCGAGATCGAAGACGAAAAATCGCGTCTGTTCGAGCTATGGCAGAGCAATCTGGGCAAGGCCAAGGGTGATGCCGCGCGTCTGATCGGCGAAAAATCCAAACGCAAGGGCAAGTGGGCCGAATGGGTACGTGGCGAACTGGATGCCATGAGTCCGCCGGAGTACGCCAACATGGTGCGCAGTGAGGTCAATCGTTTGATGGCCGCTGCCCGCTAACTGCCCCGCCAGGCTCACCAGCCGCCGGTGGCGCCGCCAGGCAGGTTCAAGGTGCCGCTGCTGCTGAAGCGCTGGGTGCCGAACGGGCCGCCGCCGAACTTGCCGTGCAAGGTGTACGGCAACCCGTCCAACGGCCGACCGCGTGCCTGCGCCTCGCCGAGCCCCAGAGTCTGGCGCAGTACAGAGAACGCCGTGATGCTCACCGGCACAGTGATCAGCGCCTGCGAATAGCTGGCCACCCGGCCATGCTGGTCACTGACCCCGGAAGCCAACAAGCGGTCGTTGACCTCCAGGCGCAGGGCCACGCCGTTGTAGTGGATCTCGCTGTCGTTGGGGTTCTGAACCCGCAACTTCACGGCCATGCGCACTTCCAGTCCCTCGCCGGGTAGCGGCTCGATGCCTGCCACTTCGATCACCAGTGGATCACGATCCGGTAACCACGCGCAGGCGCCCAGTGCGCAGAACAGTGAGACAAGCAGCAGGCGACGTGTATGGCGCAACATGGCGGGCTCCAGAAAGGCAACACAGAATCTGACCATCGAGGCCGGCAGATATTCGCCGCACCGGTCGCCTGGGTTTTTCCACTAAGCTCAAGACTGTATGGCGGGTGCCACCATCGCGTTGGGCATCTGGCCGAGCAATCTTGTGTTCAGGAGGAGAGTTCCATGACCGTTCAGAGTCATCAGGACCCGGTGGTTATCGTCAGCGCAGCGCGCACGCCGATGGGCGGCTTTCAGGGTGAATTGCGCAGCCTGAGCGCCCCGCAATTGGGGAGTGCAGCCATCGCTGCGGCCGTCGCCCGGGCCGGTATCGAGCCGCAGGCGGTCGAGGAGGTGCTGTTTGGTTGCGTGCTGCCGGCCGGGCTGGGTCAGGCACCGGCCCGGCAGGCTGCACTGGGCGCCGGGCTGAGCATGGCGACGCGCTGCACGACCGTGAACAAGATGTGCGGCTCTGGCATGCAGACGGTGATCCAGGCGCATGATCTGCTGCTGGCCGGCAGCGCCACGGTCGTGCTGGCCGGTGGCATGGAAAGCATGTCCAACGCGCCTTACCTGCTGGACCGGGCGCGTGAGGGGTATCGCATGGGTCATGGTCGGGTGTTGGATCACATGTTTTACGACGGACTGGAGGATGCCTTCGAGCCCGGTCGGCTGATGGGCACCTACGCCGAGGAGTGCGCGCAATCGCACGGCTTCACTCGCGAAGACCAGGACGCATTTGCCCTGGCATCGCTGAGTCGCGCTCAACATGCCATGGCCAATGGCTGGTTCGAGGAAGAAATCGTCCCGCTTGAGGTCAGCGTCGGGAAAGAGCGCAAGCGTATCAGCCAGGATGAGCAGCCACCCAAGGCCCGGCCGGACCGGATCGGCTCGCTCAAACCGGCATTTGTCGATGGCGGAACGGTAACGGCGGCCAACTCCAGTTCCATTTCCGACGGTGCCGCTGCGCTGCTGTTGATGCGCCGCTCCGAGGCCGAGCGCCGTGGCCTGAGCGCGCTGGCCGTGATCCATGGTCATGCTGCCTATGCCGATAAGCCAGGCCTGTTCACCACCGCGCCGATTGGCGCGATTGAGGCGCTGTGGTCGAGGACCGGCTGGTCAGCCGATCAGGTTGATCTGTTCGAAATCAACGAGGCTTTTGCGGTGGTGACGCTGGTGGCGATGAACAAGCTGGGGCTGGATCATGCACGGGTCAATGTCCACGGCGGCGCCTGTGCGCTGGGGCATCCGGTGGGGGCCTCGGGGGCGAGGATTCTGGTGACCTTGCTGGCGGCGCTGCGGCGTCACGGCAAGCGCCGTGGGGTGGCGGCAATCTGCATCGGTGGTGGTGAGGCTACGGCCATGGCTGTTGAGTTAATAAGGTGAGGTTAATCAAGAGCTTATGATTGGATATGAATGTTGATTGTTCAATTTGGTGTTAACCGCCCGTTTTAAATAAAAAGGATAAAAAACAATGGCTTATAGCGAAATCCTTACCGAGGTCAGAGACAGGGTTGCGCTCATCACACTCAACCGTCCGCAGGCATTGAATGCCCTTAATGCCCAATTGATCGATGAGTTGAACCACGCGCTGGATCAGTTCGAGGCCGATTCGCAGATCGGCTGCATTGTGCTCACCGGCTCACAGAAAGCGTTTGCCGCCGGTGCAGACATCAAGGAAATGGCCGAGCTGACTTACCCGCAGATCTACCTGGACGATCTGTTCAGCGAAAGCGACCGGGTCGCCGGGCGGCGCAAGCCAATTATCGCTGCAGTGGCTGGTTTTGCCCTTGGCGGTGGTTGTGAGCTGGCATTGATGTGCGACTTTATTCTGGCCGCCGACAACGCCCGTTTTGGTCAGCCGGAAATCAATCTGGGGGTGTTGCCCGGGATGGGCGGCACGCAACGCCTGAGCCGGGCGGTAGGCAAGGCCAAGGCCATGGAAATGTGCCTGACCGGGCGTCTGATGGATGCCCATGAAGCCGAACGCGCCGGGCTGGTGTCGCGGGTGGTCGCCACAGAACGGCTGCTCGATGAGGCCCTTGAGGCCGCCGCGGCCATCGCTGCCAAATCGCTGCCGGTGGCGATGATGGTCAAGGAAAGCGTCAATCGTGCATTCGAGGTCAGCCTGGCCGAAGGCATCCGCTTTGAGCGACGGGTGTTTCATGCGGTGTTCGCCAGCCAGGACCAGAAAGAAGGCATGGCGGCATTTGTTGCCAAGCGCCCGCCGCAGTTCAGGGGGCGTTAATCTGTTTGCGGCGCGGCGGCGGCATCGAGCAACGCCTGATGCAGGGCATCATTGCTGCTCTGGCGCAGATAGTGATGCAGCGTGACACAGTGGCCGGGGTGCAGCAGGCACAGCGTCTGCGCACCCCGGGCATATTCCATGGCCAACCGGCGCCGCTGCTCGGCAGTCATGCCCAGATAGCCCTGATCGTCCGTGCGGCCCTCGAATAACACATGCTCCGGGTCAAGCAGAGACAGATTTTCCAGCCCCGGCTTGTCCATGTGGACGATATACCAGACGCAATCGCGCAGCGGCGTGCCTTGCACGACCAGGCGTAGATCCTGCAGTGGCTGTTGTTGCCTGCGTCGGGTCAATTGCAGCCTGGCTGCGCTGACCTCGATGCCCTGGTGCCCGAGCCGAATGCTGGCCAGCGCGCCGCTCAGGCTCAGCGCTTGGGTGGCGCAGATCTGCAAGTGTTGACCGCGTTGGACCGCCAGTTGTTCTGTGCCCGGCTCAATCGGGCAGCCATCAAGGCTCAAGCGCAGCGGCTCTGCAGCGATGCTGCCAGGCAACAGGGCGCAGATCGTCGGCCGGTCCGGGTCGCCGTCCAGATAGGCCACCAGAACCCGGCTGCCGGGCAGCAGCGGTTGATCGGCGGGCAAGCGACCGGGGATTAGCTGCGCCTGTACCGGAGCGCTGCCGGTTGTCTGCCAGTCGAGCCGGATCTTCAGGCTGGCCTGGCGATTGGCTGTGCTGTCGATCAGCGTTGCCGCATGCAGCCCGTTGATTCGGGGTTTTGGATGGCGCAAGGCCGGGCGAAACGGCTGGGTCCAGGGTATGACCGCAAAGTTGTTGCCGTATCCGGGATCGCTGTGCTCGCCCAGATCCAACAGCGGGGCGTTGAGCGCCCAGTCATGAGTATCGGCAGCGGCAAGGTTGCGCACGATCGTGGCAATCTCGTGGGGGTCTTGCCCTTCGAATACGCCCATCTGCCTGCCGTAGTGATGCACGCGGGTCACCAGCCAGTGGTCGTTGTAACGCTGCTCGGGGTGTCTGGCAATGCGTATGACCTGCCCGCAGCGCAGCGCCGCATCGCGGCTCTGCCCGCTGAGCTGACGAGCACCGCAGCGCAGTCGTTCCAGGTCACGGCTGCGCTGCTGTAATTGCCAGGCTTGCGGGTGGGACGGCGTGGCACCGTGGGTTGCCTGGCGCAGCGTCGGGGTGACGGGTTGTAAACCGCGAAATTCACAGAGCTGATCAAGCAGGCCGCTCCGGTCGGAGGGCAGGTGGGCCAGCAACGGCTCCAGGCGCTCGGTAAAACTCGCCGGGTCATCCGAGAACACCAGTTGCTGACCGTCGAAGTGAAAGTGAATACCTTCTTCTTCACACACCCGCTGCAGCAGATGCAGGTCGCTCTCTTGATACTGAATGCATTGATTGCGGACCGGATACACGCCGTGCAGGTGTTCGAGGCGCAGCTCTGTTGGGTCGTACCCGTTTTCACTCAGTAGACGTTCGATGAGCTGCAGGCTGCTCTGGCCGCTGAACAATCGTTGCCTTGGGGGGCTGGTCATGCGTTGCAGGCGCGGCGCCAGACTGATGCGGTAATGGCTCAGGCAGGTGCCGGCGTACAGCTGGCAGGCGTCAATGATTTCACCGTCGACAGCAGGATGCCCGGCGCGGGCGATGAAACTCGCCGGTCGGCCGTGCAGCCTGGCAAGCTCCAGGCCTGGATCGCGGCTGATCAGATCGATCGTATACCGCCACGGCTCGTTCAAGGCTTCCTGGCCGCTAAAGGCGGCAACCCTGAAGTCCATCGGCAGGCCTGGGATTTTCAGGCTGATCGGGCAGGCAGAATCATTGAGCATGCACAGATGCTCCCTCCTCAGGGGGTTAAGGCTGCGAAGGGTACGAAAAGCCGGAGCGCAAAGGCATAGTTGCCGGTTATTTCAGAAATGGCCTACAGCCCTGTAGGGCTCTGGGGTAATTGTCGGACAGCGGTTATGAAATTGTTGGAGGGGTTCCATCTATACGTCGGGCGTATAGAATGCTCGCCCTGTGTTCGGAGTATTCCGGGCGATACCTTTTTCAGCGTTCTGTCATCTTGTCGTGGCGGGACGCCAGTGAAGCGAGAGAGAGCAGCAGACATGGGCGCACAGTGGAAAGTCAAACATAAAGAAGCGGCCGCCAATGCCAGGGGCAAGATCTTCGGCAAGCTGTCCAAGGAAATCATGGTTGCCGCCCGCGGCGGTGCTGATCCTGACATGAACTCGCGCCTGCGCCTGGTGGTCGAGCAGGCCAAAAAGGCCTCGATGCCGCGTGACACGCTGGAGCGCGCGATCAAAAAAGGCGCCGGCCTGCTGGGTGAAACCGTCAGCTTCGAGCGGGTCACCTATGAAGGCTTCGCGCCGCACCGGGTGCCGGTGATCGTCGAATGCCTGACCGACAACGTCAACCGCACCGTCGCGGAAATCCGCGTGCTGTTTCGCAAGGGCCAGTTGGGCGCTTCGGGTTCGGTATCCTGGGACTTCGCTTATCAGGGCATGATCGAGGCGGTCGCCAATTCGGCGGATATCGACCCTGAAGAGGCTGCCATCGAAGCCGGTGCCCAGGATTGCGAGCCAGGCGAGGAGGGGGTGACCCTGTTCCTCACCGAGCCGACTGACCTGGACCTGGTGTGCAAGGCATTGCCCGAGCAGGGGTTTACCGTGCAGTCGGCGAAACTGGGTTATCGCCCCAAGAACACCGTCGACGGCCTGACCGATGAGCAGATGGCTGAAGTCGAGGCGTTCCTGGAAGCGCTCGACAACAACGATGACGTGCAAGACATGTACGTCGGGCTGGCGGGCTGATTCAGCCTGCGAGGGCTTGCAGGCAGTCATGGACTTCCTGCATCCCTGGCCTCAGCGCCACAGCTGGCTGTACGCAACGTGCAGCCAGTCGTACCAGCGCCGGGCAGGAGTCACTTTCCGGGCAGTGACTCAGCAGCTCTTCGAGCAAAATCCCGAATGCCCGTACCTCGATGCGCTCCAGCGCAGTGCTGACGCGAGCATGCGGATGAAAGGCGGCGGCGCCAAAGTCGCCCAGCAGGCACTGGCCGTCTGCTTGCCAGAGGATGTTATGCCCATACAGATCACCATGAGTGATGCCGATCGTGTGCAGATGGGCCACCACTGACGCGATACCGGTTGCCAGGCGCAGCACCACCGGCAGGCTCAGCGCGGTGTCTGGCGGGTAGATATCCCGGCTGCAGGAGGCCAGGCTTGGCGGGCCGGCCAGGTTGCGCAGCGCAGGGTCAATCAGGCCCATGACCAGGCCACGACGCTGATCGGGGTGGCCGTCGACCTCGCCGATGACCTCAATCAATTGCGGATGCGCCCCGGCGGCCATGCACGCGAGCATTTCATCCTGTGGCGAGCCATCGCTGGTCAGCTCGCCCTTGTACAGTTTGATCGCCACCGCTCTGCTGCCTTCAGCGCTGTGCCATAGCCCTTGCTGGATGACCCCCGAAGCCCCTTCGCCAAGCCGTTGCTGCAGTTGCAGTTGCGCCCAGGGGATGCGTTTGATTGCCGGCTGCTCAGGGCTGCGACTGAACGGGTTGCCGGAGTGCGCCAGCCAGGCCAGGGCCGGCATTTGCATCAGCCAGTCAGGCAACACCGGCAGTTGGTTGGCGGACAGGCGCAGCAATTCCAACTGCTGACAGTTCGCAAGGCTTGCTGGCAGGCTTTGCAGGCGGTTACCGGCGAGCATCAGTTTCTGCAGCATCGGGCACCGGCCAAGCTGCTCCGGCAAGGTCTCCAGACGGTTATCAGTGAGGATCAGCCAGCGCAGCTGCGGCGGCAGCGACTCGGCGGGTACGTGTTCGATGCGGTTGGCCTTGAAGCCGATCATGCTCAGCCGTTGGCAGCGCCCGAGTACGGGTGGCAGCTCGGTGAACAGGTTGTCAGAAACAAACAGCACTTCGAGTTTTGTCAGGCGGTGCAAATCATCCGGCAGGCTGCTCAAGGCGTTGCCGCTCAGGTTGAGGACTTCCAGCGAGTCGGCCAGGTCAAAGATTTCCTGCGGGAAGTGCTCCAGGCCGCAGCCCAGATCAAGGCGACGGATGCCGGCCAGTTTGCCGGCGCGCAGGTCTGCAAGAGAATGCATGGGTCGGGATTATCCAGGTTACCGGTGTGGTAGGGGAGATTCAGCGTAACGCCTGAACCATTTGCGCCAGAGCACCGAGCACGTCACGGCCCAGCGCCTTTGAGCGTTGCCCGGACCAGCCGGTGTGCGGGTTCGGGGCGTTGTCGTGATCCTTGAAGGGCATCTCCAGGGTCAGTGCCAGGCATTGGTAGCGTTCACCGACACTGTTACAGGCCAGGCTCATATTGGCCTGCCCAGGCGCGCTGCGGGGGTAGCCGTGCAGGCTCTGGAAGTCCGGGGTGATACCCTCCAGGGTGCTGCGAAACTGCGCCTCAAGCGCGGCCTGCCTGGGGCTGTAACCCGGATTGCCTTCGCAGGCGGCGGTGAAGACATAAGGGATGTCTTCGTCGCCATGGGCATCGATAAAGGCATCCACGCCATACTGTTCCATTTGTTGCTGGATGAAGAACACCTCCGGCGTGTCCTGGGCATTGCTGTCTTGCCAGGCGCGGTTAAGGTCTTTGCCGCGTGCATTGGTGCGTAGATGGCCATGAAAGGCGCCGTCCGGGTTCATGTTCGGCACCAGATACAGGTCGGCGGCGGCAAGCAAGGTCTGCAACGCGGCGTCGGCAGGCTCCTGTAAACGCTCGATGATGCCTTCGATAAACCACTCGGCCATATGCTCGCCCGGATGCTGTTGGGCGATGATCCAGATCTTGCGCTTGCCCGGCGCGCCGTCGCCTTTGCGCAGCAGGGCAATATCGCGGCCTTCGACGCTGTGCCCGGTGGCCAGCAACTGGCAGCCGGCATTGCTTAGCGCCTGTTCGATCAGGCGCGTATGGCGCTCACGGCTATAGGGTTCGAAATAGGCAAACCAGGCCTGGCGGTGACTGGCTTCGAAGCAGAAGCTCAGCGCCTGGCCGTCGAAGCTGGAGGGCACGCGAAACCAGCTCTGGTGGTCAGTGGAGGCTACCGCGTTGTAGCCGTGCCAGGCATGTCCGTAGCTTGCGCCGGCAGCATTGCCGAGCCTGAAGTGGTATTGCTGGCCGGGAATCAGGCCATCGACCTTGAAGTGGAACCACTGGTAATGCGGGCTGTTGCTGTCGGGGCGGATCGCCAGTTCGATGCGCTGGCTGTCGCTGGCATCGATGACCTCAATATTGCCGCTGTCAAAATCGGCGCTGATGTTCAGACTCACGGTGTCTCCCTGTATGCGCAAGTGCCGGGGTGTGGCAATTACTTTACAGGGATTTTGACGGGCTTTTCAGTCGTCGATCGGTCATTAGTGATCAGCTGAAGGCTTCGGCAGTCACCATCAGGCTGCCAATGAACGCCGTCAGCAGGTACCAGCCCAGGTAGCCGCGGCGTTTGCGCCGGTGCCAGCCGGAGGCGCCCAGAAGTGCAGCCGCCGGTTGCAACTGCCGCCAGAGCCGCTCGCTGGCCTGGAACGCCGCCAGATTGGCCGGATCGGCGTCGATCCAGTGACGAAACTCGATACGCTGGCTGGCAGTCGCCGCCGGGCTTTGCAAGTGGATATACCAGGCGTCGGCCTGATCGTGGATCGCCAATGGCGCGTGGGTGTCCGCCAGGTCACGATGCGCGTGGTGCATGACCCGCAACATGGCGCGTTCGACCTTGTCGGCGGCAATCCCCATGAAGCTGGCGATCTCGCTGTGCGAGAGCTGTTCAAGGCGGCTAAGCAGAAACACCTGGCGGATATGCCGCGGCAGTTTGCCCAGGCGTCGGGTCAGTTCGAGCGTTTGCGCAGTGGCCTCGGCGTCGGGCCGGATGGGCATATGCAGTAAAGATGAGAGTTGGCTACTCATGTTCTACGCTCGCTGATCTTGCGTGGAGGGCGGGGACGTCCTTGGTTCAGGGATGTCACCCGTGACATGCGTACAGATTAGTGAGGTCGAGAATCATTCTCAAGTGAAAAGTGTCAACAATTGCCAATTTTCATAGGAGTTTGAGTCAAAAACTATGACGCAGTTCAATATCGCTTTGCTATGATGCCGCCCATGAGCAACAGCAAAGACTTCATTAGCCTGAAGCAGCGATAAAAAACCAAAAAAAAGACCCGGCAAAAAGCCGGGTCAAAAACCGTGATTAGCCTGATGAGGAGATAATCCTGGAGTCGACCTAAGACTCCTGGGTTATCCGCCAGTCTCGCGACCAGCTGATGCAATAATAATCATTATCATTTGCCGGTCAACGCTTTTTTACCCCTCATTGAAATTTACAATCCATTGCCCCGCACTGATGGATTTTCTCTAGGGTATACGACTCTTCTTTCTGCCCGCTTGGTCGCACTTCGTTTCAGATCAGAATCGGGGTGGGAACGACCGGGCGGCGATCCGTTCTGGTCGTGAAGGGGCGGGTATGGGTCCTGAATCTGCTGTGCATGTGTCGCCGTCTTCACGAGCGAGCTCGTTCCCACTTTGTTTCAAGTCAGAATCGGGGCGGGGGCGGCCGGGCGGCGATCCGTGCTGGTCGTGAAAGGGGCGGTAAGGGCTGTGCATGGGCAGTGGCTGTACCGCACATAGCACGAAGGGGAGCCTGGGCTCCCCTTCAAGGTTTCTTGGTATGCTCTTTTTATTGTTCGGGTGGCCTGTTGTTGTTTTTGGTGACCGTACCCGTTACCGCTTTGGCGATCCCCATACGGGATCAAGAGCAAACGTATTTTTTTGAGCGCTGATCAGCTTTCATCAAACGATCCAACCAGTCGGGCAGCTGCCTTGGGCAGTCTTGTTGTTCTTTGACGGGTTGCGAGGACAAAGCCCCGGAAAACTATCGACTCCAAAAAAATCTGTTGGCTGCGTCTCTGTGTGTATTGTTCTTGTTATGTCAGAGCCGTACATCTTGTTTTTATTGGGTTGCTGCAGTTTTTATTCTTGTTGTACCAAGACATAAAGCAGAAGCCGTGCCAACTTTATAAAAGCCCCGTAATCCGGCGTTTCCATCCTTGCATCGTCCTGCTGAGGGCCGAGTCACGCAATTGAAATGTTTCCGTGCTACCCGAATCCTGGGGCATTCACCAACAAGGGTAACACTGTGTGACAAGGTGTCGCACGTGCTGCCCGACGCGCGTGCTGCTGTCAAGCGCAAACCCGGTTACCCAGCGCTTCAGCTGGGCTGCTCCAGGCCCATCGCCAGGCAAAGCTCGATCAGCTGTTCGCGCATCCAGCGGTTGGCCGGGTCATGGTCGGTGCTTTCATGCCAGTAAAGGTGGGTTTCCAGTAAGGCGGGTTGTTCGACCGGCAGATTGACCCAATGCAGAGCGTGCTGACGAGCGAAGTGTTCCGGCACAGTCATGATCAGGTCGGTCTGTTGCAGGGCGTGCCAGGCCATCAGGTGATTGCGCGAGCGCAGGGCGATGCGTCGTTGCCGGCCTAGCCTGGCCAGTGCCAGGTCAATGCTATGAGGTTTGTCACGCGGGTGGGCCACCAGAATCTGCGGCTGGGCAAGGTATTGCTCAAGTTCCAGAGTGTCATGCTGCGCCAGCGGATGCTGCTTGCGCATTGCGCACACGTAGCGGTCTTCAAGGAGTTTGAGGTGGTGTATCTGTGCATCGCCCGGCGCGGGCGCGTCGATTGCCAGATCAAGGTGTCCTGCCGCCAGTGCCTGGGGAATTTCGTGGTGGCGGCTGCCAAAACTTTCGATGCACAGGTCTGGCGCCAGTTGCTGCAGGCGTTGCAGCAGCCTGGGCAGCAATAAAACCTCACTGAGGTCGTTCATGCTGATGCGCAAGGTTCTGTTGCTCAGCAAAGGATCGAAACCCCGGCTTTGCTGCACCGACACCTGTAGCAGCGACAGGGCGTTACGGATCGGGCCGACAATCCGCCGGGCCATCGGGGTGGGGATCATGCCGTGCGCGGTGCGCAGGAACAATGGGTCATTGAAGGTTTCGCGCAGCCGCGCCAGCGCATTGGAAACGGCCGGCTGAGTGATACCGATATTTTGCCCGGCGCGGGTCAGGCTGGACTCGGTGTAAATGGCATCGAACACCACGAACAGATTCAGATCGACTTTATGCAGCGTCATCGTGCAGGCGCCTCTTGTCGTGGCCCACGGCCATGTTCAAATTGATCATAGCCGTGCCTGCAGCAACTGCACGCCACCCTGCTGGTCAGTGCACCCAGACCTCCACCCGGCGATTGCGGATTCGCCCTTGCGCTGTGTCGTCATCGGCGACCGGCATGTCCTCACCCTGGCCCAGCACGTCGCGCAGGATCACATCATGGCGCAGCAGCTCACGGCGCACCGCCATGGCCCGCAGGCGCGACAGCAGCAGGGCGCGTTGCGGGTCGTCCTTGGCATCGCCAAACCCCACCAGGGTGACCTGTCGATCGAGTTTGTCATGGGCGCTCAGGTAATCCACCAGGCGCTGCACGTCAAACAATGCCTTGTTATCCAGCCGGGCGCTGCCCTGTTCAAAGCGGAAATTCACTGACAACCGCTGCGCGTGGCGGCTCAATGCCTGGTATTGACTGCTCATCTGTAGGTCGGGGCGGGTCTGTATGGTCTGGATCTGCTGCGCCACGAAGCCACTGGCGGCGACAATTGCCTGTCCCTGGCGGCTTTGGGCAAACCGCACCAGAGCCTGCGCCCAGGGATTTTGCAGGTGCGGCGGCAGATACAAGTAAAGCCGCCGCGTCAGCGGATAGTCTTCCGTGGCAATCGATTCGATCGTCGGCAGCAGCGGTTGCGCGTCGCCGTCAGCAATGGCCAGCGCGCGGGCGCGGCGGACCCAAGGCAGACCGATGAAACCGATGGCGTTGGGCGTGCGACTGACTTCGTCGGCCAGTTGCTCGCTCGACTCCAGCCGTCGCGCCCCGGCTGACAGCGCTTTGGCATGCGCGGTCAACACCAGCTCACGAAACGTTTCCCAAGTCCCGGATTGCTCATCGCGGGCATACAGCACTATTCGCCCAGGCGTGCCGCCAATGGTCTGCCAGTCGCTGATTTCGCCGCTGAAAATACGCGCCAGGGTCTGGGTGTCGAGCTGGCGCAGCGGGTTGCCCGGATGCACGATCACCGCGACGCCATCAATGCCAATCACGTGCTCGGCCTGTGGGCTGCGCAGATCCCCCAGGCTGGCCAAGGCCAGCAGCTCCTGGTGCTTGATCGGTCGCGACGAAGCGGCGACATCGGTCAGGCCGCCTTGCAGTGCCTTGAAACCGGTGCTGGAACCATGCGCGGCGACCTGTGCCTGCCAGATGCTGGCGTCGATATCCTGGCCGGTGACACGTTGTTCATTGGCCACTGCACTGGCACGGGTCTGTATCTGCTGCAGGCCTTGTTCGCGCATCAGGCCTTCGATCAACCTAGGGCCTAGCTGAGCGTTGATGGTATTGGAGCCTTGCAGGCGCAAGACCGGGGCCGGACTGTCCGGCGCGGTCTGCGCCGCCACGGACAGCATTGAACCTGCCAGCAGCAGCGCAAACAGCAGCGCACGAAACATCGACATCACCTTGAAGCATGCAAGTGCCGCAAGATTAAGACACAAATATGACGGCGCGATGACGCCGCAACGCCAGACGTCGCCGGCGCCGATGGCTCAGCTCAGTTCCAGCCAGATCGGTGCATGGTCCGAGGGTTTTTCCATGCCGCGCAGGTCGTAATCGATCCCTGCCGCCTTGACCCGTGGCAGCAAGCCCTGAGTGGTCATGATCAGGTCGATGCGCAGGCCGCGCTTGGGCTCGTCCTCGAAGCCCCGGCTGCGGTAATCGAACCAGCTGAAGCGGTCACTGACCTCGGGGTTCAGGTGCCGGAAGCTGTCGACCAGGCCCCAGTTTTTCAGGCGTTCCATCCACTCGCGCTCTTCAGGTAAAAAGCTGCATTTACCGGTTTTCAGCCAGCGCTTGGCGTTGTCGGCACCGATGCCGATATCGCAATCCTGCGGAGAAATATTCACATCGCCCATCACCACCAGCGCCTGGTCATTGCTGAAGCGGCTTTCCAGCAGCGCCTGCAGGTCGCGGTAGAAGCGCTGCTTGGCCGGGAACTTGGTGGGGTGGTCGCGGCTTTCGCCCTGCGGGAAATAGCCGTTCATGATGGTCACCGGCTGGCCATTGTGGTCGGCATAGGTGCCCCAGATGAAACGCTTCTGGGCCTCTTCATCATCTGTATCGAAGCCTTTATGCAGCGCCAGCGGCATGTTCTTCGACAGCAGCGCGACGCCGTAATGGCCTTTTTGCCCGTGGTAATGCACGTGGTAACCCAGCGCCTCGATCTCGGCCTGGGGGAATTGTTCGTCAGCGACCTTGGTTTCCTGCAGGCCGATCACATCCGGCTGATACTTCTCGATCAGCGCCGCCAACTGGTGGGGACGGGCACGCAGGCCATTGATGTTGAACGAGACAATTTTCATGACATGCAGGTCCTGGCAAAAACGAAACCGCGATGCTAACCAACCTGTGAGTTCGGGGCCAGCCTTGTGAACGGCTGTTACAAGGCCTGAATTTTGTTGGAACTGTCGCAGATGGCCATGACTCTGACCCAGTGCATCCCGAGCGTTGCTGTATCTGCGCTGCCCTTTATCACGAGGTTTGTTGTATGCCTGACTCTACTGCCCCCCAGATCGATATCCGTCAACTCGACAGCGGTTACAGTCGTGAAACCCGTAATCTGCTGTTTCAGGCCTATCGCAACGATCCGAATTTCTCTTACGTATTCAATGCCCAGCGGGCGGGTTACGAGCAACGGGTCAAGGCCACGGTCAGGGAACTGGTCAAGCAGCACTTTTTGCAGGACTTGCCGGCGCTGGGGCTGTTTGTCGAGGACAGGCTGGCGGGCGTAGCGTTGATCGCGCCGCCGCAGCGCCGGCTGGGGGTGACCGAAAGCTGGGCGTGGCGGTTGCGCATGGTGCTCAGCACCGGCCTGAGCTGCACTCAGCGCTATCTGGACTACTACAACGCGGTGCTCGCTTGCCTGCCGACCCAAGCGGTGCACGTGCTGCCGCTGGTCGGTCTGGACCCCGCTTATCAGGGCCAGGTACTGGGTCAGCGACTGTCCGAACGGCTGCTGCAGGCGCTGCATGACTGGTGCGCAGTTGATGAGCATTCACGGGGTGTGGTCCTCGACACTGGAAATCCCCGCTATCTTGAATTCTATAAACAGCAGGGCTACGAGCAAATCGGTGAAGTGGCGGTAGGACCGATTCGTGAACATGTGTTCTTTCACCCAAGTCCACGGGCTTTGGCGCAACCTGCTACCTAAGGGATTGAAACTTCGACGCTTTGTCCGCTCACGGGCGTGCCACTGAGTCGTGTTAGCATCGGGACCCATGAAGCTTTCCAGATTATTCAGCAGCTTGTTCGTTGTCTCCATGAGCGCCACGGTCCATGCCCAGGCGCGTCTGGAGGTGGATATCAGTCCCGCCAACGCGGCGCTCAAGGAGAACGTTGAAGGTTATATCGGCAGCCTGGGCGATCGTGATGCCCAGGCACTGGAGCAGTTTCGCCTGGGCGCCGTGCAGCAGGCGCAGACCGCTGCGCAGGCGCTGGGCTATTACCAGGCCAGGATCGATACCGAGGTTCGCGATGGCAAACAGCCGCAGCTGATTGTCCGGATCGAGCCGGGCGAGCCGGTGCGCTTGCGCAATGTCACCGTACGGGTTGAAGGCCCGGCTGCTCAAATGGCGGCGTTCAAGGTGCCCAGAAGTGAAGCGCTGCAACCCGGCAAACCGCTCAACCATGGGCTCTATGAAGACGCCAAGAAGCTGATCCAGAATCAGGCCTCACGCTATGGGTTCTTCAGCGGCCGCTTCAGCCGCCAGCAACTGCGGGTCGACCCGCAGGGCGCCGTGGCGGATATCGAGCTGGTGTATGACAGCGGCCCGCGCTATGTGCTGGGGCCGGTCAGTTTCGGCGGCGACACGCCGCTGGACCCGGACCTGCTGCGCCGCATGGTGCCGTTCAAGGAAAACACCCCCTACGACTCACAACTGATCGCCGAACTCAACCAGGCCATGCAATCGAGTGGCTATTTTGAAGGCGTACGGGTCGATGCGGCGCCGACCGCTGCGCAAGGCCAGGTCATCCCGGTCACGGTGCAACTTGAAACCCGCAAGCCCCGGACCATGGGCCTGGGGCTGGGCTTTTCCACCGACGTCGGGCCGCGCGGCAAAGCCAACTGGACCCGCCACTGGGCCAACCCCCAGGGGCACAGTTATGGCTTCGAATCGGAATTATCGGCGCCCCGGCAGAACATCGGTCTGTACTACGATGTGCCGCTCGACCCGCCGCTGACCGATAAGCTGCGGTATGCCGGTGGTTATCAGTATGAAGAGATTGCCGGCACTGACACCCTCAGCAAGCTGCTGACCCTTGGCCCGGAGTGGCACAGCAAGTTGCCCAGTGGCTGGGAGCGGGTGGTGTCGTTGAAATGGCAGCGCGAAGAATATCGGCTTGGCGATGATTCCGGGCTCAGCACGTTGCTGATGCCCGGTGTCAGCTATTCATTCCTGCGCAGCGATAACCGGATTGACCCACACAACGGTTATCGGTTGCAGTTCGATGCCCAGGTCGCGGCCGAGGGTATGTTGTCCGATACTAACCTGCTGCGCGGCAGCGCCATGGCCAAGGGGCTGACCACCCTGGGCCAGAATCATCGCTTTCTGGGCCGGGTGCAGATCGGCGGCAACTGGACCAATGGCTATTCCTCGATTCCGCCGTCACTGCGCTTCTTTGCCGGTGGTGACCAGAGTGTCCGGGGTTATGACTACCAGACCCTGTCACCGACCAACTCCGATGGTGACCGGATCGGTGGCCGCTACATGGTCGCGGCCAGCGCCGAATACCAGTATTCGATTGCCGAAAAGTGGCGCCTTGCGGCATTCGTCGACCAGGGTAACGCCTTCAATAATCTGGACCTGCCGAGCCTGAAGACCGGGGTCGGCTTTGGTGTGCGCTGGGTGTCGCCGGTCGGTCCGTTACGCCTTGATCTGGCCCATCCGCTCGATGGCGACGGTGGCGTACGCCTGCACTTTTCCATGGGGCCGGAACTATGAATACTCGCCGCATCGGACGTGGCTTGATGATCGCCGCGCTCAGCCTGCTGGCTGTGATTATTGTTCTGCTGCTGGCTCTGTCCGGTCTGCTCGGCACTCAGGCTGGCAGCCAATGGCTGCTGCGCCAGGTGCCGGGTTTGCAGGTCGAGCAGTTCAGTGGCCGGCTGGGTGGCCATTGGCAGGCCGAAAAACTGCACTGGCAACAGGGTCAGCAGCAGGTGCTGGTCGTCAATCCCGAGCTCGACTGGTCGCCCGCTTGTCTGTGGCGCATGACGCTGTGTATCGAGCGTCTGCATAGCGGGCCGATCAGCCTGCAATTGCCGGCCAGCGAAGCCGACACGCCGAGCGGGCCGCTGCAATTGCCCGACCTGAGCCTGCCACTGGGCATCGAGGTGCAGGATATCAGGATCGCCAGCCTGCAGATCGACGGCGTGCAGCAGCTTCAAGACTTGCAAGTGGCCGCACACTGGACCGCCGCAGGGCTGCAGATCGACCGGATCCACCTGCAACGTGATGATCTGCAAGTGGACGTGTCCGGGCTGTTGCAGCCGGTCGGTGACTGGCCGCTGAACATTCAGGGCCAGGTCCAACTGCCGCCGCAAGGCGAGCAAAGCTGGACGCTGGCGCTGGATATTCAGGGCGATCTGCGCAAGACCCTGCAATTGCAAGGGCAAAGCAGTGGCTATCTGGACGCATTGCTCAACGCTGAGCTGCAGCCGTTGGCCGAGCAGTTGCCGGCACGCTTGAGCATCACCAGCGAGGCATTCAAGGCCAGTGCCGATCTGCCCGACACCTTGACCCTGGAAAAGCTGCAACTGACCGCCGAGGGCAATCTGCAGCAGGGCTATCAGGTGCACGGCAACGCCAGCCTGCCGGCGGAAAAAGGCCCGGTGGCATTGCGGCTGGAGGGCAAGGTGGATGCGGCCGGTGCGCAGATCGCCGGGCTGGAGTTGACCGCCAGCGAGCAGCAACGCGTCACCCTCAAGGGCACGCTGGGCTGGGCTGAAGGCCTTAAAGCCGATGCCAGCCTGGACTGGCTGGACTTCCCCTGGCAGCGCCTGTACCCGGCAGTGGCCGAGCCGCCGGTGGCGGTGCGTCAGTTCAAGGCCGTGGTGTCTTACACCGATGGCAAGTACCTGGGCAACTTCAGCGCCAAGGCTGATGGCCCGGCCGGTGCGTTCAGCCTGCAAAGCCCGTTCAGTGGCGATCTGCAAGCGGTCTATCTGCCACAGCTTGAACTGGAAGCGGGGCAGGGCAAGGCCAGCGGCTATCTGAATCTGGCGTTTGCCGAGGGGCTGGGGTGGGACACCGATCTGAAACTCAGCGCTCTGAACCCGGCCTTCTGGGTCGCGCAACTGCCCGGCACCCTGGGCGGTCAGTTACGCAGCAAGGGCAGCATGCAAGGCGAGACGCTCGATCTGCTGGCTGATCTGGACCTTACCGGTCGTCTGCGTGGCCAGCCGGCGGTGTTGCAGGCCAAGGCGGCGGGCGATGGTCAGCAATGGCAACTCGACAATCTGCTGGTGCGGCTGGGCGACAACCGGATCCAGGGTAAAGGCGGGCTCGATCAGCGCCTGCGCGGGCAGTTGAATCTTGACCTGCCGCGTCTGGCGCAGCTGTGGCCGGGGCTGCAAGGTCAGGCCAAGGGGCAACTGGAGGTGTCCGGTACGCTGCAAGCTCCGCAAGGTCTGGTCAAGCTCTCGGGGAGTGGCCTGGGCTTTGAGGATAATCGGCTGCAACGCCTGAGTCTGGATGGCAAGCTCGATCAGGCGCAGCGCGCGACCCTGAGCCTCAAGGGCGATGGCATCCAGAGTGGCGACACGCGACTGGGCACGCTGCAGGCTGACGCTCAAGGCACGTTAAAGAGCCAGCAACTGAACGTCGACCTGCAAGGGCCGTTGTTGAAACTGGCGCTGGCGCTGGACGGCAATCTGGATCAAGGCAACTGGCGCGGGCGGCTGGCCAGCGGTGAAGTACAAAGCGGTAGTCAGCAGTGGCGCCTGCAAGCGCCGGCGCGCCTGGAATACCTTGCCAGCGGCACGCTCAATTTTGGCGCGCATTGCTGGTTATCGGGCAACGCCAGCCTGTGTGGCGAAAATCAGCGGCTGATGCCCGATCCGCGCTTGCGCTACCAACTGAAGAATTTCCCTATCGACAGCCTGGCGCAATGGATGCCAAAGGACTTCGCCTGGCGCGGCATCCTCAATGCCGATGTGGCCCTGGACCTGCCGGCCGCAGGTCCAACGGGGCAGATCAGTGTGGATGCCGGCGGTGGGACCTTGCGTATTCGCGACCAGCAGCAATGGCTGGATTTCCCGTACCGCACCCTGCAACTGACCAGTAAGCTGACCCCCAAACGCATCGACTCACGGCTGGAGTTCGACGGTGACCGGCTCGGACGTTTGCTGCTCAATACGCGGATCGATCCGCTGGCGCGCAACAAGCCGATCAGCGGCGACTTTTCGCTGAGCGGCCTGGATGTTGCCGTGGCGCGGCCGTTTGCGCCCATGGTGCAGACCCTGGCGGGTCGCCTCAGTGGCAGCGGGCGGATTTCTGGCGGGCTGCTGGCGCCGCTGGTCAACGGCAATCTGAGCCTGGAAGGCGGCGAAGTCAGCGGGCCTGAGTTGCCCTTGCAGGTCAAGGATCTGCGTCTGAATGCGCAGATCGCCGGCGAGAACGTGCAGCTCAGCGGCGGCTGGAAAAGCGGCGATGTTGGCCAGGGTAACGTGAGTGGTCAGTTGGCCTGGGGCGACGCCCTGGCAGTGGATGTGCGGGTGCGCGGCACTCGCCTGCCGATCGTGGTCCAGCCTTATGCGGAACTTGAGGCCGCACCCGACCTGAATATCACCCTGCAAGGCGGTCAACTGAAAATCGCCGGGACCGTACAGGTGCCCAAAGGGCGGATCACGGTACGCGAGTTGCCGCCCTCAACCGTCAAGGTCTCCGGCGACACGGTTATCGTCGGCCAGCAGACCGAGCAGGGTGCACCGCCTTTGGCCATGGCCATGGATATCAATGTGTTGGTCGGGCAAGAGCAATTGGCCTTTTCCGGTTTTGGCCTGACCGCCAACCTGGCCGGTCGTGTGCACATCGGTGACAATCTCGACACCCGTGGCGAACTGAACCTCAACGAGGGCCGCTACCGCGCCTACGGCCAGCGCCTGACCATTCGTAAGGCACGGCTGTTCTTCGTCGGGCCGATCGACCAGCCGTATCTGGATATCGAAGCGATTCGCCAGGTCGATGAAGTGGTGGCCGGGATCCGCCTGAGCGGCAGTGCCGAACAACCGACCACTACGGTGTTCTCTGAGCCGGCCATGAGCCAGGAGCAGGCGCTGTCCTATCTGGTCATGGGCCGCCCGCTGAGCACCAACAGCGAAGACAATAATATGGTTGCCCAGGCTGCATTGGCTCTGGGGGTGGCGGGCAGCGCCGGAACCACCGGCAAGCTGGCCAGTAACCTTGGGATCAAGGACTTTGAGCTCGATACGGCCGGCACCGGCAATCAGACCAGTGTGGTTGCCAGCGGCAAGATCACCGACAAGCTCAGCCTGCGTTATGGCGTTGGAGTTTTCGAGCCGGCCAATACCATCGCGCTGCGTTATCTGCTGAGTAAACGGGTGTATCTGGAGGCGGCCAGTGGCCTGGCCAGCTCACTGGATATCTTCTATAAGCGGGATTTCTGAGGTGGGCAGTAGACAAGTGGCATGGATCAGTTGAGAATCATTCGCCTTTATGGGTCGACTGGACCGATCAGAGCGTGCTTTAAGGTGTCTTGTAGCCTCTAGGTCATATGACTGATTCATGCTTAACTGCCGATCCCATCCAGATCATCTTGAACAAGGATCCTGTTTCATGGCTCAAGTAACTCTCAAAGGCAACCCGGTCAGCATCAACGGCGAACTGCCTGCCACCGGCAGCACTGCCCCGGCGTTTACCCTGGTCGGCGCTGGCCTGGCCGAGGTTTCGCTGGCTGACCTGGCCGGCAAGCGCAAAGTGCTGAACATCTTCCCAAGCGTCGACACGCCGACCTGCGCCACCTCGGTGCGCAAGTTCAACGCCCAGGCCAACGAACTGGCCAACACCGTGGTGTTGTGCATCTCGGCTGACCTGCCATTCGCCCAGGCACGCTTCTGCGGCGCCGAAGGTCTGGAAAACGTCAAGAGCCTGTCAACGTTCCGCGCTGCCGGCTTCGCCAGCCAGTACGGTGTTGCGATTGCCGATGGCCCGCTGGCCGGCCTGACCGCTCGCGCTGTGGTCGTGCTCGACGAGAACGACAAGGTCCTGCACACCGAGCTGGTGGGCGAGATCGCTGAAGAGCCTAATTATGATGCGGCGCTTTCCGTCCTCAAATAACACCTCGCGCTGCCTGACGGCCTGAGAATCGGCCGGCGCTGTTTCGTTTCATCAACGAAATTTCGCCGGTCTGTGATCCAGGCCGTTTTCATTTGCGTATCAGATGGTTAGCGAAGGTAAGCGCTTGGTAAAGGCGCTTTGCTTGAATCTCATCTGTGCTTATTGTTCAGCCTTCGAAAAAGCCCCCACCTGCAATGGTTGATTTATTCATGCAATCGTCTGGTCCCCGTAACTCTCGTCGCTGGTTGGTTAGTCTATTGGTCCTGCTGGCGATCATCGGCCTGTGCTGGTGGTTCTGGCCGGCCTCCACGCCGCACAAGACCGCCGAGGCGGGCCATTCAGGCGGGCGTGGCGGCATGGCCCGCCCCGGTTTCGGTGGTTCGACCCAGGCAGTGCCGGTGCGGGTTGCTCCCGCCACTCAGGCGGACTTCCCGATCTATTACAAGGCGCTGGGTACGGTCACAGCGACCAACACCATCAACGTGCGCAGCCGGGTGGCCGGTGAGCTGATCAAGATCCACTTCCAGGAAGGCCAGATGGTCAAGGCCGGTGACCTGCTGGCGGAAATCGACCCGCGTACTTACCAGATTGCCCTGCAACAGGCTGAAGGCACGCTGGCGACCAATCAGGCATTGCTGCGTAACGCCGAGCTCGATGTGCAGCGCTACCGCGATCTGTACCGCGAAGACAGCATTGCCAAGCAGACCCTCGATACCGCCGAGTCGCTGGTCAACCAGTACAAGGGCACGATCAAGACCAATCAGGCCGCGGTCAACGAAGCGCGGCTTAATCTGGATTTCACTAAAATCCGTGCCCCGATTGGCGGTCGGGTAGGCCTCAAACAACTCGATCTGGGCAACCTGGTCGCGGCCAACGACACCACCGCACTGGTGGTGATCACTCAGACCCAGCCAATCTCGGTGGCCTTCACCTTGCCGGAAACCGACGTGCCGGCGGTCATAGAGCGCTATCGCAGTGGCGACAAGCTGCCGGTCGAGGCCTGGGACCGGGGTGATCAGAAGCAGCAGGGCAGTGGCGTGCTGGCCAGTCTCGACAACCAGATTGACGCCACCACTGGCACCCTGAAATTCAAGGCACGCTTTGATAATCGCGATGAATCGCTGTTGCCTAACCAGTTCGTCAACGTGCGGCTGCTGGCCAACACCCTCAAGCAGGCCGTGCTGGTGCCCACCGCTGCGGTGCAGTACGGCACCAAAGGAACCTTTGTTTACTCGCTGGGCGATGACAAGAAGGTCAAGATCAGCCTGCTCAAGACTGGTCCGAGCAATGAGACCTACACCGTGGTGACTGAAGGCCTGGCGGCCGGCACCCAAGTGGTGCTCGAAGGCACCGACCGTCTGCGCGAGGGTACTGAGGTCGAGATCGTCTCCGACAGCAAGGACGTGCCGGCCACGCCGAGCCAGAAACTGCAGGGCAAGCCCGGCAAAGCCGGTGAAGGCTCGGCTTCTGCCGGCGCGGTGGAAAACAGCCAAGCATGAATATCTCCCGCCTGTTCATCCTGCGCCCGGTCGCCACCACGCTGAGCATGCTGGCGATTTTGCTGGCCGGCCTGATCGCCTACACCCTGCTGCCGGTTTCGGCCTTGCCGCAGGTGGATTATCCGACCATCCGGGTGATCACGCTGTACCCCGGTGCTAGCCCGCAGGTGATGACCAGTGCGGTGACCGCGCCGCTGGAGCGCCAGTTCGGGCAGATGCCCGGCTTGACCCAGATGGCCTCCAACAGCTCCGGTGGCGCCTCGGTGATTACCTTGCGTTTCAGCCTTGAGCTGTCGATGGACGTCGCCGAGCAGGAAGTCCAGGCCGCGATCAATGCTGCCAGCAACCTGTTGCCCAGCGATCTGCCAGCACCACCGGTGTACAACAAGGTCAATCCGGCCGACACCCCGGTACTGACCATCGCAGTCAGCTCCAGGACCATGCCGTTGCCGCAGCTCAACGAGCTGATCGACACCCGCATGGCGCAGAAAATTTCCCAGGTGACCGGGGTGGGGATGGTCAGCATTGCCGGCGGCCAGCGCCAGGCGGTGCGCATCAAGGTCAACCCGCAGGCCTTGGCGGCCAATGGCCTGAACCTGGCCGATATCCGCACCCTGATCAGCGCGTCCAACGTCAACCAGCCCAAGGGCAACTTCGACGGTCCGATTCTGACCTCGATGCTCGACGCCAATGACCAGCTCAAGTCCGCCGCCGAATACGCCAACCTGATCGTCGCCTATAAAAACGGTGCGCCGCTGCGTCTTAAGGACGTTGCACAGATCGTCGACGGTGCCGAGAACGACCGCCTGGCGGCCTGGGCCAACCAGAATCAGGCAGTGCTGGTGAACATCCAGCGTCAGCCAGGGGCCAACGTCATCGAGGTGGTCGACCGGATCAAGGCGATGCTGCCGCAGATCACCGACAACCTGCCGGCCGGTCTGGAAGTGGTGGTGCTCACTGACCGGACCCAGACCATTCGTGCCGCCGTCACTGACGTGCAGCATGAGTTGATGTTCGCGGTGATTCTGGTGGTCATGGTGACCTTCCTGTTCCTGCGCCGGATCAGCGCCACGATCATTCCGTCAATCGTGGTGCCGCTGTCACTGATCGGCACCTTTGGCGTGATGTACCTGGCCGGTTTCTCGATCAACAACCTGACGCTGATGGCGCTGACCATCGCCACCGGTTTTGTGGTGGACGATGCGATTGTGATGCTGGAGAACATCTCGCGTCACATCGAGGAGGGCGAGACGCCGTTTCAGGCTGCGCTCAAGGGCGCCCGGCAAATCGGCTTCACCCTGGTGTCGCTGACCCTGTCGCTGATCGCCGTGTTGATTCCGCTGCTGTTCATGGCCGATGTGGTGGGCCGGTTGTTCCGCGAGTTTGCCATCACCCTGGCGGTGGCGATCCTGATTTCGCTGGTGGTGTCGCTGACCCTGACACCAATGATGTGTGCCCGCCTGCTCAAGCGCGAACCCAAGCAAGAAGAACAGAGCAAGTTCTATCGGGCCAGCGGCGCCTGGCTGGACTGGCTGATCGAAGCCTACGAGCGCAAGCTGCGCTGGGTGCTCAATCATCAGGCACTGACCATGCTGGTCGCGATCGGCACCATGGCGCTGACCGTGGTGCTGTATATGGCGGTGCCCAAGGGCTTCTTCCCGGTGCAGGACACCGGGGTGATCCAGGGCATCAGCGAGGGGCCGCAATCGGTGTCGTTCACCTCCATGAGTGAGCGCCAGCAGGCCCTGGCGGCGATTATTCTCAAGGACCCGGCGGTGCAAAGCCTTTCGTCCTATATCGGTGTCGATGGTGATAACGCCACGCTCAACAGCGGGCGCATGCTGATCAACCTCAAGCCGCACAGTGAGCGTGACCTGACCGCCGCCCAGGTGATTCAGCGTCTGCAACCGCAATTGGACCAATTGGCCGACATCCGGTTGTTCCTGCAACCGGTGCAGGATCTGACCATCGAAGACCGGGTCAGCCGCACTCAGTATCAGTTCAGCATGTCGTCACCGGACGCCGAACTGCTGGGCGAGTGGAGCGAGCGCCTGCTGCAGGCGCTCAAGCAGCGCCCCGAACTGATCGACGTGGCCAGCGACCTGCAGGACAAAGGCTTGCAGGTGTACCTGGCCATCGACCGCGATGCCGCCAGTCGGCTGGGGGTGACCACCGCCAACATTACCGATGCGTTGTACGACGCCTTCGGTCAGCGGCAGATTTCGACCATTTATACCCAGGCCAGTCAGTACCGGGTGGTGCTGCAGTCGGCGTACTCCAACGAGCTGGGGCCCCAGGCGCTGGAGCAGATCTACGTCAAGACCACCGATGATCGCCAGGTCAAACTGTCCAGCCTGGCGCGGGTAGAACAGCGTCAGGCGCAATTGTCGATCGGTCACCTTGGCCAGTTCCCGGCGGTGATGATGTCGTTCAACCTGGCACCGGGCGTCTCGCTGGGCAAAGCGGTGCAAGTCATCGAACAGGTCCAGAAAGACATCGGCGTGCCGCTGGGCGTGCAGACCCGCTTCCAGGGCGCTGCCGAAGCCTTCCAGGCCTCGCTGTCGAGTACCCTGTTGCTGATCCTGGCGGCAGTGGTGACCATGTACATCGTGCTCGGGGTGCTTTACGAGAGTTACATCCACCCGATCACCATCCTGTCGACCTTGCCGTCGGCGGCGGTAGGCGCGTTGCTGGCGTTGATCCTCAGTGGCAACGACCTGGGCATGATCGCGATCATCGGCATCATTTTGCTGATCGGCATTGTCAAAAAGAACGCGATCATGATGATCGACTTCGCCCTGGATGCCGAACGCAACCGCGGGCTGGACAGCCGCACGGCAATCTATGAAGCGGCGCTGCTGCGGTTTCGACCGATCCTGATGACCACCCTGGCAGCATTGTTCGGTGCCTTGCCGCTGATGCTGGCCACCGGTTCAGGTGCCGAACTGCGCCAGCCACTGGGGCTGGTGATGGTCGGCGGGTTGCTGGTCAGCCAGATCCTGACCCTGTTCACCACCCCGGTGATCTACCTGTACTTCGACCGTCTGGGGCGTCGCTGGGGCCGTAAGCCTGACACCGCGCACGCTGCGCCACAGGCCGACGCATGAACCTGTCGGCGCCTTTTATAAAACGACCGGTCGCAACCATGCTGCTGAGCCTGGCGATCATGCTGATCGGCGGGTTTGCCTTTCGCCTGATGCCGGTCGCACCGCTGCCGAACATGGACTTTCCGGTGATCGTGGTATCGGCCAGCCTGGCCGGCGCCAGCCCGGAAATCATGGCGTCGAGCGTCGCCACGCCGCTGGAGCGCACCCTGGGTACGATTGCCGGGGTCAGCTCGATGAGCAGCAATTCCAGCCAGGGTTCGACCCGAGTGGTGCTGGCTTTCGACCAGGGCACCGACATCAATGGCGCGGCCCGCGAGGTTCAGGCTGCTATCAATGCCTCGCGCAATCTGCTGCCCAGCGGGATGCGCAGCATGCCGACCTACAAGAAGGTCAACCCGTCGCAGATGCCGATCATGGTGCTGTCACTGACCAGCGAGGTGCTGAGCAAGGGCCAGCTCTACGACCTGGCCTCGACCATCCTGTCCCAGAGCCTGTCCCAGGTGCAGGGCGTCGGTGAGGTGCGCATCGGTGGCAGTTCGCTGCCGGCGGTGCGGGTCGAAGTCGAACCGCATCTGCTTGAGCAGTACGGGGTGTCGCTGGACGATGTGCGCAACACCATTACTGCGGCCAACGTACGCCGTCCCAAAGGCTTTGTCGAAAACGACCAGCACAACTGGCAGGTACAGGCCAACGATCAACTGAGCAAGGCCAAGGATTACGCACCGCTGATCATCCGTTACCAGGATGGTTCGGTATTGCGCCTGGCGGATGTCGCCAAAGTTCGCGACGACGTCGAGAGCCGTTACAACAGCGGTTTCTTCAACGATGAGAAGGCGGTACTGCTGGTGATCAATCGCCAGGCAGGGGCCAATATCATCGAAACCGTGCAGCAGATCCAGGACCGCCTGCCGTCCCTGCGGGCGGTCATGCCGGCCAGTGTCAAACTGGGGGTGGCCCAGGACCGCTCGCTGGTGATCAAGGCCACCCTGCATGAAGCGGAGCTGACCTTGCTGATCGCGGTGGTGCTGGTGATCATGGTGGTGTTCCTGTTTCTCGGTAACCTGCGGGCCTCGCTGATCCCGACCCTGGCGGTGCCGATCTCGCTGGTCGGTTCGTTCTCGATCATGTATCTGTGCGGGTTTTCCCTGAACAACCTGTCGCTGATGGCGCTGATTCTCGCCACCGGTCTGGTGGTGGACGACGCTATTGTGGTGCTGGAGAATATTTCCCGACATATCCACGAAGGCAAGTCGCCGCTACAAGCCGCGTTTGTCGGCGCCAAAGAGGTGGGCTTCACCCTGCTGGCGATGAACGTGTCGCTGGTGGCGGTGTTCATCTCGATTCTGTTCATGGGCGGGATGATCGAGAACCTGTTCCGTGAGTTTTCCATCACCCTCTCGGTGGCGATCCTGGTGTCGTTGGTGGTGTCGCTGACGTTGACTCCGATGCTCTGTGCGCGCTGGCTCAAGCCTGAAGTCGAGCATGAACGCACCGGGTTCCAGCGCTGGAGCGACCGGGTCAACGCCCGCATGGTGGTGGCCTATGATCGCAGCCTGAGCTGGGTGCTGCGCCATCCGCGCCTGACCCTGGCCAGCCTGTTGCTGACCATCGCCGGTAATGTCGCGTTATTCGTGATCGTACCCAAGACTTTCCTGCCGCAGCAGGATACCGGCCAGATCATGGCGTTCATCCGGGGTGATGACGGCCTGTCGTTCCGGGTCATGCAGCCGAAGATGGAAATCTTTCGGCGCGCTGTGCTGGCTGACCCTGCGGTGCAGAGCGTGGCCGGTTTTATTGGCGGTGAAGGCGGGATCAACAACGCGTTCATGATCGTGCGCCTCAAGCCCATCAGCGAGCGCAAGCTCTCGGCAGACAAAGTGGTCGAGCGGATTCGCAAGAACCTGCCGCCAGTACCGGGCGGGCGGCTGTTTTTGCAGGCCGAGCAGGACATCCAGGTCGGTGGTGTGCGCGAACAGGCCAGCTCCCAGTACCAGTACGTGTTGCAGAGCGGCAATCTGGCCCTGCTGCGTGAGTGGTATCCGAAAGTGGTCGCGGCGTTTCGCGGCCTGCCGGAGTTGACGGCCATCGATGCCCGGGAAGGCCGGGGTGCACAACAGACCACGCTGATCGTCGACCGTGATCGGGCCAAAAGTCTGGGCATCGATATGGAAATGGTCACTGCGGTGTTGAACAACGCCTACAGCCAGCGCCAGGTTTCGACCATCTATGACACCCTCAACCAGTACAAGGTGGTCATGGAGGTCAATCCAAAGTACGCCCAGGACCCCAGTACGCTTGAGCAGATCCGGGTGATCACCGCCGACGGTCAGCGTGTGCCGCTGTCGACCATTGCCCATTACGAGCGCAGCCTGGAAAATGACCGGGTCTCTCACGAAGGGCTGTTTGCTTCGGAAGATATCTCGTTCGATCTGGCCGAAGGCGTTAGCCTGGACACTGCCACCATGGCCATCGAGCGTGCTGTGGCCGGTCTGGGTCTGCCCACCGATGTGATCTCGAAAATGGGCGGCACCGGCGATGCCTTCGCCAAGGCCCAGAAGAACCAGCCGTTCATGATTCTCGGTGCGCTGGTGCTGGTCTATCTGGTGCTGGGCATCCTCTACGAGAGTTACATACACCCATTGACCATCCTCTCGACCTTGCCGTCGGCGGGGGTAGGTGCCTTGTTGAGCATCTATGTGGTCGGTTCGCAGTTCAGCCTGATTTCCTTGCTCGGTCTGTTTTTGTTGATCGGCATCGTCAAGAAAAACGCGATCATGATGATCGACCTGGCGCTGCAACTTGAGCGTGACAACGGCATGAGCCCGCAGGAGTCGATCCATCAGGCGTGCCTGCAGCGGTTGCGGCCGATCCTGATGACCACCATCGCGGCCATCCTTGGCGCACTGCCGCTGTTGCTGAGCACCGCCGAAGGTTCGGAAATGCGCCAGCCACTGGCGCTGACCATCATCGGCGGCCTGGTGTTCAGTCAGGTCCTGACCCTTTACACCACTCCGGTGGTTTACCTCTATCTCGATCGTCTGCGCCATCGTTTCAACGACTGGCGCGGCGTGCGTACTGATGCTGCCCTGGAAACTCCGCTATGACTCATTGCCCGGCCACTCCATCCTTGCGCCTGCGTCCGCTGGCGGCCTGCCTGTGCGCGCTGTTGCTCAGTGGCTGTGCCGTCGGCCCCGATTACCAGGTACCGCAGGTCATCGCCACGGCGCAGTTCAAGGCTGCCGACGGCTGGCGTCAGGCGGCGCCGAGCGACGCGCTGGCGCGTGGCGCCTGGTGGGAAATCTACCAGGACCCGCAGCTCAACCAACTGGTCGAGCGCCTTAATGCCTCCAACCAGACCGTCGCCCAGTACGAGGCTCAGTACCGCCAGGCTCAGGCGCTGGTGCGCAGTTCCCGGGCTTCGCTGTTTCCGACCCTGAACCTGACCACCGGCAAGAACCGCTCGGCGCAGGGCACCGGTAGCAGCAGCTCAAGCCTGTCGAACAACAGCAGCGGCATCCGCGACACTTACAACGCGCAACTGGGGGTGAGCTGGGAGGCCGATGTATGGGGCAAGTTGCGTCGCGGCCTGGAGGCGGGTGAGGCCAACGCCGAAGCCAGCGAGGCGGATCTGGCCGCGATGCGCCTGAGCCAACAGTCGGAGCTGGTACAGAATTACCTGCAACTGCGGGTGATCGATGAGCAAAAGCGTCTGCTCGAAGCGACGGTCCAGGCCTACCAGCGCTCGCTGAAACTCACCGAAAACCAGTACCGCGCCGGGGTTTCCGGACCCGACGCGGTGGCGCAGGCACGCACCCAGCTCAAGAGCACTGAGGCAGACCTGATTGATCTGGTCTGGCAGCGTGCTCAGTTTGAAAATGCCATTGCCGTGCTGATGGGCATGGCCCCGGCCGAGTTCAATCTGGCGGCGACCGATGACATCCCGCCATTGCCGGCCATTCCGGTGGGGGTGCCCTCGACGCTGCTGGAGCGACGTCCCGACATCGCTGCCGCCGAGCGTTCGGTGATGGCGGCCAACGCCAATATCGGCGTTGCCAAGGCCGCTTATTTTCCCGACCTGACCCTGAGCCTCAGTGGCGGTTACAGCAGCAGCTCGTTCTCCAACTGGATCAGCCTGCCCAACCGCTTCTGGTCGGTGGGGCCGCAACTGGCCCTGACCCTGTTCGATGCCGGCAAGCGTTCGGCGGAAGTCGACCGGGTCGAAGCGGTCTATGATCAGACCGTCGCCCAGTATCGCCAGACCGTGCTGACCGGCTTTCAGGAGGTCGAGAACTACATGGTCCAGCTCAAGGTTTATGAGCAGGAGGCGGGCGTGCGTGACGAAGCACTGGCGGCTGCGCGTGAGTCGCTGCGCCTGACCGACAACCAGTACAAGGCCGGCCTGATCGGCTATTTGGACGTGGTCAATGTCCAGGCTACGGCGCTGAGCAACGAGCGCAGTGTGCTGAATGTGCTGCAAAGCCGGCTGGTTGCCAGCGTGCAACTGATCGCGGCGCTGGGCGGCGGCTGGCAGGGCCTGGAGTCTTCCCAGGCGCAATGATCACGGCTTGACCGAGAAACGGCATTTTTTCTGGCTATTTGCCACTTTTTGTCGGGGCGAGCCTATCGGTTGGCGTGGAAGCGGGTAGAATCATCCCCATTGTGATTGGCATGGATGCGCTTACCCGGTCTACGTCATGAGGCATTCCCCGTGATTGGCAGCTACGTTCCCTCGCTGGTCATTATCTCCATCCTGGTCGCAGTCCTGGCGTCCTATACGGCGCTGGATCTGGCCGGTCGTGTGGCCACTGCCAAAGGCCGTAGTGCCTACCTGTGGATGATCGGCGGCGCGTTCGCGATGGGCATCGGTATCTGGTCGATGCACTTCATCGGCATGCTGGCCTTCGTGCTGCCCATCGAGCTGGGTTATGACCTGCTGCTGACACTGGGTTCGCTGCTGATCGCCATGCTTTCATCGGGCTTTGCGCTGTGGCTGGTCAGCCAGCCAACGTTGCCATTCTCGCACCTGGCCCTCGGTGCTTTGCTGATGGGGGCAGGCATCAGTTGCATGCATTACCTGGGCATGGCCGCGCTGCACATGCAGCCGATGATCAACTACGATCCGCTGCTGTTCGGCCTGTCGCTGGTGATTGCCGTGGCCGCTTCAGCCGCGGCGTTGTGGATCGCGTTCAGTCTGCGGCAAAACACCCCGTATGTTTACCTGGCACGTTGCGCGGCCGCGCTGGTCATGGGCCTGGCGATCGTCGGCATGCACTACACCGGCATGGCGGCAGCCAGCTTTGCCGACGGCAGTTTCTGCGCTGCGCTGACTGACGGCCTGAAGACCGATGGCCTGGACAAGCTGGTGCTGGTCACCACTCTGGCGGTGCTGAGCATTGCTTTGCTGACCTCGGTACTGGATGCCCGGCTTGAAGCACGCACGGCCATCCTTGCCAATTCACTGTCCAGAGCCAATCAGGAACTGACCCACCTGGCGTTGCACGACAATCTGACCGGGCTGCCGAACCGGGTGCTGCTCACCGACCGTATCGATCAGGCCATGCGCGCCGCGCAGAAAAACCACAGCAGTTTTGCCCTGATGTTCATGGACCTGGATGGCTTCAAGCCGGTAAACGATGCCTTTGGCCATTATATTGGTGATCAACTGCTGCGCGATGTTGCCCAGCGCCTGCGCGCCAATCTGCATCGCCAGGACACCCTGGCGCGCATCGGCGGTGACGAGTTTGTGTTGCTCATGGAACTGGATGATGTTGGCGAAGCGGTGGCCGTGGCCTCGCGTCTGGTCGAGGTCATTTCCCAGCCGTTCGATGTCAATGCGCACACCTTGCACGTCTCGGTGAGCATCGGTATCTGCCTTTATCCTGGTAATGGCGCCGATCAGCACGAGCTGTTGATGAACGCCGATGCCGCCATGTATCACGCCAAGGCCAATGGCAAGAACGGTTACAGCTTTTTCGAGGCGTCGATGAACACCGACGCCCGCAACCAGTTGCAGTTGCTTCAGGAGCTGCGGGTGGCGATCAGAGAGCGGCAATTCTGTCTGTATTACCAGCCCAAATTCGACGCGCTGAGCGGCCTGCCGGTGGGCGCCGAGGCGTTGCTGCGCTGGAACCATCCGCAGCACGGCTTGCTGGCCCCGGATCGTTTTATCGGCCTGGCGGAAAAGACCGGGTTGATCATTCCTCTTGGTGAATGGGTGCTGGATGAGGCCTGCCAGCAAATGAGCCTGTGGCTGGCACGCGGTTACCAGCATTGGCGGATCGCGGTGAACCTGTCGGCCTTGCAGTTCTGTCATGCCGGGCTGGTGGATGTGGTCAGCGATACGCTGGCGCGGCATCGGTTGCCGGCCAACTGCCTGACCCTGGAAATCACCGAGAGCACGGCCATGAATGACGCCGATGCGAGCATGACCGTGCTCAACAAGCTGTCTGAAATGGGCGTGGACCTGTCGATCGACGATTTTGGCACCGGCTATTCCAGCCTGATGTACCTCAAGCGTCTGCCGGCCAACGAGATCAAGATCGACCGTGGCTTTGTTCATGACCTTGAGCACGACAGTGACGACGCGGCCATTGTGTCGGCGATTGTGGCGTTGGGCCAGGCGCTGGACCTGCGGATCGTCGCCGAGGGTGTCGAGACCGATGTTCAGCAGAGTTTCCTGACCCGCCTGGGGTGTGATTCGCTGCAAGGCTACCTGCTGGGCCAACCGTTGCCGGCCCAGCGCTTTCTCGAAGAAGTCCAGGCGTCTGAGCAACGCGTGCGGGCTGCGGAGCTACCGGCAATTTGATACCCGCCGATTGCCAATACCGCTCAGGCAGTCGGATACTCCCGTTTCCTATCGGATCACAAGAAAAAAATATGGAAAAAGTGCTTCTCGTTACTGGCGGTTCTCGTGGCATCGGCGCCGCCACCGCATTGCTGGCTGCCACTGAAGGCTATCGAATCTGTATCAACTATCTCTCTGATCACAGTGCTGCCGAGCAGGTCTGTAGCCAGGTCCGCGCACTGGGCGCGCAGGCGATTGCCGTGCAGGCCGATGTCAGTAACGAGGACGAGATCATTCGCCTCTATTCCCGGATCGATACCGAACTGGGGCCGGTCACCCACCTGGTCAACAATGCGGCAAGCATCTCCCACGCCTCGCGGGTCGAAGACATGTCGGAGTTTCGTCTGCTCAAGATCATGATGAGCAACGTGGTCGGCCCGATCCTGTGCAGCAAACATGCACTGCTGCGCATGTCACCGCAGCACGGCGGGCAGGGTGGCAGTATCGTCAACGTCAGTTCCGTGGCCTCACGGCTGGGGGCGGCGAACGAGTACGTCGACTATGCGGCGTCCAAGGGCGCGCTGGATACCTTTACCATTGGCCTGGCCAAAGAGGTTGCCGGGCAGGGCATCCGCGTCAACGCGGTGCGTCCGGGCTATATCTTTACCGATTTTCACGTTCACTCGGGCGACCCGTTCCGGGTCAGCAAGCTCGAAGGCGACCTGCCGATGCGCCGGGGCGGAACCGCACAGGAAGTGGCTGAGGCGATCATATGGCTGCTCTCGGACAAGGCGTCCTATGCGACCGGCACGTTTATTGATGTCGGCGGCGGGCGCTGAATTGAAAGCCACTGATTTTTAATGGGTATCGCGTAGGAGATTGCCCGCCGTCTCGGTGCCGCGCTGTCGCGCAGCACACATGGAGCCACGTAGGACCGGCTTTGGCCGCAATACTGTTCAAATAAGCACTGCGGACCCGGTGGGAAGAGCCGGCCGGCGCCCCGGTCTGCTCGCGAAGAGGCCAGTAAAGTCACAGCATCTGCTGCGAATGCGCCGCCGTCTTCGCCAGCAGAGCTGCCTCCCACCGAGATTTGTGGACTTAACTGAACAAACAGTATTGGCTTTAGCTGCGAAGGCTTCGCAGCTGAAGCTGCTCCTACGAGAGGATCAATAACCGGCCACGCAGGTTTGGCAGATTTGCATGGCTGGCCGACAACCCCTAATGTGACCGCGATAAACCCACGCCAAGGAGCGGTCATGAATTCGTGGTGGCAACAGGTACTGGCAACCGTACAATCGGAGTTCGCCGATATTGGCGATATCGAGCAACTGACCCGCGTGACGCTGCGCCTGGCCACTGCCGCGATCCTTGGCGGCATCCTCGGTTTCGAACGTGAGCATCGCGGCAAGGCCGCCGGTGTTCGTACCCACATGCTGGTCAGCATGGGCGCCGCCTTGTTCGTCCTCGCCCCGGACATGGCCGGCGCCGACGACACTGCCTTGAGCCGGGTCATTCAGGGTATCGTCGCCGGCATCGGCTTTCTTGGCGCCGGCACCATCCTCAAAGAGCACGCCAAGAACATCTCCCAGGTCAAGGGCCTGACCACCGCCGCAGGACTCTGGATGACCGCAGCCATCGGCGTGGCCGCAGGCATGGGCCGTGAAGTCATGGCGATCCTCAGCACCTTGCTGGCCCTGGGCATCCTCAGCCTGGTGCCGCATGTCGTGGACCGTCACGAGCCTAAACAAAAGAATCATGGCGACGGGGCTGAGTCAGGCAATGAGCATGCTGACCGCCAGGAAGTGTCCTGAGAAGCTGTTTACACAGAGTGTGGACGGAGGCTGACAGTCAGCCTCCGGCCGGCTCATAGCTTCACCGGCGCTTCTTCGCTGGGTGGGTCGCCCATCGGTGTGCCCTTGTCGGCAGGCGGGGCAACGGGCGGTGGATCCTCTTCGGTTGGCGGAACAGGAATGAGCGGATCGTCGATATTCGGATCCGGTGCTTCAGGCGGGATTGGAATGTTCATCGGGCTCTCCTGGCGGGGGAATGTCTATGGTTCGATTTCCCGCTGCGGGCAAAATTCCCGCTGATTCACGCCAGCCGATTCTTGGCCTCGATCCACTGCGCCATGTACTGGGTACTTTTGTGCTGATGGTGACGCAGCATGGCCCCGGTAAAGTTGTTAAGGCGATGGCGTGGCAAGTCATTGCGCAACTGCTCGATGCGTCCGATCAGGCTCGCGCAGTGGGTCGGGTAGCCATAGCGTGTTTGCAGCAACTGCCAGCCGTCGCGCTGCGCTTGCTCCCAGCTTGGCTGGTTTTGGTACAACTGCACGGCAGCGTCAGCAATGGCCTGCGCCGTTTCAGCGATCATGCCGGGCCAGGGCAGGGTGCCCTGCATGGCCTCACTGCCGATCGGTGTGGTCACCGAGGGCGTGCCACACAGCATGGCGTCGATCAGCTTGCCCTTGATGCCAGCGCCGAAGCGCAGTGGCGCCAGGCACACCCGGGCCGCCGCCATGACCTGCAGGGCATCTTCGGCCCAGTCTTTGACAAGAAAGCCCTGCGCCGCATTGTGCAGCGCGGTGGCTTTGGGCGGCGTGTAGGCGCCATACACATGCAACTGCGCGTGAGGCAATTGTTTGCGGATCAGCGGCCATACCGCATTTTTCATCCACAACACCGCGTCCCAGTTCGGCGCGTGGCGAAAGTTGCCGATGCTCAGAAAGTGCGCTCGCTCGGCAAAGCCGGTTGTGCTGGCCGGGCTGCCTTCGAGCATCAATGGGCACCAGTGCAGAAGCTGCGCCGCAACGCCGAAGCGCTCGTTGAGCAACTGCATTTCAACGTCAGAGGTCATCAGGTTCAGGTCGCAACGGTAGAGCGCGGCGATTTCGCGCTGAGCCAGGTCGCTGGCGGCCATGCGGGTAAATAAACCGTGGTGATCCGGCTTGAAAAGCTCGGTTAAATCAGCGCCTTGCGCATCAGCCTTGAGGATATCGCGCAAGATTGCCTGGCGCGCATGGCGCAGGCTCTGCAAATCCGAGGTCTCAAGGATGCGCAGTGCACCAGGGCACTGTTTTTCGACTCGCCAGCCAAACTGCTCCTCGATCATGAATTGATCGAACACCACAATATGTGGGTCAAGTTCGCTGACAAAGGTGTCGAAACTGCTGTTATTGAGCTCGATGCTGCATTCATCAATACCCAGGCTGCGCAAGTCGGCCTTGTGCGGTCCTTCAGTGGCCGGGCTGGCGAACGTGATCTGCCAGCCTTGTTCGATGAAGCACTGCAGCAGTTGCATCACGTGACCGCTGGCGGCAGAAGAGCGCGGTTCCGGCCAGACGTAACCGATAAACAACAGGCGGGTCAGTTGCCCGGCGCGGTGGTGCGGATCATGGGTTGCCAAGAATGTGTTTTACCTTGTCGCGTAACTGGTCGATGGAGAAGGGCTTGCCAATTGAATGCATGCCTTCGGGAATATCGATGATTTCTGCATAGCCGCTGGCGAACAATACCGGCACCTGCGGGCGGATTTGGCGCGCCTGGCCGGCCAGGTCGGTGCCTTTCATATCAGGCAGGCCTTGGTCGGTCATCAGCAGATCAATATGCACTGCGCTGTCAGTGAGCATTTTCAGGGCGGCAGCGCCGTCTTCGGCTTCCAGCACGACGTACTCGAGTTCTTCCAGAACATCGACAATCAGCATGCGCACGATGTCGTCATCTTCGACCACGAGAATGGTGCTGGTTTGGGCTGGCATGGGTAACTCCCTAAAAAATGGCATTGAAAGCCACATTGCTGTGACTCCCTATGTCTGTAAGTAAAACACCGTCAGAAGTTCCCTTAATGGCTCTGCGCCATAGTGCTGCTCCCGTTAATCGTCACCATTGTGTGATGCAGGCGACTTATTGCCAATTTATGTCTGAAATTTCAATCCCGTATGAGCGAAAATGGAATCTTTTTGTTAAGTTTGCGTCACACTGTGTCATTTCACCGGGCCATCAGGGATTTTTCATGAATCGTCCGTCCAACGTCGATGAACAGCGTTTTCGCAAATTACTGGGACGTAACGTCAGCCTGCCACTGGGTGTGGGCGTGCTCAGCGCGGTGTTTTTCATCATTCTGATCAACTACCTGCTGGCCGCGATCCAGTGGGTCGAGCACACCGATCGGGTGATCAACAACACCAACCGCTCGCTGAAACTGTCGATTGACATGGAAACCGGCCTGCGTGGTTACCTGCTCACTGGTGACGCGCAGTTTCTCGACCCCTATGAACTCGCCCGGCCGCTGCTCAAGGCCGAGCTGCAGGGTTTGCAGACGCTGGTCAGCGACAACCCGACCCAGCTGGACCGTTTCCGCCGCCTGTCGACCCTGCAGGATGAGTGGGAGAGCTTTGCCCAGGAAATGATCCAGTTGCGCCGCAGCAGCGGTGACTTCCTGACACCGACCCGCGCCGGGCGCGGCAAGCGCATCACCGATCAGATCCGTGGCGAGTACGACCAGGCCGTGGCCATGGAACAGCAGCTGCGTCTGAATCGCAACGCCGACGTCACCCGCATTACCATTTTGTCGGTGAGCCTGTACCTGGTCTTTGTGCTCAGTGTCAGTGCCATCCTGGCCTGGATGGGGCGTCGCGATTTGCTCACGTTGTCAAACACTTACGGCGCCAACCTGAAGCTGCAGCAAGACAATGCCGAGCGTCTGGAGAAGGTCGCCTGGCTGCGTAATGGGCAAAGTGAGCTGGCCGAGCAGGTGATCGGTCAGTTGACCCTCAATCTGGTCGGTCGCAACGTGCTGCAGTTTTTTGCCCGCTACATGGGCGCTGCGGTGGCGGCAGTTTACGTACGCCAGGAGCACGGCGGTCTGGTCCGGGTTGCCGCTTACGGTTTTTCTCGCGAGCAGGAACAACACGAGCAATCGCTGTACGCCGGTGAAGGGGTTATTGGTCAGGCGGTCGATGAACAACGGATCCTGACCCTCGATTCGCTGCCCACGGACTATTTCAAGATCAGCTCCGGGCTGGGTGCTGGCAACCCGTCCAGCGTGGTGATTGTGCCGACCCGCAATGACGAGCAGGTCAACGGCGTCATTGAGCTGGGCTTTCTGCGTCCTCTGGCTGAGCGTGACATCGAGTTTCTTGAGTTGGTGGCCGGCAATGTCGGTACCTCCATCGAAGCGGCGCGTTATCGTCAGCGGCTGCAAGAGGTGCTGAGCGAAACCCAGCAGCTCAACGAAGAGCTGCAGGTGCAGCAGGAAGAATTGCGCACCGCCAATGAGGAGCTTGAAGAGCAATCACGGATCCTCAAGGAATCCCAGGCACATCTGGAAACCCAGCAGGCAGAACTGGAGCAGACCAATGTGCAGTTGGCCGAGCAGGCCCAGGCGCTGGCCGAGCAGCGCGATGCACTGGACCGCAACAATGACGAACTGAGCAATGCGCAGATCGAATTGCAGGCCCGTGCCGACCAATTGCAGCGCTCCAGCCGTTACAAGTCAGAGTTCCTGGCCAATATGTCCCATGAGCTGCGTACGCCGCTCAACAGTTCGCTGATTCTCGCCAAGCTGCTGGCGGAGAATCCGACCCGCAACCTTAGTGACGAACAGGTCAAATTTGCCGAGTCGATCTATTCGGCGGGCAACGATTTGCTCAACCTGATCAACGATATCCTCGATATCGCCAAGGTCGAGGCCGGCAAACTTGAAGTGCGGCCGGAAAACTGCAGCCTGGAGCGACTGCTCGAAGGGCTTGAACGAATGTTCCAGCCATTGGCCCGCCAGAAGCAGTTGCAATTGAGTGTCGAGCTGCAACCCGGTACGCCTGCGCTGCTGCACACCGATGCGTTGCGCCTGGAGCAGATTCTCAAGAACTTGCTGTCCAACGCAGTCAAGTTCACCGAGCGAGGCAGCGTCAGCCTGATCGCTTCGGCGCGGCCTGAGGGCGGCGTGGCGTTCGCTGTCTGTGATTCCGGAATCGGGATCGCCGCTGATCAGCAACTCAGTGTCTTCGAGGCGTTCCATCAGGCTGATGGCACCACCAATCGTAAATATGGCGGCACCGGGCTGGGGCTGTCGATTTCCCGCGACCTGGCCGCCCTGTTGGGTGGTTCGATCAGCGTCTCGAGTACGTTGGGCAAAGGCAGCGTGTTCACCCTGTTGATGCCCCAGGTCTGGGTCGCCTCCGGCGAGGGCAGCGAGCACGTCATTAGTCCGGTGGTCAGCACACCCACGGCGGGTTTCAGCGCTGCAGCCTTGCCGGTCAGCACCCCGCAACCGGCGCTCGCACCGCCAGAGCCGGGCGAGCCAGCGCTGCCGGCATTCGCCGATGATCGTGAGCTCGCACCCTTTGTGGGGCGTTGCATTCTGGTGATCGAGGACGACGTGAGGTTCGCGCAGATCCTCTTTGATCTGGCGCACGAACTGGGTTACCGCTGTCTGGTCGCCCATGCGGCCGATGAGGGGTTTGATCTGGCGGTGCAATACTCGCCCGATGCGATCCTGCTCGACATGCGCCTGCCGGATCACTCCGGCCTGACCGTGTTGCAGCGTCTCAAGGAACAGCCCGGCACCCGGCATATTCCGGTTCATGTGATTTCTGTCGAGGACCGTCAGGAAGCGGCGCTGCATATGGGCGCCATTGGCTATGCGGTCAAGCCCACCACTCGTGAAGAACTCAAGGATGTGTTTGCCAAGCTTGAGGCCAAGCTGACCCAGAAGCTCAAGCGTGTGCTGCTGGTCGAGGACGATGCGTTGCAGCGCGACAGCATTGCCCGGCTGATCGGTGATGACGACGTGGAGATCACCGCGGTGGGCTTTGCCCAGGAGGCGCTGGACCTGCTGCGCGAGCACGTTTACGACTGCATGATCATCGACCTGAAGCTGCCGGACATGCTCGGCAACGAACTGCTCAAGCGCATGGCCGGCGAAGGCATTCGTTCGTTCCCGCCGGTGATTGTCTACACCGGGCGCAATATGACCCGTGATGAAGAAGCCGAGCTGATGAAGTATTCGCGCTCAATCATCATCAAGGGCGCACGCTCGCCGGAGCGGCTGCTCGATGAAGTGACGTTGTTTCTGCACAAGGTCGAGTCGCAGTTGTCCAACGAACGGCAGAAGATGCTGCTTACCGCCCGCAGCCGCGACAAGGTGTTCGAGGCGCGGCGCATCCTGGTGGTCGATGACGACGTGCGCAATATCTTCGCCCTGACCAGCGCCCTGGAGCACAAAGGCGCGGTGGTGGAAGTGGCGCGCAATGGCCTGGAAGCCATCGACCGCCTTAACGAGGTCCCGGATATCGACCTGGTGCTGATGGATGTGATGATGCCCGAGATGGACGGCTTCGAAGCCACTGCGCAGATTCGCAAGGATCCGCGCTGGCGCAAACTGCCGGTCATTGCAGTCACCGCCAAGGCAATGAAGGACGATCAGGAGCGTTGCTTGCAGGCCGGGGCCAATGATTATCTGGCCAAACCTATCGATCTGGACCGGCTGTTTTCGCTGATCAGGGTATGGCTGCCGAAAATGGAACGTATTTGAGTGCGTGCGGCCAAAGCAGCACGCTGATTTACCTGCTCAGGTTTGTACATGTCCTATGACAAAAACGTCGATATCGAGCTGCGCTTGTTGATTGAGGCGATTTACCTCAAATACAGCTACGATTTTCGCGAGTATTCCGGTGCTTCGATCAAACGCAGGGTGCAACATGCCCTGCGTCAGTTCGAGTGCGGCACCATCTCGGCCTTGCAAGAGCGTGTGCTGCACGACCCGGCCGCGTTCATGCAACTGCTGCAATGGCTGACCATCCCGGTCAGTGAGATGTTTCGTGACCCGTCACACTTTCTGGCGATCCGTCAGGAAGTGGTGCCGCTGCTGCGCACTTACCCATCGCTGAAAATCTGGATTGCCGGTTGCAGCACGGGTGAGGAGGTGTACTCCATGGCCATTTTGCTGCGTGAAGAAGGCCTGCTGGAGCGCACCATTATTTACGCCACCGATATCAATCCCTATTCGCTGGACAAGGCCAAGCAAGGCATCTTCTCGCTGGACAGCGTCAGCGGCTGGGCGCAGAACTACCGACTGGCCGGCGGTCAGGGCGAGCTGTCGGACTACTACACCTCGGCCTACGATTACGCGATTTTCGACAAGAGCCTGCGCGAGAACGTCACCTTCGCTGACCATAGCCTGGCGACCGACAGCGTATTTTCCGAAACGCACCTGATCTCTTGTCGCAATGTGCTGATTTATTTCAACAAGAAGCTCCAGGATCGGGCGTTCGGGCTGTTCCATGATTCGTTGTGTCATCGCGGTTTCCTGTCGCTGGGCAGCAAGGAAACACTGGACTTCTCGGCCTACAGCGACGTGTTCGAGACGCTGATCAAGCCGGAACGGATCTACCGCAAGTCATGAAAACCCACTTCGATGAGCACGCTGCTGGCGGGCTGCCGGTTGTGCAGGCGGTGGTGATTGGTGCGTCAGCGGGTGGGGTCGAGGCCTTGCTCACACTGACCCAAGGCATCGCGGCCGGCTTTCGCCTGCCGATTCTGGTGGTGCTGCATTTGCCGGAACAACGCAATAGTCAGCTGGCTCAGGTATTCCAGAGCCGGTTGCCGATTGCGGTCCGTGAGGCGCGGGACAAGGAAGCGATCGTTGCCGGCACCCTGTATTTCGCGCCGGCGGGCTATCACCTGTCGGTGGAGGATGATCTGAGTCTATCGTTGAGTCAGGAAGACAAAGTGTTTCACTCGCGCCCCAGTATCGACATCCTGTTCGAGTCGGCAGCCGACGCCTATGGCCCAGGGCTTGCCGGTGTGTTGCTGACCGGTGCCAATGATGATGGTGCCCGTGGCCTGGCGCGGATCAAGACGTTTGGCGGCCTGACCGTGATCCAGAACCCGCAGACCGCTGTAGCGCGGGCCATGCCTGAAGCCGGGCTGCGTTTGCAGACCCCCGATTACCTGTTGCCCTTGTCCGAGATCAGGGCCTTGCTGACCCAATTGGAACGAATTGCATGCTGAGTCAGATCCAGGCAAAACTGCTGATCGTCGACGACCTGCCGGAGAACTTGCTGGCCCTCGAAGCGTTGATCCGCCGTGAAGACCGCATCGTTTATAAGGCGCTGTCGGCCGATGCCGCGTTGTCGCTGCTGTTGCAGCATGAGTTCGCCCTGGCGATTCTGGATGTGCAGATGCCCGGCATGAACGGTTTCGAGCTGGCCGAGATGATGCGCGGCACAGAAAAGACCAAGAGTATTCCCATCGTGTTCGTCACCGCTGCCGGTCGCGAGATGAACTATGCGTTCAAGGGCTATGAAAGTGGTGCGGTGGACTTCCTGCACAAGCCGCTGGACATCCATGCGGTCAAGAGCAAGGTTAATGTGTTCGTCGAGCTGTACCGCCAGCGCAAGGCCATGAAGCAACAGGTCGAGGCGCTCGAACAGGCCCGCCAGGAACAGCAGGTGCTGCTGGAGCAACTGCAGAGCGCCCAGGCCGACCTGCAGCGCGCTGTGAGCATGCGCGACGACTTCATGTCGATTGTCTCTCACGAAGTGCGTACGCCGCTCAACGGGCTGATTCTGGAAACCCAGCTGCGCAAACTGCATCTGGCCAAGAACAACGAAGCGGCGTTCAGCATGGACAAGCTGCGCGGCATGGTCGAACGTGATGAGCGGCAGATTCAGAGCCTGATCCGGCTGATCGAAGACATGCTCGATGTCTCGCGGATCCGCACCGGCAAATTGTCGATCCGCACCAGCGCGTTTGATCTCGGTGAACTGGTCGGTAACTTGCTGGAAAGTTTTGCCGCGCAAGTGGCGGCAGCCGGCTGCAGCTTGCAGTTGACCACCTGTGAGGCGGTCATCGGCGTGTGGGACGAGTTTCGTATTGAACAAGTGCTGGCCAACCTGCTGACCAATGCGTTGCGTTATGGCGCCGGCAAGCCGATTGTCGTCAGGGTCTACGTCGACAGCCTCCGCAACCAGGCGCGGGTCGATGTGACGGACCAGGGCATTGGTATTTCCGCCGAGAATCAGGCGCGGATCTTCCAGCAATTCGAACGCGTCAACGCCGGCCATGCAGTCGCCGGGCTGGGGCTTGGACTATTTATCTCCGAACAGATCGTCATGGCCCATGGCGGTGAGCTACTGGTGGAGAGCGAGGAGGGCAAAGGCTCGACGTTCAGCCTGTGCCTGCCGTTGCAGCCGGTCGTTTAACGGGCTGTTTAATGGTTTGGTGATGTGCAGGGCCAGAGCCCTGCCGCAGGCGTAACAGGCTGGGGGCCGGTTTTTGCACGACAATCGCAAATTGTCAGGCAATCTGCGCAACCTCCGCCGTGCACCGTGGTCGTATTGGCAGCTATTTGAAGATTGAAGGCCGTTCCATGAGCGTTGATGCGCAAGACGTTGTACTGATCGTCGAAGACGAACCCCTGATCATGATGCTGCTGGCCGATTATCTGTCCGGCGAGGGCTATCGTGTGTTACAGGCCGAGAATGGCGAGCAGGCGTTCGAGATTCTCGCTACCCGGCCACACCTTGACCTGATGATCACTGACTACCGCCTGCCGGGCGGTATTTCCGGGGTGATGATTGCTGAACCAGCGGTCAAGCTGCGCCCGGATCTGAAGGTCATTTTCATTAGTGGCTACCCGGCGGAAATCGCCGAGTCCGGCAGCCCGATTGCTACCCGGGCGCCGATTCTGGCCAAGCCGTTCACGATGGAAACCCTGCATACGCAGATCGAGAAGCTGCTGGCCTGAGCCGGCCAGCAGAGACCGGCGACGGTCTCGGGCTGGCGTGGGGGTCAGACCTCGATCATCTCGCGCACTTTGGCGGTCAGGTGGTCGAAGGCGAAGGGCTTACTGATCATCTGCATATCACTGCCAAGAAACTCGCCTCTGACTGCCGCATGTTCGGCATAACCGGTAATAAACAGCACCTTCAGGCCAGGGCGTAGCTGGCGGGCAACTTCCGCCAGTTGGCGGCCGTTCATGCCTGGCAAGCCGACATCACTGATCAACAGATCAATACGCGTCTCTGACTCCAGCAGCGGCAGTGCCGAAGGTGCGTCTGCGGCCTCGACGAAGGCATAGCCCAATTCGCTGAGTACCTCGCTGACCAGCCGCCGTACGGCCGGGTCGTCCTCGACAATCAGCACGGTTTCGCCGGCCCTGGCATAGCTGGCGGCGCTTTGGAATGTCAGTTGATCGTCCTCTTGCTGGCCTCTGTAGCGCGGCAGGAACAGTTTCACCGTGGTGCCACGGCCAACTTCGCTATCGATGGCAACATGGCCGCGTGATTGCTTGCAGAAGCCATAGATCATCGACAAGCCCAGGCCGGTGCCTTGGCCGATGGGCTTGGTGGTGAAAAACGGGTCGAAGGCGCGGTTGACGATGTGCTCGGGCATGCCACTGCCGCTGTCACTGACGCTGAGTAATACATAGTCACCGGGCAACAGGTTTTCATGGGCATCGGTGAAGCGCCGCTCCAGGCGTTGGTTGCGCGTTTCAATGCGCAACCGGCCGCCGTTCGGCATGGCATCGCGGGCATTGAGCACCAGATTGAGCAGTGCACTTTCCAGCTGATTCGGGTCGGCCTCGGCGGTCCATAACCGGGGTTCAAACTGCATATCGAGCTGAATGCTTTCGCTGACGCTGCGCTGGATCAATTCATCCATGGCCTTGATCAGATGATTCATCTCAACCGGTTTGGCGTCCAGCGACTGGCGCCTTGAGAATGCCAGTAAGCGGTGGGTGAGGGCGGCGGCGCGATTGGCCGACGTCACCCCCAGATCGATCAGGCCGCCGAGATCATCGGTGCGCCCGCGAGCAATACGCCGACGCAGCAGTTCCAGGCTGCCGATGATGCCGGTGAGCATGTTATTGAAGTCATGGGCGATGCCGCCGGTAAGCTGGCCGACCGCTTCCATTTTCTGCGACTGGCGCAAGGCTTCTTCATTCTGGCGAAGCTGGACGGTGCGTTCTTCGATCTGTTGTTCAAGGGTCTCGTTAAGGCGCCGCAGTTGTACTTCGGCCTGCTTGCGTTCGCTGATATCGGAGGTGACGCCGACCAGCGCGGTGATCTGGCCGTTCTCGCCGCGGATCGCCCGGGCCCGCACATCCACCCAATTCAGCGAGCCGTCTGGCCACAGGTTGCGATACTCGATAATGAAATCGGCGCCGGTATCGAGACTGCGCTGCAAGGCTGATTGCATGCGTGGCTGGTCTTCGGCATAGACCGCATCGAGCCAGTCGTCATAGCTGAACAGGGTATGCTCGTGACGACCGTAATGCGCCAGGGTGATCGCCGAGCAACTGAGTTGCAGAAATTCGGTCTCCAGTTGCCAGGACCCCAGACGGCCTGCGGTCAAGGCGTTCTGCAAGCGCTTTTCGCTTTCCAGCAGATCATCCATACGCCCCCTGGCCTCGTATTGGCGGCGGCGCCCGCGTACGGCGGTGGTCACCAGGCTGACCAGGGTCATGGGGTGAAAGGGCCGTTCGAGGAAGCTGACGTTGCCCAGTTGCGTACCCAGCCGGGTCGAGGGGTTTTGCTCCGGGCCGCCATGGCGGGTCAGCAAGACCACCGGCAGGTCCGACCAGGGCGGTTGTCTGGCCAGCAGCTCAAGCAACGGGTTGAGGTCGGCGCCGCGCAGCGCCTCGTCGGCAATGATCGCCAGCCCCGCACCAAGGCTCAGTTCAGTGGCCAGTTCATTAAGGTCCTGCACGGCTTTGGCGCGTAAACCCGCCTCGCTGAGGATGTTGATCGCTATCTGGCTGTCGCGCCCGTTAGGGGCCAGGATGATCGCACGTTCGGAAAAGGCCGGGATCACGTCTGGTCATCCTGCAACAGCGGATGGTTGTCGCCAAAGTAGCTGGGTACCCCGCGTAATACGCCTTGAAAGGCATGCAGGGGTGTGCCGATGCGCAGGCCGGCCTGGCCGATCTTGTATTCACGGATCGTTGACTCATGGGTGCCGGTGCGCTTTTTGATAATGGAAATCGCCCGGCGTACTTCGCCCATGGCTTCGAAGTAACGCAGCAGGATGACCGTATCGGCCAGATAGGTGATATCAACGGGGGTGCGCATATCGCCGACCAGGCCATGCTGGGCAATGGTCATGAACGTCGAAGCGCCCTGGCGATTGAGGTAGAGCAACAGCTCGTGCATGTGCAGCACCAGCGCGTTCTCTTCAGGCATTGCGGCCTGATAGCCGTTGAGGCTGTCGATGATGACCGTCTTGATCTGCTGCTGGTCAACGCAGCGGCGTACCCGATGGGAGAATTCACCGGGCGACAGCTCTGCCGCATCCACCTGTTCGACCCAAAGCCGGTTCTGATCCTGAAACGCTTGCAGGTCGATGCCCATGGCACGCATGCGTTCGTACAACAAGCCCAGCTCTTCATCGAAAACGAACAAGCCGACGCGCTCGCCACGGGCCATGGCCTGCACGGCGAATACCAGCGCGGTCAGCGACTTGCCGGTGCCGGCCGGCCCCAGAATCAGGGTGCTGGAGCCGCTGTCGATGCCGCCACCGAGCAAGTCGTCAAGTTCCTGAATGCCGCTGGTGTACTGGCGGCGCTGATAATTGCTGCGGTGTTCGGCCGCCACCAGGCGTGGAAACACCTGGATGCCGCCCTGGGCAATGGTGAAGTCATGAAAGCCGCCACGGTATTTCTGGCCGCGGTATTTGATCACTTTGAGTCGGCGCCGCTCGGCACCGTAGGCCGGGGTCAGTTCCTGCAGGCGAATCACGCCATGGGCAACACTGTGCACGGTCTTGTCCAGTGCATCAGTGGTCAGGTCGTCAAGCAGCAGCACCGTGGTATCGAAACGGGCAAAATAATGCTTCATGGCCAGTACCTGGCGCCGGTAGCGCAGCGAGCTCTGGGCCAGCAGGCGGATTTCAGAGAGGCTGTCGATCACCACCCGCGACGGTTTTATCCGCTCGACGGCTGCAAACACCTGAGCCACGGTTTCACCCAGCTCCAGGTCCGAGGAATACAACAGGCTTTGATGTTGCTCGGCACTGAGCAGGCTTTCTGGCGGGGTCAGCTCGAAGACTGCGATCGATCCGTCCAGCTCCCAGCCATGGGAGCGGGCGCTGTCGCGCAGCTCACCCTCGGTTTCAGAGAGCGTGATGTACAGTGAGGTCTCGCCAGCCTGCGCACCGGCCAGCAGAAACTGCAACGCCACGGTGGTCTTGCCGGTGCCGGGTTCGCCTTCGAGCAGAAACACATGCCCGCGGGAAAGTCCGCCGCTGAGGATGTTGTCCAGACCATCAATGCCGGTTGCTGCCTTGGATGTACTCAATGAATGCCCTCTCGATACTCGGCGCGATCAGCCACTACCTGGCCAGTTTAGCTGCGTAGTCTCTGGACACCGGGCGCGGGTACGGGTTCCGGGCAGTCGCCAGGTTGTTTTGGGTGAGGCGCTTGAAGCGGTCCGGCAAATGGCACAAGCGTCGCCTTACGACGGTCATGGCTGCCTTGTTATAGTCCGGCGACGTTGCCTAGCCCGCCAGAGGTTCATTCATGTCTGACTATCAAGCTTTCAATGTCCAGCTCGTTGATAAGGTCGCTCACCTGCAGATCAATCGGCCAGACAAGCTCAATGCGATGAATGCGGCGTTCTGGCGCGAGATCGTCGAGATCTTCCACTGGGTCGATGAACACGATGAAATCCGCGCCGTGGTGATCAGTGGCGCCGGCAAGCACTTTTCTTCCGGTATCGATCTGGCGCTGTTGGGCGCAGTGGCGGGCGAGCTGGGCGCTGACGCCGGGCGTAACGCGCGGCTGCTGCGGCGCAAGATCGAGCAGTTGCAGGCGTCTTTCACGGCTGTGGCCGAATGCCGCAAACCGGTACTGGCGGCTATTCAGGGCTATTGCCTGGGCGGTGCCATCGACCTGATCGCTGCCTGTGACATGCGTTATGCCGCCCAGGACGCGCAATTTGCCATCCGCGAGATCGACATGGGCATGGCCGCCGACGTCGGCACCTTGCAGCGTTTGCCGCGCATCATCGGCGATGGCCTGTTGCGCGAGCTGGCTTACACCGGGCGCACCGTCGATGCTACCGAGGCCGAGCGTATTGGCCTGGTGAACCGGGTTTTTACCGACCCAGCGCAATTGCTTGAAGAAGTCATGGCCCTGGCCCGGCAGATTGCGCAAAAATCGCCGCTGGCCATTGAGGGCACCAAGCGCATGATCGATTACATGCGCGATCACCGGATCAATGATGGCCTGGAACACGTTGCCATCTGGAACGCGTCCATGCTGCAATCGCCCGATCTCAAGCTGGCCATGCTGGCACAGATGAACAAGCAAAAGCCGGTGTTCGACGATTGAACCCGGCCTGGAAAGGAGTGTGTTGATGACCCGCCGTTGGACCACCGCCGTGCTCGACCCGCAATTGCCTGACGGACGTGCCGTGGTATGCAGCCCGCAGGGCTTTTTACTGAGTGAAGAGGGCGTGCTGTTTTCCAGGCAATGGCTGGCCGGCCTGCAATTGCCGCTGCTCAGTGAGCATGGCATCGGCCATTTCGATGGTGAGCCGGTGTATGTCTGGGTGCTGCAGCGCGCCGTAGAGGTCGAAGGGCTGGCCTGGCAAGGTTTGCGCCAGTTCATGCTGGAGGGCGATCTTGCGGTCTACCAGAAGCTGGGTTACGCCGCGCAGATCGCCACCTGGGCTCGCGAGCACCGCTTCTGCGGCGCCTGTGGCAAGCCCACCGTGCAGGTGCCAGGCGAGCGCGCGATGTACTGCGCCGATGATGAGCTGCGCTTCTATCCGCGTATCGCGCCGAGCATGATCGTGCTGATCACCCGCGGCGATGAAGTGCTGCTGGCGCGCTCGCCGCGTTTCGTCAGCGGCGTGTACAGCACCCTGGCCGGGTTTGCCGAGCCGGGCGAGTCTGCAGAAGACTGCGTGCGCCGTGAGGTGATGGAGGAGGTGCAGCTCAAGGTGCGTGACATTCAGTACGTGGGCAGCCAGTGCTGGCCGTTTCCGCACTCGATGATGCTTGGCTTTCATGCCGAGTACGAGAGCGGCGAGATTGTCCCGCAGCCCGACGAGATCGAAGATGCCCGCTGGTTCAGCATCTTTGATCTGCCGCCGCTACCGGCCAGCCGCTCGATTGCCCGCCACCTGATCGAGCTGTACCTGGCGCGCCGCTCAGGCGCCGCCGAACCAGTGCTGCCAGGCTAGCCGCACGGTCAGCGCCAGGACCATGATGATGAACACCGGGCGGATGAATTTGGCACCGCCCTTGATTGCCGTGCCGGCGCCGAAGTAAGCGCCGGCCATGACCGCCAGGCCCATCAGCACACCAAGAATCACATCCACCTGACCCGAGACGGCAAACACTGTCAGGGCCATGGCGTTGCTGACGAAGTTCATGCTGCGCGCCACGCCACTGGCCTTGACCAGGTCGATGGGGTATGCCATCAGCGTACTGACCGTCCAGAACGCACCGGTGCCGGGGCCGGCCACGCCATCGTAAAAGCCCAGGCCCAGCCCTTGCGGGATCTGGCGCAGTTGTTTGATCGGCGCGTTGCTGTCGGTCGGCGCCTTGGGCGTACCGCCGAACAGCAGGTACAGGCCACAGCCGAAGACGATCAGCGGCAGCATTTGGTTGATCCACTCGGCAGGCAGGTAATGGGCGATTACCGCACCCAGCAGTGCGCCGATGGCGGTGCTGATCAACGCCAGCTTCCATTGCGAGGGATCGAACAGCTTGCGCCGGAAATAGGTGAAGCTGGCGGTGGCCGAGCCGAAGGTGGCACACAGCTTATTGGTGCCAAGCACCATATGCGGCGGCAGGCCGGCGGTCATTAACGCAGGCGTGGTAAGCAATCCGCCGCCGCCGGCAATGGCATCGATGAAACCGGCCACAAAAGCCACGACGGCGAGCACGGCAAGCGTGAGGGGGTCAACACTGAGTTCAAAAGGCATGGCAAGGACTTGTCGGCAGAAGGGCGCAATGGCGGCCCTGAAGGGCCGACATTCTACCTCTCATCACCGGCCGCTGTCAGATTGACGTCAGTTATTGCACCCCGATCAGGACAGAAACCCACCATCGACATTCAGTATCGCGCCAGTGGTATAGCTTGACCCGGCGCTGGCCAGATACAGCACCGCACCGGCCATTTCATCAGGCGCGGCCACACGCTTGAGCGGGATATGACCCAGCGCCTGGTCGAGAATCGCCGGGTTGCTGACCAATGCCGAGGCGAAGCGGGTGTCAGTCAGGCCTGGTAGCAGGGCATTGCAGCGGATGCCAAACGCCGCACACTCTTTGGCGAACACCTTGGTCATATTGATCACCGCCGCCTTGGTGATCGAATAGATACCCTGGAACTCACCGGGCGAAACACCATTGATTGAGGCCACGTTGATAATGCTGCCGCCGCCGTGCTCGCGCATCAGCTTGCCGGCCTGCACCGACATGAAGAAATAGCCGCGAATGTTGACGTCGACGGTTTTCTGAAAGGCAGCAGGGTCGGTGTCCAGTACATGGCAGAACTGCGGGTTGGTGGCGGCGTTGTTGACCAGGATGTCCAGCCGCCCGAAGCGTTCGCGAATCATGGCGAACAGTTGCTCGATCTGCTCCGGTTCGCCAATGTGGCAGGCCAGCGCAGTAGCCATGCCGCCGTCGGCGATGATGCTCGCGGCTACCTGCTGACAGCCTTCCAGGCGCCGGCTGCTGACAATGACATGAGCGCCCTGGCTGGCCAGCAGCCGGGCGATCGCCTCACCGATACCCCGGCTGGCCCCGGAGACCAGAGCAATCTTGCCGTCGAGATCGAACAGGGTGGTTCTGGCCATGGTTACTCCCGGATTTCAGCGATTGTGTGGATGCGCGCAGGAGCGCGTAGGAGCGACTTTAGTCGCGATCCACCATTTGCGCATCCTTCGCGGCTGAAGCCGCTCCTACGGGCGAACTGCTCTTCATGCCCGTTAAGCAGGCATAAAAAAACCGAAGCACGCAGGCTTCGGTTTTTTGTTTTCCCGGCCAAATTACTGCGGGAACAGCTCGCTGAGCTTCATCGACAGCATCATGTCGCCTTCAATGCGCAGCTTGCCGCCCATGAACGCCTGCATGCCGTCGGTCTCGCCGCTGACGATGCCTTTGAGGGTTTCGCTGTCCATGATCAGGGTGACGTTGGCGTCAGGGTTTTCGCCTTCCTGCAATTGGCAGGTGCTGTCCTTGATGATCAGGGCAAAGTGTTTGTCTTCGTCGGTGACGTTGAAACCGAAGATCAGATCCAGGCCTTTGGCGGCGTCAGGATTGAACTTGGCGTGCATTTTCTGGACTGCATCGGCTACTGAGGTCATGTGTCGATCCTTATTGGAAGTGGGCTGCGCTCGTGCGAGCGGCTGCCATCGGTATCGTCCCGCAATGTGCAGGTGCAGGCGAGGTTAGGGGCATGGCACGGGCCTGTCAACCTGAAATCATACAGTTGTTTGAATTAGCTGTTTCAATGTTTGCACACGTTTGTCGGCTGGTGGTTGATCGGCCTGCTCGGTATGCTTGTTCATCGCGTGCCCGCTATAGAGAGCGCGCCAGCAATCAAGGAGTCGCCGTGGATTTTTTTGCCGATTACGCCAGCTTTCTGGCCAAGACCGTCACGTTGGTGGTTGCCATTGTGGTGGTACTGGTTGCCATCGCTTCGCTGCGCAGTAAAGGGCGTGGCAAGACGGCCGGGCAGTTGCAGGTCACCCGGCTCAATGATTTTTACAAGGGGCTGCGTGAGCGTCTGGAGCATTCGCTGCTCGACAAGGCCCGGCTCAAGGCATTGCGCAAAGAGCAGAGCAAAGCGCTGAAGAAGGAAAAGAAGCAGCCCGAGGCCAGGTCGCGGGTCTATGTGCTGGACTTCAATGGCGATATCAAGGCCTCGGCCACCGAGAGCCTGCGTCATGAAATCACCGCACTGCTGAGCCTGGCCACTGACAAGGATGAAGTTGTCCTGCGTCTGGAAAGCGGCGGCGGTCTGGTGCACAGCTACGGTCTGGCATCTTCGCAACTGGCTCGGGTGCGTCAGGCCGGCATCCCACTGACTATCTGCATCGATAAGGTCGCGGCCAGCGGCGGCTATATGATGGCCTGCATCGGCACCCGGATCATCAGCGCGCCCTTCGCTATCCTCGGCTCCATCGGTGTGGTGGCGCAACTGCCCAACGTCAACCGCCTGCTGAAAAAACACGACATCGACTTCGAGGTGCTGACCGCCGGTGAATACAAGCGCACCCTGACCGTGTTTGGCGAAAACACCGAAAAGGGCCGGGAGAAGTTCCAGCAGGACCTGGAAATCACCCACGAACTGTTCAAGGGCTTTGTCGCCAGCTACCGCCCGCAACTGGACATCGATGAAGTGGCCACCGGCGAGGTCTGGCTGGGGATGGCGGCGCTGGATAAGCAACTGGTCGACGAACTCAAGACCAGCGACGAGTACCTGGCCGACAAGGCCAAGGATGCCGAGGTCTTCCACCTGCATTACGCCCAGCGCAAGAGCCTGCAAGAGCGGGTCGGCATGGCGGCGGCGGCTTCGCTGGATGGCATTGCGCTGCGCTGGTGGGAGCGGTTGAGCCAGCAGCGGTTTTGGTCCTGACTTATAGGTGGATGGTGTTGGTGTTGGTGTTGGTGTACATCCTCCACATTGATGTTGGTCTTTAGTCAGCTTTCCACTTTTACAGCGGGTCACTTTTGGTTTCTTTGAGCACAGATGGCACAGACGACGCCAATCGCGACTTGGGCGCTGGCCGAGTGGAGGTGTCGATTTGGTGGGAAAACCGGCAGGGAAGCCGGTTTTAGGCGCGCTGGGCAGGGATGCCCATCGTGCCGACCGCCAAATCGGCACCGGAGCGAGGGAACCCGAAGGGCCAAGCCAGGAGCAGGCGGTTTTGCCTACTTTTTCCAAGAAAAAAGTAGGTCGCCCAGCAGGGCGAAACCTGCCGCCCAGACGCCGCGAGAAGGGATTTTCCATCGCTCGAAATGGCAAGAGTGCTTCGCCAGCAGAGCTGCCTCCCACAACAGCAAAACATCCAACAAAAAAGCCCGGCCCCTTCAACAGGGGCCGGGCTTTTGCAGTACAGCAACAGCGATCAGCGACGACGGAACAGCGGCAGCGGTTCGTCGGTGGCGGCCTGATAAGTCACCGAGAAGTCCTTCAGACTCTCCAGCGCCTCATAGGGGTCTTTATCCGGGCGAATGGCAAAGGCATCGAAGCCGCAGCGGCGCAGGTAGAACAACTGGTCACGCAGCACATCGCCGATGGCGCGCAGTTCACCCTTGAAACCATAGCGATCGCGCAACAGTCGGGCATTGGAATAGCTGCGCCCGTCGGTAAAGGCCGGGAAGTTCAGGGCGATGACCTGGAAGTGCTGCACGTCATCACCGATTTCCTCGGCTTCTTCATCGCTGTCCAGCCACACGCCCAGGCCGCCGTCGCGGGCTTTGAGGGCATGGCCGTGCTCACGCCACAGCACCAGCGGTACGATCAGATCGTCGCAGTTCGACAGGCTGTCAAAGGTCGTGTCCTTGGGCAGCAGGTGCCAGGTTTCATCGACGACTTCGTTGTTCTTAATGATTCGCTGCATAGACGCGCTCCTTGAAAGGGTCGATGCCAATACGGTTGTAAGTGTCGATAAAGCGCTCGTCTTCGGTACGTTTTTCGATGTACACGTTGATCAGCTTCTCGATCACGTCAGGCATGACTTCCTGGGCGAAAGAAGGGCCAAGGATCTTGCCCAGGCTGGCGTCACGGCTGGCGCTGCCGCCGAGCGACACCTGGTAGAACTCTTCGCCTTTCTTGTCCACGCCCAGGATGCCGATATGACCCACGTGGTGGTGACCACAGGCGTTCATGCAGCCGGAGATGTTCAGGTCCAGTTCGCCGATGTCGAACAGGTAGTCCAGATTGTCGAAACGGCTCTGGATCGATTCGGCGATCGGGATCGACTTGGCGTTGGCCAGCGAGCAGAAATCACCGCCCGGGCAGCAGATCATGTCGGTGAGCAAGCCGATGTTCGGCGTTGCGAAGCCGTTTTCGCGCAGCACGTTCCACAGCTCGAACAGGCGCGATTGTTCAACGTCGGCGAGAATGATGTTCTGCTCGTGGGAGGTGCGCAGGAAACCGAAGCTGTACTGGTCGGCAAGCTCGGCGATGGTGTCGAGCTGCTTGTCGGTCACATCACCTGGCGCCACGCCGGTCGGCTTGAGCGACAGCGTAACAGCCACATAGCCGGGTTTCTTGTGCGCGAGGGTGTTGCGCACGCGCCAGCGGGCAAAGCCCGGATGCTCGGCTTCCAGTGCGGCCAGTTCCGCATCCTGGTTAGTCAGCGTTTTATAGGCCGGGTCGACGAAGTGTTTGGCAACACGCTGCAGTTCGGCTTCGGTCAGGGTGGTCTGGCCGCCACGCAGGTGGGCCATTTCGGCCTCGACCTTCTCGGCGAACACTTCAGGCGTCAGTGCCTTGACCAGGATCTTGATCCGCGCCTTGTACTTGTTGTCGCGACGGCCATAGCGGTTGTAGACACGCAGAATGGCATCGAGGTAACTCAACAGGTTCTGCCACGGCAGGAACTCGTTGATGAACGCGCCGATCACCGGGGTACGGCCCAGGCCGCCACCCACCAGTACCCGGAAGCCCAGCTCACCGGCTTCGTTGCGCACCGGCTCCAGGCCGATGTCGTGCATCTCGATCACGGCGCGGTCGCTGGCCGCGCCGTTGATGGCAATTTTGAATTTGCGCGGCAGGTAGGCGAACTCAGGGTGGAAGGTGGTCCACTGGCGCACGATCTCACACCAGGGGCGCGGGTCGATGACTTCATCGGCCGCCACACCGGCGAACTGGTCGGTGGTCACGTTGCGCAGGCAGTTACCGCTGGTCTGGATCGCGTGCATCTGCACGGTGGCCAGCTCTTCGAGAATATCCGGGATGTCTTCCAGTGCCGGCCAGTTGTACTGCACGTTCTGGCGGGTGCTGATGTGGGCGTAGCCCTTGTCGTAGTCACGGGCGATCTTGGCCAGCATGCGCGCCTGGCGCGAGTTCAGCTGACCATAAGGAACCGCCACGCGCAGCATCGGCGCGAAGCGCTGGACATACAGGCCGTTCTGCAGCCGCAGTGGCCGAAACTCTTCTTCGCTCAGCTCACCGGCCAGGTAGCGGCGGGTCTGGTCACGGAACTGCTTGACGCGGTCCTCGACGATTCGCTGATCGTACTCATCGTATACGTACATATAGGTCCTGCTCTCAGGCTTCAATAATGCTGCGCGGTGGCCGGTCACGTCCCATTCGGGTGGGGCTGCTCCGGGTCCGGCACCATCTGGACAATTCTGCTTCTGCGCGCACGGTCGCGCACTCCATGCGGAGCGGTGGCGAAGATACCAGCTTGCTGATATCGGTAAAAGTGATGTTTATATATATGCAAATCGCTAAAAGCGATATGCATCACGCCATCGGTCATGCCCGCACTTGAAGTATGGTTAAAGGACGTCTTAACTGCACCTATCTCTTATTTTTCCATCTGCATTCCTCCACAAGACCGATAAAAGGCGATGCGATGAGCAACCCACACAAAGCTGGAAAATCCGACAGTTCAGTCGATGCCTGGGCGATCTTCTTTCTTATATTGCTGGTAGCGGGGGCGGGAGTCTTCTGGGTCAGTGGTCAGTAGCGCGCCGGCTCTGCTACCGCCGCTCTCAGCTTTTGCCGCGCCCCGCCGATAACCAGGGTTCAACCCCCCGTGGAGCGGACGGCCACCCTTGGTAAAGGATTTATCGGCGGTCAAGGTTTCAACAGCGAGAGCGGGCTGGCTGGCCCGCTCACTGGCGATGCTGTGCGCGCTGGGCTGTGGCTCTGGCTGGGCGGCGTCAGTGGTATTTCTAAGCCCCGGCCCTGCGTCAGATGGCTATTGGAACAGCTACGCGCGAGTCATGCAGGCCGCTGCGGATGCAACCGGTATGGCATTGCGCGTGGAGTTCTCCGACCGCGACACACGCACCCAGGTCGATCTGGCGCGGCAGACCCTCAAAGGCGATCAGCGCCCCGATTATCTGGTGTTTTCCAACGAATTGAACGTGGCACCGGAAATCCTGCGTCTGGCCGAAGGCAGCGGGGTGAAGTTGTTGCTGGTCAACAACACCCTGAGCCTCGATCAGCGGCGGATTCTCGGTGATTTGTCGCAGCGTTACCCGGACCTGCTCGGCAGCCTGCTCGGTAACGACGAGCAAGGCGGGTATCTGACCGCCAAGCGTCTGATCAAACAACTTGGCCCGCTGACGCCAGGGCAGAGCGTCGACATGCTGGCCTTCTCCGGCACCAATGCCACCCCGGTGTCACTGTTGCGTGAAAAAGGCATGCGTCGGGCAGTGGCTGAACACCCTGAGGTGAACCTGCGTCAGGTGGTGCTGGGTGTCTGGCGCCGCGACCGGGCGCTGGAGCAGGCGCGCATGCTGTTCAAGCGCTATCCGGACACCCGGCTGGTGTGGGCCGCGAACGAGCAAATGGCCTATGGCGCCATGGACGCTCTGGCAGAGATCGGCGGCGTCGCCGGCCGAGACGTGTTGTTCAGTGCGATCAACGGCACTCCCGAATCATTGCAGGCGTTGCTCGATGGTCGCCTGTCGGCAGTGGCCAGTGGGCACTTCACCCTGGGAGGCTGGGCGCTGGTGTTGCTCAGTGATTATGATCGCCAGCGGGTGGGCGGGCCAATGCCACTGGGTGAGCGTGAGATCGATGTCCTGCAACTGGTGGAGCCAGGCGAAACCGTGCGCCTGCTGGAGGCGGCCAGAGGCGACAGTTACCGGGTCGACCCGCAGGTGTTTACCAGGCCCGCCACGCCCGGCGATTCGCCATTCGCCTTGCGGCATATGCTGCCTGCCAGTCAGGCCCCGACGAAATAAAGCACCAGCCGCGCAATCAACAACAACCCCAAGACAAACACCAGCGTGAAGCCGGCACCGAGCACGATAAAGTGCCAGGGCTTGTCGTGGGCGAAGTCGCGCTCGCGGTTGCGGTTGCTTTGCACGCCGAAGGCCGCGGCCAGAACGCTTTGCAGCATCTGCCAGAAGCCGGGCGGGTCGGGTTTTTCAGGTGGCGGAGTCTGGAGGTGCATAGAGAGGTACATGGGATTGCCCTGCGCAGGCATGTGTCAGGCAGGGTAGTCGCGCAGAGGAGGTATTGCTGGGGCAGGCGACGTACAACCGCTGCCGGATGCCCGACGGTAACAAACCGTACCACTTCGATACCTGCGATGCGGGCAGGAAGGGAACGAAATCAAAGTGCCACTAGTCTTAAGGGTTGCAGAAACCACAGGATCGGCCGATACGATCCCATGAGGGCAGAATTCAGTCCTGCTCGATCCAGGCTGGAAAGGATCATCCGCTCGGTTATTTATCTGGCTGTATTTTCAGAGCGTCGCCTGATGAAAAAAACACTGCTGGGCGTGCGAGCGTTGATGTCCGTACCCAAGGACAACCCTGGTCTGGTCAAGGCGCAGTACATCGCGCTGTCTCGCCAGTTGCCCATGATGTATTTCATCCTGCTGATCAACACCCTGATGCTGGCCGGCACTCACTTTGCGGTCGCGCCGCGCTGGTTGGTGGTGTATTGCCCGTTGATCATGACCTTGTTCGGCGTGGTTCGTGCGGCGCAATGGATATGCACGCGCAAGCGCACCTGCAGCCCGGCGCAGATGCTGACGGCGCTCAAGCGCACCAATATGCTCGCGCCGTTTGTCGCCGTGGCGTTTACCGCCTGGTCGCTGGCGCTGTTTCCCTATGGCGACAGCTATACCCAGGCGCATGTCGCCTTTTATATGGCGATCACCGTCATCGGCTGCATTTTTTGCATGATGCACCTGCTGCCAGCCGCGCTGGCCACCACGGCAGTGGTCAACACAGCGTTCGTGGTGTTCTTCGCGTCCACCAATATCATTACCTTCATTGCCACTGCGATTGACGTCCTGCTGGTGTCGATCGCCATGCTGGTCATTCTCAAGGCGCAGTACACCGACTTCACCCGGCTGGTGAACATGCAGGCGCATACGGCAAAACTCAGCGAGGAAAACCTTCACTTGGCCAATCAGGACAGCCTGACCGGGCTGGCCAATCGGCGGCAGTTCTTTTCCCGCCTTGATACGCTGCTGTCCCGTGCCCGCGAGCAGGAGATTCGTCTGGCCGTGGGGCTGATCGACCTGGATGGCTTCAAGCCGGTCAATGATCTGTATGGCCATAGCATCGGTGACAAGCTGCTCTATCAGGTTGGCCAGCGCCTGACCGGGCTGCTTGATGAAGAGGTGCACCTGGCCCGGCTGGGCGGTGACGAGTTCGGTCTGATCTTCACTCAGGCCATGAGCGACGAGCAGTTGCTTGGGGTTGGCGAAACCATTTGCGCCAGCATGCGCGAGCCGTTTCTGCTGGTCGACATTCCGATTCAGATCAGTGCTTCACTGGGCATTGCGACGTTCCCGGATCACGCAACCTGCGCCACGCAAGTGTATGAGTACGCCGACTACGCCCTGTATCAGAGCAAGCGCCACCGCCCCGGCACGGTCTGCCTGTTCAGCGCAGCCCATCGCCAGCAGCTCAATCGCGAAGGGCTGACCGAACAGGCCCTGCGCAGGGCCGATCTGGAGGGTGAGTTTTACGTGGTGTTCCAGCCCATCGTGGACATTCGCCGTGAGCAAACCGTCGCGTTCGAGGCCCTGGCACGCTGGGAAAGCCCGGAGTTGGGTAACGTGCCGCCCGGTGATTTCATCCCGATTGCCGAGCGCGTCGGCATGGTCAATCGCCTCACGCTGCCGTTGCTCAGCAAGGCGCTGGAGGCGGCCGCGAGCTGGCCTGCGGGCATGCGCCTGTCATTTAACCTGTCCGCCCACGACTGTGGTTCCGAGGACGCCGCCCAGCAGATCGTCGAGCTGATCAGCAACAGCGGCTTCGACCCGGCCTGTCTCGATCTGGAAATCACCGAAACCGCGGTCATCCAGGACCTGGCGCAGACCCAGCGAGCGATCAGCCGGTTTCGTGAACTGGGTTGCGGTATTTCCCTCGACGACTTCGGCACCGGTTATTCCAGCCTGAGCCAGATCCACGCGTTGTCGCTGACCAAACTGAAGGTGGACCGCACCTTCGTCACCAACATCCACCTCGACCCGGCCAGCTTCAAGATCGTCAAGTCGCTGATTGCCCTGTGCCAGGACATGCAGCTCGAATGCATCGTCGAAGGCGTGGAAACCGCCGCAGAACTCGATGCCCTGAAAAACCTCGGTTGTGCCTGGGCCCAAGGCTACCTGTTCTCCAGACCCATGCGCGCCAGCGACATCGGCGCCTGGCTTGACGGCGAGCAACTGGCCACGGTCCAGGCGGTTTGATCCGCCGCCCCGGCGCCACGCTGTCGTGCAACAAACCCGCAACCCCCGTAGGACCGGCTTTAGCCGGGAAGCCTTCGCGGCTAAAGCGGATCGCCGCCCGGCCGCTCCTATGGGTTATTCGTCATAGCCAAGGTTCGGTGCCAGCCAGCGCTCGGTGACTTCCAGCGATTGCTGCTTGCGGGCGGTGTAGCTTTCGACCTGATCCTTGTCGACCTTGCCCACGGCAAAATATTGCGCATCCGGATGGGCGAAGTACCAGCCGCTGACCGCCGCGGCCGGGAACATGGCGTAGTGTTCGGTGAGGAACACCCCGCTTTTGCCAGCCGTGTGGATCGGCGTGCCGGCCGGCAACGGGTCGAGCAGGTTGAACAGGCTGCTCTTCTCGGTGTGGTCCGGGCAGGCCGGGTAGCCGGGGGCAGGGCGGATACCGCGGTACTGCTCGCGGATCAGCGCCTCGTTATCGAGTTGCTCGTCGGCGGCATAGCCCCAGTACTCTTTACGCACCCGCTCGTGCAGCCACTCGGCGCAGGCCTCGGCCAGTCGGTCGGCCAGGGCCTTGACCATGATCGCGTTGTAGTCGTCGCCATTGTCCTGATAGGCCTTGGCCACTTCTTCGGCACCGATGCCGGCGGTGGTGATGAACCCGCCCATGTAATCGGTCACGCCGCTGCTTTTCGGTGCCACGTAGTCAGCCAGCGAGAGGTTCGGTTTGTCATCGGGCTTGATGGTTTGCTGGCGCAGGTGATGCAGGGTCGCCAGAGTCCGGCCATCGTCAGCGTAGACTTCCAGGTCGTCATCGTTGATCTGGTTGGCCGGCCAGAAGCCGAACACCGCGCGCGCGCTGATCAGCTGTTCGTCGATCAGTTTACGCAGCAGTTGCTGCGCATCGTCGAACAGAACGGTGGCCGCTTCGCCGACCACTTCGTCGGTGAGGATGCGCGGGAACTTGCCGGCCAGGTCCCAGGAAATGAAGAACGGCGTCCAGTCGATGTACTCGGCCAGCACATTGAGGTCGATGTTTTCCAGCACCCGGGTGCCGGTGAACGTCGGCACTGCCGGGGTGTAGCCGGCCCAGTCAAACTTCGGCTTCTTGGCCACGGCGGCGGCGTAGGGCAGGCGCTCGGTGCGGCTGCTGCGCGCTGCGGTGCGCTCACGCACCTGGACATATTCTTCGCGGGTTTTCTCGACAAAGCCAGGCTTCAGCTCTTTGGACAGCAACTGGGTGGCAACGCCGACGGCGCGTGAGGCGTCGGTGACGTAGATCACCGCGTCGTTACTGTAGCGCGGCTCGATCTTCACCGCGGTGTGCGCCTTGGAGGTGGTGGCGCCGCCGATCAGCAGCGGCAGGTGGAAGTCCTGGCGTTGCATTTCACGGGCGACGTGGACCATCTCGTCCAGCGACGGGGTGATCAGCCCGGACAGGCCGATGATGTCGCACTTCTGCTCTTTGGCGACCTGCAGGATCTTCTCGGCCGGCACCATCACCCCAAGGTCGACGATGTCATAGCCGTTACAGCCCAGCACCACGCCGACAATATTCTTGCCGATGTCATGCACGTCACCCTTGACCGTGGCCATCAGGATTTTGCCCTTGGCTTCGGGCTTGTCGCCTTTCTCGGCTTCGATAAATGGAATCAGGTGGGCCACGGCCTGTTTCATTACCCGGGCGGATTTCACCACTTGGGGCAGGAACATCTTGCCTGAGCCGAACAGGTCACCGACGGTGTTCATGCCGGCCATCAACGGGCCTTCGATCACCTCGATCGGCCGATTGAACGACAGCCGCGACTCTTCGGTGTCTTCCACGATAAACGCGGTGATGCCTTTGACCAGGGCGTGCTCCAGGCGCTGGTTGACCGGCCAGCCGCGCCACTCTTCGGTTTCAGCTTCTTTGGTGCTGCCGTCGCCACGGTAGTCATCGGCGATGGCCAGTAGCGCGTCGGTGCCTTCCGGGGTGCGGTTGAGCACCACGTCTTCGACCTTCTCACGCAACGCCGCCGGGATCTCGTCATAGATCTCCAGCTGGCCGGCATTGACGATGCCCATGGTCAGGCCGTTCTGGATGGCGTGATACAAAAACACCGAGTGGATGGCTTCGCGCACCGGGTTATTGCCGCGGAACGAGAACGACACGTTGGAGACCCCGCCACTCGACAGGGCGAATGGCAGATGGTCGCGGATGTAGGCGCAGGCTTCGATGAAGTCAACGGCGTAGTTGTTGTGTTCTTCGATGCCGGTGGCCACGGCAAAGATGTTCGGGTCGAAAATGATGTCTTCCGGCGGGAAGCCCACTTCATTGACCAGAATGTCGTAGCTGCGCTGGCAGATCTCGCGCTTGCGTGCGGCGGTATCGGCCTGGCCGACTTCGTCGAAGGCCATCACCACCACGGCAGCGCCGTAGCGCTTGCACAGCCGGGCGTGATGCTTGAATGCCTCGACGCCTTCTTTCATCGAAATCGAGTTGACGATGCCCTTGCCCTGGATGCATTTGAGGCCGGCCTCGATGACTTCCCATTTCGAGGAGTCGATCATGATCGGCACTCGCGAGATATCCGGCTCACCAGCGATCAGGTTGAGGAACCGGACCATGGCCGCCTGGGAGTCGAGCATCCCTTCGTCCATGTTGATGTCGATCACCTGGGCACCGGCTTCGACCTGTTGCAGGGCCACTTCCAGTGCTTCGGTGTAGTTCTCTTCACGGATCAGCCGGGCGAACTTGGCCGAGCCGGTGATGTTGGTCCGCTCACCGACGTTGACGAACAACGACTGGCGATCGATGGTGAACGGCTCAAGGCCCGAAAGGCGACAGGCTTTGGGAATCTCGGGGATCGCGCGCGGCGGATGCTTGGCCACGGCCTCGGCGATCGCCTTGATGTGCGCAGGCGTGCTGCCACAGCAACCGCCGATGATGTTCAAAAAGCCGCTGGCGGCGAACTCTTCGACCACTTCGGCCATCTGTGCCGGGGTTTCGTCGTATTCACCGAAGGCGTTTGGCAAGCCGGCGTTAGGGTGCGCCGAGACGTGGGTGTCGGCTTTGTTCGACAGCTCTTCGAGGTACGGACGCAGGTCCTTGGCGCCCAGCGCGCAGTTCAGGCCGACACTGATCGGGTTGGCATGGCGCACCGAGTTCCAGAATGCTTCAGTGGTCTGGCCTGACAGGGTGCGGCCCGAGGCGTCGGTGATGGTGCCGGAAATCATGATCGGCAGTTCAACGCCGTCTTCTTCGAACACCTGCTGCACGGCGAAGATCGCCGCCTTGGCGTTGAGGGTGTCGAAGATGGTCTCGATCAGGATCAGGTCGGCGCCGCCTTCGATCAGGCCACGGGTGGCCTCGGTGTAGTTCTCGACCAGTTCGTCGAAGGTGACGTTGCGATAGCCGGGGTCGTTGACGTCCGGCGAAATCGAGCAGGTGCGGCTGGTCGGGCCGAGGACGCCGGCGACGAAGCGCGGGCGGTCCGGGGTTTCGAGGGTTTTTGCATCGGCCACCTGGCGGGCAATGCGTGCGCCTTCTACGTTGATCTCGTAGACCAGCGCTTCCATGCCGTAGTCGGCCTGGGACACTTTGGTGGCGTTAAAGGTGTTGGTTTCAAGGATGTCGGCACCGGCATCCAGATAAGCCTTCTCGATGGCACCAATCACGTCCGGGCGGGTCAGAAGCAGCAGGTCGTTGTTACCTTTGACGTCGCTGGGCCAGTCGGCAAAGCGCGCGCCGCGATAATCCTGCTCTTCGAGCCGGTAGCTCTGGATCATGGTGCCCATGCCGCCATCGAGGATCAGGATCCTCTGTTGCAGAGCATTCAGGAGAGCTTGATGGCGGGCGCTGCGATCAGACATTGAGGGCTACCTAGCAAAGGCCACAGATGAAAAGGCCGTATAAAGAAAGGCCGAAATAATACCAAAGCACGACCGTTTTAGCGTTGCCCGGGCATTTACATGAAAATTGCTCATCTTGGCGACCTTTAACCGTTATAGACTGATGGCCATTGGCCTTGGGGAATCAACCGGATATGCCGTACCGTCTGCTGGCAGGACTTGCCTTGTTGCTGTCGTGCTGCACGCTCCAGGCGCGTGATTTGCCTGCACCTGCTGCTTCACCTGTTTCCTACACCCGTGATATCCAGCCGATCCTCACCGACAAGTGTGTGGCCTGCCACGCCTGCAACGACGCGCCGTGCCAGCTCAATCTGGGCAGTGGCGAAGGCGTGTTGCGCGGGGCCAATAAAGTGCCGGTGTATCAGGGCGAGCGCTCTCGGGCGGTTGACCCGACCCGGCTGTTTTACGATGCCAATGGCACGGCGGCCTGGCAGCGCAAGGGCTTTTATTCGGTGCTTGAGCCACACGGCGGGCAAGCGGCGTTGATGACCCGGATGCTGGAGTTGGGCCAACAGAAGCCGTTGCCGCCCAACAGCAAGATTCCGGATGACATCGTGCTGGGCCTGAACCGCGAAAACCTTTGCCCGTCGCCGGAGGAATTCAACGGCTACGCTGGCGCGCACCCGACCCAGGGCATGCCGCTGGCGGTGACCGGCCTGACCGCCACCGAGCACCAGACCCTGCAACGCTGGCTGGCGGCCGGCGCGCCGGTAGACCAGCAGCCGCTGCAGGCCAATGCTGTGGAAGCGGCGCAGATCAAAGAGTGGGAAGCGCTGCTCAACCGCCCCGGTGCCAGCCAGGCGCTGGTCGGCCGCTGGCTGTATGAGCATCTGTTTCTGGCGCACATTTACTTCGACAATGGCGACCCCGGACATTTCTTTCAGTGGGTGCGCTCGCGCACCCCAAGCGGCAAACCGGTGGACATCATCGCCACCCGGCGGCCCAACGACGATCCTGGTCGCACCGAGTTCTACTACCGTCTGGTGCCGGTGCAGGGTGTGATTGTCCACAAGACCCACATCACCTACGCGCTGAGTGCGCAGAAGCTCAAGCGTGTGCAGGAACTGTTCTATAACAACGACTGGCACGCCAGCGCTGTGCCGGGTTACGGACCAGGGCATCGGGCCAATCCGTTTCTGACCTTCGAGGCAATTCCGGCCAGGGCGCGTTATCAGTTCATGCTCGATAACGCCCAATACTTTGTGAACAGCTTCATTCGCGGGCCAGTATGCCGGGGGCAGATCGCCACCGATGTGATCCGCGACCACTTCTGGGTGCTGTTCCAGGAGCCGGCCAGCGACCTGTACGTCGACGATGCCCGTTATCAGGGGCAAGCTACACCGCTGCTGGCCATGCCGGGGCAGAACGATGACGTCGGCAGTGTTCTGAGTCTGTGGCTGTCCTACAAGGATCGGCGTAACGACTATGAAAACCTGCGGCGCGATCACTACGCTGATGCGCCGTCGGCCGATTGGTCGACGCTGTGGAAGGGCAACGACAATGCCTTGTTGACGGTGTTTCGCCACTTCGACAGTGCCACGGTAAGCAAGGGCCTGATTGGCGATGTGCCCAAGTCCACCTGGCTGTTCGACTATCCGCTGCTGGAGCGCACCTATTACCAGTTGGTGGTCAACTTCGATGTGTACGGCAATATCGCCCATCAGGCCCAGACCCGGCTGTATTTCGATCTGATCCGCAACGGCGCGGAAATCAACTTCCTGCGCCTGATGCCGGCCAGCCGGCGTGAAGCGTTGCTCAGCGACCTGTATCAGGATTCGGGCAAGATCAAGATGTGGCTCGATTACCAGCGCATCGATGACGACACGCCGAGCCGTCTGCAACTCGATGAAAAGCACACGGTGCGCGACTTTGCCCGGCAATTGATCCAGCGCATGGGGCCGCTGAATGCGGCTGCGGACCCGATCAACCGTTGCCCGGCTTCCGGTGCCTGTGTGCGTGCCGGGCTGGCACCGCAACTGGCCCATGCCGAGCAGGTGCTGAGCCGGCTGGCGGCAAAACCTGCGGGGCAACTGAAGGTCATCGAGTGGATGCCCGAGGCCACCATGCTGCGGGTGGCCGACAGCAGCGGCCAGCGCGAGGTGTACAGCGTACTGCGTAACCGCGCCCACAGTAATGTGGCGTTCCTGCTGGGGGAATCGTATCGCTATCAACCCAGGCTCGACACCCTGACGGTCTACCCCGGGGTACTGAGCAGCTACCCGAACTTCATGTTCAACGTGCCGGCCGGCGAGGTTGAGGCCTTTGTCGAGGCGATGCGCCAGGTCAGCGATCAGCCAGGCTTCGAGAGGCTGGTCGAGCGTTGGGGTGTCAGGCGTACCCACCCGCAGTTCTGGAGCTTGTTCCATGACCTGAGCCGCTACATTCAGGAGCATGACCCGCGAGAGTTCGGGGTGCTGGATATGAATCGTTACGAGAACCTCTGAGGTCCGGTTCTGATCGCTGGTTTTCAGCTGCAGGCCACGCCAGACATGGCCTGCAGCCATTATCGATTGACCGGCGGTACGGGTTTTTCAAGACCTTTTGTGATTTGCGGCTGTCAGTAAACCTGCGTGTCCCGCCAACCCGGTGCGGACGATTCAGTGAGAGCACAGCGCACACACGAGGTTCAGGAATGCTGATTTCGGTTCAGGCCCTGCGGGCAGTCGCGGCATGGGTAGTGGTATGTCATCACTTCATGCAGATCTTTTTTGATTTCAAGGCCAGCGGGCCGATCGGCGAGTTTTTCGTCGCCAAGGGCGCCGTAGGCGTCGATATCTTTTTTGTCATCAGCGGCTTGGTCATCTACCTGTCGACCCACGAGCGGGACATGCCTGCCTCGCGCTTCATTGCCTTGCGCCTGTTACGTATCGTGCCGGCCTATTGGTTGTACACCCTGGCCATGGGCCTGTTATTGCTGTTCGCTGCGCCGTGGCTGCCGCATCAGGTGATCGGCTGGCAGAACTTTCTGCTGTCGCTGTTTTTCATTCCTTCGGAAAACCCCGGCGGCTACGGCCTGTATCCGACCCTCAATGTCGGCTGGACGCTGAATTACGAGATGCTGTTCTACCTGTTGTTCTCGATGGTGTTCCTGTTCGAGCGTCGCCATCGGCCACTGATCATTGCCAGTGCGTTGTTCGTGGTGACCGAGGTGCTGGCGCGCAGCGGCCTGATCAGCCGCTTCTACGGCAATGACATCGTTTATGAATTTCTGCTGGGTATCGGTATCGGCATGGCCTATCAGCGTGGCTGGATTCGCCAGGCGGTGTGGTTGCCGCTGGCCGGTGTGGCGCTGGGGCTGCTGCTGATTCAGAACCTCGACAACAGCCAGCGCCTGCTGCACTGGGGGCTGCCAAGCGCCTTGATCGTACTGTGCTGCGTATCGCTCGAACCGCTGTTTCGTGGCAGCAAGCTGCTCAAGAGCCTGGGTGACTGTTCCTATTCGGTCTACTTGCTGCACGTATTGGTGCTGTATGGCGGGCTGCTGTTGGCGCAGCGTTACAGCCTCAACCCGTACGTGGTGTTTGCCTGCTGCGTGCCGGTGATTGCGGTGGGCGCCTGGCTGAGCTACGAGTGGGTCGAGAAGGGCCTGTATCAGCGCATGCGCGCCAGGCTGGACGCACGGCGCAGCGGGCGCGAGGCGCAGGCGGTTTGATGAATCGGTGCTTTCCTGACAACAGCACTAGGTTTTGTGCGCCGCCCTCGATTGGCGTAAACTCCCGGCAAGTCTGCGAGGAATGTTCATGACCGCCATAACCATAACTGATGCTGCCCACGACTACCTGGCTGATCTGCTGGAAAAGCAGAATACCCCCGGTATAGGCATCCGTGTTTTCATCACCCAGCCCGGCACTCAATATGCCGAGACCTGCATCGCCTACTGCAAGCCCGGCGAAGAGAAGCCAGAAGACAAGGCCCTGGGCCTCAAGCGCTTCACCGCCTGGATTGACGGCTTCAGCGAAGCCTTTCTGGACGACGCGGTGGTCGATTACGCCACTGATCGCATGGGCGGCCAGCTGACCATCAAGGCGCCCAACGCCAAGGTGCCGATGGTCAATGCCGACAGCCCGATCAACGAGCGCATCAACTACTACCTGCAAACCGAGATCAATCCAGGGCTCGCCAGCCACGGCGGCCAGGTCAGCCTGATCGACGTGGTGGAAGAGGGCGAGCAGAACATTGCCGTGCTGCAATTCGGCGGTGGCTGCCAGGGCTGTGGCCAGGCGGACGTAACCCTCAAGGAAGGTATCGAGCGCACCTTGCTCGAGCGCATTCCCGAGCTGCACGGGGTGCGTGACGTGACCGACCACACCCAGAAAGAAAACGCCTACTACTGATTGTTGTCTGGTGTTTCCCATGCTCGTAGGAGCGGCTTCAGCCGCGAAGCATTAAGCATGTTTTCGCTGCTAAAGCAGCTCCTACGTTAGGTACTGCATGCCCTCTGTGGTGCTTAACAGAACAGTGTTGACGTTAGCCTTCCGAGCCCTCAAGGCCGGTACAGATGCGCATGCCCGGCCCGATACAGCGCCGACTCGGCAAAGCTGTCTGCCGCCAGCACCCGCCCTACAACGATCAATGCCGTGCGCCGAAAGCCTTTGGCCTGCACCTTTGCCTCGATATCGGCCAGCGTGCCGCGCACCCAGTCCTGGTCCGGCCAGCTGGCGCGGTGCACCACTGCAATCGGGCAGTCGACGCCATAATGCGGTAGCAGCTCTTCAACAATCCGCCCGATATTCTTGATCCCCAGGTGAATCGCCATGGTTGTGCCGTGGCGTGCCAGGTCGGCCAGCGCTTCGCCGACCGGCATCGGTGAGGTGTCGGCGTAGCGGGTCAGGATCACGCTTTGGGCAATGTCCGGCAGCGTCAGCTCGGTTTCCAGCAACGCCGCACAGGCGGCGGTGGCGGTGACGCCGGGGATGATTTCGAATGGAATCTGCAGTTCACGCAGGCAGCGAATCTGCTCGCCGATCGCGCCATACAGGCTCGGGTCGCCGGAATGCACGCGGGCCACATCCTGGCCCTGTGCATGAGCAGATTTCATCAAGGCAATGATCTGTTCGAGGTGTAATTCGGCGCTATTGACCACCTGGCTGGCGCCATGGCCCTCCAGGACCGCCACCGGCACCAGCGAGCCGGCATAAATAATGACCGGGCAGCTACGAATCAAACGCTGGCCTTTGACGGTAATCAGCTCCGGATCGCCGGGGCCGGCGCCGATGAAATAGACAGTCAATCGTTACTCCAGAACAAGACGGCGAGTGCTTTGTGGGAGCGAGCTCTGCTCGCGAAAGGGCCCTCACAGGCTATAGAAATTCAAGGGTGCTGGTCAAAGGCGCTAATCGCCAAGGCAAATGTCGCCTGGCGAGTCTTGCGGTACTCGATCAACAGCCGCGCAGGGGCATTGCCTAGCTGGCTGGCAAGGGCCAGCGCCGCGCTTTCAGCCACCCCATAACAGCCGGTATGGGTCAAAGTCAGCGCCGAGCGATGAGTCAACTGCGGCTCGAACGCCTGCAATTGCGCAGCGCTGAAAAATACCAGAGGCAACTGCAACTGCCCGGCCAATTGCAATAAGCCTGGGGTCTGGCGGCGTTTGTCGATTGAAGCCAGGCCGCTGACGGCGTCCAGGGTCAGGCCGTGTTGCGCCAGGCTGGCTTCAATCAACGCCAGCAGCGCCTCGGCCGGGCAGTCCTGATGACAGCCCAGCCCGATCGCCATGCAGCTGTCAGGACTGGCGGCCATGGCTGCGGCGGAACAGCCAGGCACTGACGGTGCCCAGGGCAACCCAGAACACTACGTTGGTCACCAGCGAGGCGATGATGAACTGCGATTCCAGCGCCTCGGGTGCCAGGCTCGAATGCTCGACCGGCTGCGGCGCACCGAACAGATGCGGGGCGATCAGCCAGGCAGCGCCCAGCAGTTTCAGCCATAGGCTTTGGCCAAACACCATCAGTGCCAGACCCGCGGCCGTGGCGGCAGCGGTGGAGATCCACCAGGTCTGGCGCTGGCCCAGTTCGGCCGCCGCGGTGCCCGGCAATTCAGGCGGCAGGCCGAGGGTCGGGGCCAGGACGAACACGGCAAAGCCGGCCAGTCCCCAGAACGCGCCCTGCGCCGTGCTGTTCGGCGCGCGCAGGGTATACAGGCCTGCCAGCATCAGGGCAAACCCGACCGCCACCACCAGATTACCGCCGGTGGTCGACAGCAGCCGCTGCCAGCCGTCTTCAGGCTCCCAGGCTTCGGCGTCGTGTTCGTGGCTATGGGCCGCCCCTGGTTCGCCCGCATGGCTGTGCTCTTGGGCGGCTGGGGCTTGCTCGAAGGTTTCTGCCTCAAGAATCAGCGGCGTGACCCACAGGCTTTGCACCAGGGTCAGCAGCAGGGCGGCGAGCAGGCCGCTGAAACCTGCGGTGTGCAGGATGCGCTTGAACATGACGGGCTCTCGATCAATGGCACGGGAAGGCGGCGCTGTGGCGCGTATCGTGGGCGGCGTTGTGCACCGCATCGATATGCGAGAAACCGGCGAAATACACCAGGCTGCAACCGATGACGACAGCGCCGATGGCGGCCGTCAGGCGCTGGCTGAGAGTGGCGGGGGTGGTGACCGACTGGCTGCTGCTGATGCTCGACATGACACTGGCCTCTTGTTGTGAAACGGGCAGGCATGCGCACCAACCCCACCATGAAAATGGCAGGCATCGACGGCGCCCGCCCACCGCGGGGTTGTCCAATAAAGTGATTGCGGGCCGGTCTCCGGGCTTGCGAGGGACACACAGGGTGTCTGACAAAGATCGCCTTCCCGCGCGTATGCACAGTGGATAGACCTTTCGCTCGCTTACCGTTGCGGGGGCAGCACCGGACTTTGTCTGGTCAATGGACCTGAGCAGCACCGGTTTCCCGTTTCACCCCGTGAGGGGCACCCGTAACAAGGTGTGTAGCAGAGCATGGGCGGTCAGTAACGTCAATCTCGGCGTTGACCTGCCGGTGCCCACTGCGTAGCCTTGCGGCCTTGAGGTTCCTTGCGCGAGTGAGGCTAAGACGGGAATGCGGTCCCAGATCTGGAAAGTCCGCAGCTGCCCCCGCAACTGTAAGCGGTCATGTTCGCTGCCGTGCCACTGCTCAACGAGCGGGAAGGCGCAGTGAATGCCTTGAAGTTCAAGGCTCCCCGCAAGCCAGGAGACCTGCCTCTAAGCATTCTCACTACAACCGGGCGGGGTGATCCGGTGGCGATCTCCAGCGAGCCATGCGCCGCTGTCGTCCTGCTTGCCCGCCGTATTGCCAAAGGGCATCCGATGAAAACACTGGCCAAGCTTCCCGTCACCATCGTTACCGGCTTTCTCGGCTCGGGTAAAACCACCTTGCTGCGGCATATGCTCGACAACGCCGAAGGGCGCCGTATCGCGGTGATCGTCAACGAATTTGGCGAGTTGGGCATCGACGGTGAAATCCTCAAGCAGTGCACCATCGGTTGTACCGAAGAAGAAGCCAGCGGTCGGGTTTACGAACTGGCCAATGGCTGCCTGTGCTGCACCGTGCAGGAAGAGTTCTTCCCGGTGATGCGCGAACTGGTCGAGCGGCGTGGCGACCTGGACCATATCCTGATCGAAACCAGCGGCCTGGCGCTGCCCAAGCCGTTGGTACAAGCTTTCCAGTGGCCGGAAATCCGCAACGCCTGCACCGTTGACGCGGTGATCACCGTGGTCGACAGCCCGGCGGTCAAGGCCGGCACTTTTGCCGCCTACCCCGATCAGGTCGATGCGCAGCGCAAGCTCGACCCTAACCTGGACCATGAGTCGCCGCTGCACGAGCTGTTTGCCGACCAACTGGCCAGCGCTGATCTGGTCATCCTCAACAAGGCCGACATGATCGACGCTGACGGTCTGGCCGCCGTGCGCGCCGAAGTGGCTGAAGAACTGCCGCCGGCGGTCAAGGTCATCGAAGCCAGCAACGGCCGCCTGCCGCTCAACGTTCTGCTGGGGGTTGGCGCCGAGTCTGAACTGCACATCGACGGGCGCAAGACTCACCATGATTCTCACCATGACGGTGAGGAGGATGACGATCACGATCACGACGCTTTCGACTCGATCTCCATCAAGCTGCCGCAAGCCGAAGAAGCTGTGTTGCTCAGTGCCCTTAATCAATTGGTGGTCGAGTACGGCATCCTGCGCGTCAAGGGCTTCGCGGCGATCCCTGGCAAACCGATGCGCTTGCTGATTCAGGGCGTGGGTACGCGCTTTGACAAACACTTCGACCGCGCCTGGCGGGCCGATGAAGAGCGCGCCACGCAACTGGTGCTGATCGGTCAGGAACTGGACGCCGCTCAGCTTGAAGCGCGCCTGAACGCGGCCCTGGCCGGCTGACCCATGCACCTGCTGCGAACCCAGCCCGGCGGCTTTGTACCCGACGACAGCATTGCCGATCTCGGCCAGACCCCCGCCGAGCTGGTGATTCTCTGCAGCGGTGACTCCAGCCTCGCGCTGCTGGCCGAAGCCGCCCGGCAACTGCCGGATGACTACCCGAGCCTGCGCCTGGCCAACCCGATGCAGGTCCAGAACCATGCGTCGGTCGATCTGTATGTCGAAGACGTGCTGCAGCATGCACGGTTGATCCTGATCTCGCTGCACGGCGGCATTGGCTATTGGCGCTACGGCGTCGAGCGGCTGATGGAGCTGGCCGGGCGCGGCGTGCAGGTGATCCTGGTGCCCGGTGATGATCGCCCGGACCCGGAGCTTGCCGACCTTTCCACGGTGCCGGCCGCCGAGCGTGACCGACTCTGGCAGTACCTGCGTCAGGGCGGGCTGGATAACGCGCTGAACCTGTTCCATTGCGTGGCCAGCCACTGGTTGCAGCGCCGTTACCCTTGGCAGGAACCGCAGGCCTTGCCGCGCACCGCGATTTATCATCCGCAGCACGGCACCACCGAGCTGGCCGCTTGGCAAGCCGACTGGGACAGCGCCACGCCGGTGGCGGCGCTGCTGTTCTACCGCTCGCACTTGCAGGCGGCCAATACCGGTTTTATCGACCTGTTTTGCGCCCGTTTACAGGCTCAGGGCCTGAATCCGCTGCCGATTGCCGTCGCCAGCCTGAAGGAGCCTGGCTGCCTGAGCGTGGTCGAAGACTGGCTGGACCAAGTCGATGCCGCGCTGATTCTGAACACCACCGGCTTTGCCCAGTCCAGCCCGGAAGCGCCGCATCTGCGCCCGTTTCGCCGCAATATCCCGGTGATCCAGGCCATTTGCGCACAAGACAACGAGCCGGCCTGGCAGGCCAGCGAGCTGGGCCTGGGGTCCCGCGACCTGGCCATGCACATCGCCTTGCCGGAACTGGACGGGCGCATCATCAGCCGGCCGATCAGTTTCAAGGACCTGGCCTGGCGCAGCGAGCGCAGCCAGTCTGATGTGGTCTGCTACCGCGCCCAGCCAGAGCGCATGGACTTTGTCGCTGCCCTGGCGCACAACTGGGCGCAACTGGCCCGGCTGGCCAATGCCGACAAGCGTGTTGCACTGATTCTGGCCAACTACCCGACCCGCGATGGGCGTATCGGCAACGGTGTCGGTCTGGATACCCCGGCGGCGGCGCTGAATATCCTGCGCGCCATGCAGCAGCAGGGCTATCCGGTGCAGGACCTGCCCGCCAGCGGCACCGAACTGATCCAGCAGTTGCTCGGTGGCGTGACCAACGACCTGGAAACCCTGGACCTGCGCCCCTGCCAGCAAAGCATGGCGCTGGACGAGTACCTGCAGGCCTTTGCGCAACTGTCGAGCGCCAATCAGGCGGCCGTGACTGAGCGCTGGGGCGCGCCGCAGGCTGACCCGATGTTTCGCAGCGGACGGATGATGATCGCCGGCATCCGCCTGGGCCTGACCTTCGTCGGTATTCAGCCGGCGCGGGGTTATCAGGTCGATCCGAGCGCCGTTTACCACGACCCCGACCTGACACCGCCGCATGGTTATCTGGCGTTCTACTTCTGGCTGCGCAAGGCCTATGGCATGCATGCGGTGATTCATGTCGGCAAACACGGCAACCTGGAATGGCTGCCGGGTAAAGGCGTAGGGCTGTCGGCCGAGTGTTGGCCTGATGCGATTCTTGGCCCCACGCCCAATATCTATCCGTTCATCGTCAATGACCCGGGCGAGGGCGCCCAGGCCAAGCGGCGTACCCAGGCGGTGATCATCGATCACCTGATGCCGCCATTGACCCGCGCCGAGACCTACGGGCCGTTGCGCGACCTTGAGCTGCTGGCTGACGAATATTACGAAGCGCAACTGCTCGACCCGCGCCGTGCCCGCGAGCTGCAAAAGCAGATTCTGCAACGGGTGCGCGACACCCGGCTGGATCAGGAATTGGGGCTGCAGGCGTCGAGCAACGCCGAAGAGGATGCCGCGCTGTGGTTGCCGCGGCTGGACACTTATCTGTGTGACTTGAAGGAGTCGCAGATCCGCGACGGCCTGCATGTGTTTGGCGAGTCGCCCAGTGGCCGCCTGCGGACCGACACTTTACTGGCCTTGCTGCGCATCCCGCGGGGTGACGGTCGCGGCGCACGCTCGAGCCTGTTGCGCGCCCTGGCCAAGGCCTTCGGCCTGGGCTTTGACCCGCTCGACTGTGCGTTGGCCGAACCGTGCGAGCATCCGCGCCCGGCCGCCTTGCGGGCGCTCAGTGATGATCCATGGCGCACCTTGGGTGACAGTCGCGAGCGGCTCGAATTGTACGCCGCCGGCCTGATCGAGCGGGTCACCGCCGGCCAGGCGCTGCTTGATGTACCGCAGCACGAAGACCTGCAGTTGATTCTGGAGCACCTGCGCGAGCTGGTGGCGCCGCGCCTGGATGCTTGCGGGCCGGCCGAGATGCAAGGGCTGCTCGACGCCCTGGCCGGGCGTTTCGTGCCGGCCGGCCCCAGCGGTGCGCCGAGCCGCGGGCGGCTGGACGTACTGCCGACCGGGCGCAATTTCTTCAGTGTCGATGTGCGCAATCTGCCGACCCCGACCGCCTGGCGCATCGGCTTTCAGTCCGCCAGCCTGTTGCTGGAGCGGCATCTGCAAGACCATGGCGACTACCTGCGCCAACTGGGCCTGTCGGTATGGGGCACGGCGACCATGCGCACCGGTGGCGACGACATCGCCCAGGCCATGGCCCTGATGGGCGTACGTCCGGTGTGGGCGACCGGCAGCCAGCGGGTCGATGACTTCGAAATCCTGCCGCTGAGCTTGCTTGATCGGCCGCGGGTGGATGTGACCCTGCGGGTATCGGGGTTCTTTCGCGATGCGTTCGCCAGCCTGATCAAGCTGTTCGATGCTGCCGTGCAGGCGGTGGCGGCGCTGGATGAGCCTGACGACATGAACCCGCTCGCTGCCCGGGTGCGCCAGGAGCGTCTTGAGCTGCAAGCCAGCGGCATGGATGCCGAGCAGGCTGCACGTCAGGCCGGCTGGCGGATTTTCGGCGCCAAGCCCGGCGCTTATGGGGCAGGCGTGCAGGGTGCTATTGACGCTCGCCTGTGGCAGAGCCGTGACGACCTGGCCGAGGTATACCTGAACTGGGGCGGTTACGCCTACGGCGCCAGTGATGACGGCACGCCGGCCCGCCAGGATTTTGCCCGACGCCTGTCGCAGGTCGAGGCGGTGCTGCAAAATCAGGACAATCGCGAGCATGACTTGCTCGATTCCAATGACTATTACCAGTTCCAGGGCGGCATGCTCGCCGCTGCCGACACCCTGCGCGGCGCCAAGACTGCCAGCTACCACGGCGATCATAGCCAGCCCGACTTGCCGAAGATCCGTACCCTCAAAGAGGAGCTGAACCGGGTGATCCGTTCTCGGGCGGCTAACCCGAAGTGGATCGACGGCGTGAAGCGCCACGGTTATAAAGGCGCCTTCGAGATGGCTGCGACCCTGGATTTCCTGTTCGGTTTCGATGCCACGACTGAACTGATCGACGACCACCAGTACGAGTTGCTGGCCGACGCTTATCTGCTGGACGGCGCAACCCGTGAGTTCATTCAGCAACACAACCCTGACGCGCTGCGCGACATGACCGAGCGCATGCTCGAAGCCCAGCAGCGCGGCCTGTGGCAGGCGCCGGGCGACTATCGTGAAGCGCTGGAAACCTTGCTGCTGGATATTGAAGAGAATTGAATCGTGCTTAATACCACCCCTATTGATCTGGCCGATGTCGCCCCACACTTCCCGCTGGCGGCGGTGGTTGGGGCCGATCAGCTAAAGCTGGCGTTGTGTCTGACCGCCATCGACCCGAAAATCGGCGGGGTACTCATCGAAGGCCCACGGGGCATGGCCAAATCGACCCTGGCCCGTGGCCTGGCTGACCTGCTGGCAGGCGGTGCGTTTGTCACGCTGCCGCTGGGCGCCAGTGAAGAGCGTCTGGTCGGCACCCTCGACCTGGACGCGGCGCTGGGCCAGGGCAGGGCGCAGTTCTCTGCCGGTGTATTGGCCAAGGCCGATGGCGGGGTGCTGTATGTCGATGAGGTCAACCTGCTGGCCGATCACCTGGTGGATTTACTGCTCGACGTCGCGGCCAGTGGCACTAACCTGGTGGAGCGTGACGGCATTTCCCATCGCCACGCAGCGCGCTTCATCCTGATCGGTACGATGAACCCGGAGGAGGGCGAGTTGCGTCCGCAACTGCTCGACCGCTTTGGCCTTAACGTAGCCCTCAGCGGCCAGACGCCACCGACCGAGCGCGGGCAGATCATCCGCCGCCGTTTGCAGTTCGACAGCGACCCGCAGGCTTTCTGCGCTCAATGGCAAGGCGAGCAACAGGCGCTGCAACAACGCTGTGCAACGGCCCGTGAGCGGCTCAACCGCATTGAGCTGGACGAGCAGAGCCTGAACCGGATTAACCAACGGTGTTTTGCCGCCGGGGTCGATGGCTTGCGGGCCGACCTGGTCTGGCTGCGCGCTGCCCGCGCTCACGCCGCCTGGCGCGGCGGCGAGGCGATTAGCGAGGAAGATATCGACGCAGTGGCTGAGTTCGCCTTGCGTCATCGTCGTCGTAATACCACCCCTATTGAAGATTCTGCTACCGAGTCCAGATCGCATTCCAACCCGGGTAATCAGCCAGAACAGCAGGATTCAGGCCAGGGCAGCTGGGGTGAATTACCGGCGCAGAATGTGCCCACCGCGCAGCGCCGGCAAGTGCCGAGCTGGCCAAAAAAGCCCTAGGCATTCGTCCCCGTCAGGCCAAGGGGGCGGATGCCAGCCCCAGGCGCGGCACACTGGCCGGTGGCCGACTTGGCGCCGCACGGGCTGGGCAGCATGGGCCAATTGCCTGGCTGCCGACATTGTTGCGTGGCCGGCCCGAAGCCGCCCGTGACCTGATCCGCCAGCCGCGCAGCCAGCGCCCGCAAGAACTGCTGCTGGTGGTGGTCGACGCCTCGGCCTCGACCCGGCGCAATCAGGGGCTGAGCCTGGCCAAAGGCGTCTTGGCACAGACCTTCGACGATGCCTACCGCCGCCGGGCTCGCCTGGCATTGCTTACCGCCAGCGGCAGTCAGCCACGCTGGCAGCATCAAGGGCTCAAGGCTTCACGCGCTTTGCAACCCTGGCTCGACAGCCTAGGCGCGGGCGGCGGTACCCCGCTGGCTGAAGCGCTACACCAAGCGGCGCAGTGGCTGAGCCAACGGCGCAAGTGTCATCCTGCAGAGCAGCAACGGTTGTTGGTGCTGACCGATGGACGTCTCGCGCAGTTGCCAGCCTTGCCGGTGTTCGATTGCCCGGGGTTGCTGGTGGATATCGAGACCGGGCCGATCCGGCTGGGGCGGGCAAGGGCGCTGGCGGATGGGTTGAGGGTCGAGTACCGGCACGTAGAGGATCTGCGATATGCCTGATACCGCGTCTTCGTATATCAGATAGTGCACATGTGGGAGCGACTTTGGTCGCGAAGGGGTCATGACATTCACAGCAAATGTCCTGGTTTTACTGGCCTTTGCGTCGGAGTGCCGCCACACCAAGGTCCATCCCCGCGTTCACGCCGGCCACTGCCACGCCGGCCCATCCAGCAAACCATGCCGCCCTTGCACTCGGGTCTGGCCCAGCTCCTTTTCCAGCACCAGACTGACACAATCCGGCGATTGCTCCAGCGCGGCGACCAGGCGGCTGGAGTGCGACACCACCCAGACCTGACTGCGCGTCGCCGCTTGAGCGATCAGCCGGGCCAATGCTGGAAGCAAGTCCGGATGCAGGCTGCTTTCCGGTTCGTTGAGCACCATTAGCGCGGGCGGGCGCGGGGTGAGCAGGGCGGCGACCAGCAGCAGATAACGCAGGGTGCCGTCGGAAAGCTCACTGACCAGCAGCGGACGCAGCATGCCCGGTTGTTGCAACGCGAGGATGAACAGACCATCGCGCACCTGGATTTGCATGGTGGAGCCGGGAAACGCATCGTCGATGGCGGCATCCAGCGCTTGCGGATCGCCAATCTCACGAATGGTCTGCAGCGCTGCGGCCAGATCGCGGCCACTGTGGTGCAACACCGGGGTGCGGGTGCCCACCTGTGGCTGGCGTGCCGGCGCCGCGTTGTCGGTGCGGAAATGATCGTAGAAACGCCAGTCGCGCAGCTGATTGCGCAGGGCTTCGATCTCCGGGCAGTCCAGGCTGCCACCGGTATCGAACAGGCTGTAAAACTCTGGCAGGCGGTTGCTCAAGCTGCGCCATTCGCGGTTGTCACGCATCCGCACGTTCGGGCCTTTGCGCTCCACCAGTACGGCGGCCGGGCGATACACGGGACCTGCCCAGATCACCTCGCGCTTGATCTGTGGGTCGCGGCTGAACAGTGACGGGCTGAGACGGCCTTCGCCGGAATTGGACTCCGGCAGACCCAGGCTTAGCGCGTAACTGAAGTCCTCACCGGCAAACCCCAGGCGCATGCGTTGTGGCGTACGGCGGTGCAGGCCTTGCACCGGAGCCTCACCGCGTAACACGGCCTTGGAAAACGTCTCCGGTCCCGCCCAGAAACATGAATCCAGCCCACCCTCGCGAGCAATACCTTGCACCACCCCGTCCTGGGCGGTCTCTGCCAGCAGGCGCAGGGCGCGATACAGGTTGGACTTGCCGCTGCCGTTGGTTCCGGTGACCACCGTCAATTTGCCCAGCGAGAGTTGCAGGCTGTGCAGGGAGCGATAGTTTTCGATGGCGAGGGTATGTAACAAGGGCGTCAGACCGGCGAGTTGGTGTTGTGTGCTGCGCGGATAGCGTTAGCCTTATCGATGATTTGCTGCTGCTCAGCCGCGGCACGACGCTGCACCTCGGCATAAAACGCTTCGCGCTCGGCATGAGAGGTGTATTTGTAAAACTGTGCCAGTCGGGCAAGTGGTTTTTCAGTCGGCTTCTGCATCATCGCCGTGCTCTGACGGTGAGGACCTTCATAAGGTGCTTCTCACTGTAGGGCTCAGGGATAAGCAGGTCAATCAAGCCGCCAATGCGCGATCCAACAGGTTTTGAGTGTTGGCAGTGGATTGTCTTGCAAAAGCTGGCTGTTGCTGGATGGGATGAGATCCGAGGATACGAAATGATTGCAGCGCACCTTTGATGGTGCGCTGGCAGATAAGGCGTCTTGGGTGATGCGATTCAAGTTCGCCCTGTTTTGCGTTGTTGCACGCAGGCAGTCGTGATCAAAAATCGTAACGCAGACTCACCGTCGCGCTGCGTGGTTCGCCCCAGGTATAAGTGCTGTCGATGATGGGGGGGGTACTTTTTGTCCAGCAATGTGCTGTTTGATGGCGCGTAAACGTGCCGCTAAAAGTGGCGTTTGATCATTGCCAAACGCCACTTTTAAAGTAACTGAGTCGTCAGTTACTTGAACTTCAGGCTGGCATGGTCCAAGGCTGAAGTGCGTGGCCATCGCGGCTTAGTTCTTCACGAGCCTGTTGCAAGGCATTGGCCAGTTGCACGGGATCGGAGTAGGTGCCGCGTGGAAGTTGTTGGCGTCCGATACGTGCGCTGAAGCGGTCGAGCACGGTCAGGCTGATTTCGCCGCTGCCATCTTGCGGGCCCCAGGCCACGCATTTGAAGGGATGGAAGGCTTTGCCAGCAATCAACAGTGCATCATTAAAGCGCAGTGGGGCGTTCATGGTCTATTCCTCAAAAGAGCCCAATCAGTCCAATGCAGTCTCGTCGGTGGGCTCACCAATCGGCTGCTTATTGATGTTGATGTCTGTCGAACATCACAAGTCACACATCTCGCGATTTATTTTCAGATTTTTTACGTGAGTAGCGTCATGTAGTAATCCTACGCAATTTTATCGCTTGTGCTGGCGCAACTAAGACTGTAGCTATCGCGCAAGGTTCCCCGCCGCACAAGTGTATAAGTGCACAAACAGTCGCTGGTTATGAGGCTTAGATCCAAACGGTACAAGGCACTGTCAAATTTTTGCTAATGTAACAATCCAAAGCTTCAACATCCTGTTTACAAAGCGAATTTTGATAAATCCAAGCGACGCCGTGCGCCAAGGAATACACCCCATGAATGAACCGGCCCCTACGCGACGTCTGTTGATCGTAGATCCCTGTGACGATTGTCATCAGCTGATTCCCGTGCTGCATGCGGCGGGCTGGGCGGTTGACAGCAGTTCACTGGAGTCTGCGCTGAACCTGGGTTGTGATGTCGGCCTGATCCGCCTGATGCCTTATCACTTCGAACATCCTGAAGCCGTGCGCGAGCTGATTACCCGCAGCAATACCGAATGGATCGCAGTGCTGACCGCCGAAGATCTGCGCCGCGAGAAGGTCGGTGATTTTGTCTGCGAATGGTTTTTCGACTTCCACACCCTGCCGTTCGACATTACCCGGATGCAGGTTACCTTGGGGCGGGCTTACGGGATGGCCCGCTTGCGTGCGCAGGGCGCGGCGCAGGTTCAGGTTTCTGACCAGGAAATGCTTGGCGAAAGCCGGCCGATTCGCGAGTTGCGGCGGCTGCTCGGCAAGCTGGCACCGACCGACTCTCCGGTGCTGGTGCGCGGTGAGCGCGGGACCGGCAAGGAACTGGTGGCGCGAACCCTGCACAATCAGTCACAACGGCGTAACCAGCCGTTTGTGGCCGTGCACTGCGGGGCGATTGCCGAGCATCTGGTGCATGCCGAACTGTTCGGCCACGAGAAGGGCGCCTTCAACGGTGCTCAAGAGCGCAAGATCGGCAAGATCGAGTCGGCCAATGGCGGCACGCTGTTTCTGGATGAAATTGGCGACCTGCCGCTGGAGGCGCAAGGGCAATTGCTGCGTTTTCTTCAGGACCGGCAGATCGAGCGGATAGGTGCCAGCGAACCGGTCGCTGTGGATGTCCGAGTGATTGCCGCTACCCATGTCGACCTGGAAGCCGCGATTCGCAAGAAGCGTTTTCGCGAAGATCTCTACTACCGGCTCAATGTGCTGCAGGTCGGCACCGCGCCGTTGCGCGAGCGGCATGGCGATCTGGCGATGCTGGCCAACTACTTTGCGCACTTCTACAGCCAGGAAACCGGGCGTCGGGCGCGTAACTTCAGTCAGGACGCATTGATCGCAATGGGCAAGCATGACTGGCCGGGCAATGTTCGTGAGCTGGCCAACCGGGTGCGACGGGGTCTGGTGCTGGCCGAAGGGCGGCAGGTAGAGGCCAGTGACCTGGGGCTGCTGGGCGAGGAGGAGATCTCCAGCACCATGGGCACCCTGGATGATTACAAGTCACGAGCCGAACGTCAGGCGCTGTGCGATGTGCTGACCCGCCACAGTGACAATCTCAGCGTGGCGGCCAAAGTGTTGGGGATTTCACGACCGACCTTCTACCGGTTGCTGCACAAGCACCAGATTCGCTGATCAGCGTCCCAGCAGTTCGCTGACGGCCTGCATGACCCGCTCATGGCGCAGTTGCCAGTCACCTTCAATCACTTGATAACGCTGGTCGTTGGCGTGCAGCCACTGGCGGCTGGCCTCGAAGAATGCCAGGCGCTCGTTCAGGTCGGGCTGGCAGCGCTGACCATCGTCACACCAGGGCACATCCTTGGGGCTGAGCAGCAGGTGCAGATCGTACTGGCGGGCCAGCAGTTGAGCTTCCAGCCAGGCCGGGCAGTCATTGAAGATCGTGCGGCTCCAGAGCATGTTGCTCAGCAGGTGGGTGTCGAGAATCAACAGCGCCGGGGCACTGGCGCGGGCGGCATCCTCCCAGGCCAGCTGGCCTTGCGCGATGGGCGTGATGTCGGCATAAACCGTGTCACGGCCTTCGCGGTCGATGAAGTGGCGCACGTACTCGCCCACCTGTACACCACCGAAACGCGCGTGAATTTCACCGGCCAGCCAGCTTTTGCCGCTGGACTCGGGGCCTGCCAATACCAGAACTTTCATCGCGCCGGCACCATCGCAATGCGCCACTCACGCCAGCCCTGGATGGCCAGCAAAGTAAACAGCGCGTACAGCGCTGCGGTCAGGTACAGCGCCTTATAAAGGAAAAAACCGACGAAAATGACATCAAGGACGATCCACAATGGCCAGCATTGCAGGCGCTTCTGGGCCATCCACACTTGTGCCACCAGGCTGAAGCCGGTGAGCGCAGCGTCCAGCCATGGCTGGGCCGCGTCGGTAAAGTGGGCCATGCCGGCGCCGAGTGCGGCGCTGATCAACGCCCCGATTGCCAGGCCCGTCCATACGGCGCCATTACCCAGCGCAGTGACTGCACGCACCGGCAGCCCCTCGCCATGCCGGGTCCATTGCCAGAACCCATACACCTGGAGCACGGCGTACACCAGTTGCAAAAGCATGTCCGAGTACAGCTTCACATCGAAAAAGATCCAGCTGTAGATAAGCACCATCACCAGGCCGATCGGCCAGCACAGCGGGTTTTGCCGCACGGTCAGCCAGACCGCAAGCGCGCCCAGTGCGGCAGCGAACAGTTCAATCCCGGACATGCAGGCTCCTTGCAGAAGGCGGGTAAATGGAAACGGGCGGCGATTGTAAGCCGTTGTCAGACTTTGAGGGAGCCTGCCGAACCCAAATGTGTGGTAACAGTCGTACAGCCAGCCGACAGGCGAACTGATTCAGCCTCTGCTAGGATTTGCCCGCTTTGCGCGCCGCCGGCCATGGCAGTCCGGCGCTCGCCTATTGCTTACCAACCACAAGACTGACCGGCGTGCCGACAGGCGACGCCGCTATGGGGGAATGATGGATGTATGGGCCGCCGTCCAGGCGTTGATTCTGGGCATTGTGGAAGGTTTGACGGAATTTTTGCCGATCTCAAGTACCGGTCACCAGATCATTGTGGCTGACCTGATCGGCTTCGGTGGTGAACGGGCCATGGCGTTCAACATCATCATCCAGCTCGGTGCGATTCTGGCGGTGGTCTGGGAGTTTCGCAGCAAGATCTTCGAGGTGGTTCTCGGCCTGCCGCGTCAGCGCCAGGCGCAGCGCTTCACCGGCAACCTGCTGATTGCTTTCATGCCAGCGGTGGTGCTGGGCGTGCTGTTTGCCGACCTGATCCATCACTACCTGTTCAACCCGATTACCGTGGCCGTGGCGCTGGTGCTTGGCGGGATCGTCATGCTCTGGGCCGAACGCCGTGAGCATGTGATCAAGGTCGAGCAGGTCGATGACATGAAATGGACCGACGCACTGAAGATCGGCTGTGCCCAGTGTCTGGCGATGATTCCGGGCACCTCGCGGTCCGGCTCGACCATCATCGGCGGCCTGCTGTTTGGCCTGTCGCGCAAGGCGGCCACCGAGTTCTCGTTCTTCCTGGCCATGCCGACCATGGTCGGTGCAGCGGTGTATTCAGGCTACAAGTACCGTGACCTGTTCCAGCCGGCTGATTTTCCGGTGTTCGCCATCGGTTTCGTGGTGTCGTTCATCTTCGCCATGATCGCCGTGCGCGGTCTGTTGAAGTTCATCGCCACTCACAGCTACGCGCTGTTCGCCTGGTACCGGATCGCCTTTGGTCTGCTGATCCTGGCCACCTGGCTGTTCGGCTGGGTCGACTGGTCCACGGCGCAAGGCTGATGAGCCGCACACGCAGCCCGGCGCCTGCGCGTCAGCAACCACGCCAACAGCCCCACCAGCCAGTGCGTGCGCTACGCATCAAACTGCTGGTGGGGCTGGGGTTGTGTGCGCTGCCGGTGGCAGGCATCGCCGGCAGGTGGCCGCAAAGTGCCATGCTGGTCTGCGCGGCGCTGTACCTGCTGATGAGCCTGCTTGCCTTGCTGCTGTATCGGCACGACAAGCGTCAGGCCGGGCAGGGCGGTCAGCGCGTTGCCGAAAATACCTTGCACCTCATTGAACTGCTCGGTGGCTGGCCCGGTGCGTTGCTGGCCCAGCAGCTGTATCGACACAAGACCCGCAAACTGTCCTTCCAGATCGTATTCTGGCTGATCGTGATCGCGCACCAGATCTTCTGGGTTGACTGGGTATTGCTGGAGCGGCAGCTGTCGGCGTTTTTGCTGGTCTGAAGCCGATTGACCTGCCAGGCGTCGAAGCTGTTCGATAGTCGCACGAATAATCGCCCCGTGGATTGTCTCAGCCCGGTGCCCTCGCTAGTGTGCAGCTTTTGACTGATCTGGAGCCGCGAATGTCTGCCGTGCAACTTGCCGATGGCGAACTCAACTACCTGCTCGAAGGCCCGGCCAATGCCCCGGTGCTGGTGCTGTCCAATTCACTGGGCACTGACCTGCACATGTGGGACAACCAGATCGCGGCGTTCACCGAGCACTTTCGCGTGTTGCGCTACGACACTCGTGGGCACGGCCGTTCGCTGGTCACCGAAGGCCCGTACAGCATCGAGCAGAACGGCCGTGACGTACTGGCCTTGCTTGACGCGCTGGATATCCGCCAGGTGTATTTCTGTGGCCTGTCGATGGGCGGCCTGATTGGCCAATGGCTGGCGATCAACGCCCCGCAGCGCCTGCACCGGGTGGTGCTGTGCAACACCGCAGCGAAGATCGGCAGTGCCGAGATCTGGGATCCGCGTATCGAGACCGTGTTGCGCGACGGACCTGCGGCCATGGTTGCGCTACGTGATGCCTCGATTGCCCGCTGGTTCACCGCGCAATTTGCCAGCCGTGAGCCGGGCAAGGTCGAACCGGTGGTCGGCATGCTGGCCCAGACCTCGCCGCAGGGTTACGCCGCCAACTGCGCGGCGGTACGCGACGCCGATTACCGTGAGCAGATCGCCTCGATCAGGTTGCCGGTGCTGGTGGTCTGTGGCACTCAGGATGCAGTGACCACCCCTGAACATGGCCGCTTCATGAGCGAGCGCATCGTCGGTGCGCAGCAGGTCGACCTGCATGCCGCGCACCTGTCCAGCGTCGAAGCCGGTGCGGCATTCAGTGAGCCGGTGCTGGCGTTCCTCACCGCGCAGTGAACGGGCGCGCCAGGCCTGCCTGTCCGGGCAGGCCGCTGGCATAATGGCCGCTTCGACCTGTTCAAGGTGCTGCGGTGTTCGATCTCAACGATCTCTACTATTTCGTCCAGGTGGTCGACTGCCAGGGCTTTGCCGCTGCCAGCCGCAAGCTGGGCATTCCCAAATCCAGGCTTAGCCGGCGCATTGCCGGGCTGGAAGAGCGCTTGGGTGTACGTCTGATCCAGCGCTCCACGCGCAAGTTCGCGGTCACCGAGAGTGGCCGCAGTTATCACGCCCATTGCCTGGCGATGCTGGTCGAAGCCGAGGCGGCCGAAGAGTCGATCATGCGCTCGCGCGCCGAGCCACAGGGGCGGGTAAACATCAGTTGCCCGCCAATGCTTGCAACCATCGGGGTCAATCAGGCGATTGCGCGCTTTATGGCCGAACATCCCAAAGTCGAGGTCCATGTCGAAAGCACTAACCGGCGCGTCGATCTGCTCGCTGAGCAGGTGGATATCGCGCTGCGCGTGCGCTTCCCGCCATTGGAGGACGACGGGCTGGTGGTCAAGACCCTCGGCCACAGCGGCCAGGCGCTGGTCGCTCATCCGGATCTGGCCGCCCTGCTGGCGGCCGATGCGGGCATTGAGGCGTTGTCCGGGTTACCCAGTGTCAGTCAGGGCGCCGCCAGCCATGAGTATTGCTGGCGGCTGCAGACCGGACCAGGCCGGTACCGCGAGGTGCGGCATAGCCCGCGGCTGGTCAGCTCGGACCTGAATATCCTGCGCGATGCGGCTTTGCAGGGGGTGGGCATCGCCCAGTTGCCGCAAGTCATGATCGAACAAGACATTGAGCAAGGGCGCTTGGTGGAGTTGTTTGCCGATCATCCACCTGCCTGCGGCATCGTGCATGCCGTATTCGCTTCCCGACGCGGCTTGCTGCCAGCCGTTCGGGGGCTGCTGGATGCCTTTGCCCAAGTGTTTGCCGATATCCAGGTTGATTGTTCCGGCAGTAGAACGAAGCGTCGCATTTACCCCGACTAATCAATTATTGTTACTGCCGCTAGGATGCTGCCCACGTATCGCCATCAGGCGAAATTCATTCCGGAGGCATCATGACTATTCTGCACATCGATTCGAGCATCCTCGGCGAGCACTCGGCTTCTCGCCAGCTCAGCCTGCGTGTCGCCCAGGCAATTCAGGCCGCTGAGCCTGACAGCCAGCTGGTGTACCGCGATCTGGCCCGTGATGAACTGGGGCATTTCTCCGCTGCCAGCCTGGCCGCCGCCGGTACCCCTGAGCAAAGCCGTAGCGCGGCGCAGCAACAAGAGGCCGCGCACAATCAGGCGATTCTCGACGAGTTCCTCGGCGCCGACGTGCTGGTGGTCGGTGCGCCGATGTACAACTTCACCATCCCCAGCCAGCTCAAGGCCTGGTTCGACCGCATCATGGTGGCGGGCAAGACCTTTCGTTACAGCGAGAGCGGGCCTGAAGGTCTGTGCACCGGCAAAAAGGTGATCGTGGTTTCTACCGCCGGCGGTCTGCATGTCGGCCAACCCACCGGCGTCGGCCATGAAGAACTGCTCAAGGCGCTGTTTGGCTTCATTGGCATTACAGAGGTGAAGTTCGTCCGTGCCCATGGCCTGGCTTACGGTGATGTACCGCGCGCCCAGGCGTTGCACGCGGCGCAGCAAGACATTGAAGAGACGCTGCTGGCCTGATGTCACTGGGCGCTAAAACGCAGGGTCGCTGACGGCAACTCACCGTAGCGCTTGCGGTACTCCTGCGAGAAGCGTCCCAGATGGGCGAAGCCCCATTTCATCGCAATATCAGTCACTGATGCCTCATGGTTGGCGCACAGTTCACTGTGCACCCGCTCCATGCGCACATCGCGCAGGTACGCCATGGGGCTGGTGCCGGTGAACTCGCGAAAACCGGCGAACAGGCTGCGCACGCTGACCTGCGCCTGGTCGGCCAGTTGCTCGATGCTCAACGGCTCGTGGGCATGGGCGCGGATGAACTCCTCGGTGCGCTTGACGAACCAGGGCGACACCCGGCGCCGGTCGCCCGGCGTCTCCAGGCTGCGCAGGTTGTTTGGCTGACCATAGATCAGGGCATTGAGCAGGGTCGACTCGAACTGCTTGAGCACCAGTGGCTGGTGGATCGGGTGGGCGTCACAACTGAGCGCCTCGATCAGGGTCGCGAGCAATTGCAGAAAGTAACTGCCCCCCGGTGTGTCCAGGCACATTTGCGGGGCAAACTGCAGCGGGCGATCGAGGTGGTGGCCCAGGTGCTGGCGGCAATGGCGTTCCAGGTCGCTGCGCTCCAGGCGCAAGGTCAATTGCGGTGAGTCCGCTGCCCAGCGCATCTGCACCGGGCTGTCTGGCGATATCAGCGAAGCACAGGCGGGCGATGAGGTGAAGGTCTGGCCTTCACAGTGAATCTCGGCGCTGCCACGCATCGGCATCTGCAGTAAAAAGAAGCTCTCCAGCCGACCGGGGTCGATGATGACCTGCGCGCCGTATTCCAGGCGGCTAAGCGACAGGCTACCGCGCCGCAGGTGGTGCATCGAGGCGCTGATTGCCTGTGACGCCCTGGCCGAGCGCAATTCATGGGCCTTGAACACGGTGCTGACGTTATTGCGGATGCTGTCGGCATCATTAAGCAGAAACAGCCTGTTCGCCGGGGTGAACAGCCGGGTGTCTGCAAAACGATCGCTGCCGGTCGCCAATCGGGTCTCGGAGTTCATGGGGTACCTCTCGCACGCACGGTTTGCGAGCAGAGTGTGCAACCCTGTTACCGGGCTTTTGCACTATCCGGATACTGCATGCAGCCAGCGGACAGCGGTGCACTTCTGCTGTTTCTTATGACCACTTGAAGCGGCCTTTACACCAGAATTAGCAATAGCTGCGCCAGTTTTGCCGGGGTTCGTGCATTTTCAGTTTTCTGCACGCAGCGGACAGCCCTGCGCTGGGTGGATAGTTAGCCGCAGCCGCCCGCCGCAAGAATGTTTCCAACTTCCCCATGTTGGAGACATGCACATGAAAGGTCGCTATATCGAGATCAGCGCATCAGGCGGCGAAAGGTTCAGTGGTTACCTGGCGCCTGCGGTGGGCGGTAAAGGTCCGGGTGTGGTGCTGTGCCAGGAGATTTTCGGCGTCAACCTGGCCATGCGTGAAGTGGCCGATCAGTTGGCCGAAGAGGGCTATACGGTGCTGGTGCCGGACCTGTACTGGCGGCAGGTGCCGGGCATCGAGCTGGGTTACACCGACAAAGACTTCGCCATCGCCTACTCGCTGTACCAGGGCTTTGCTGAAAACCTTGGTGTTGACGATATCGCCAGCAGCCTGGCGGCCCTGGTGCAGTTGCCGGAGTGCACGCCGGGCGCCCAAGCGGTGGTCGGTTATTGCCTGGGCGGCAAGCTGGCCTATCTGGCCGCCTGCCGCTTGCCGCAAGTGGCCTGCGCAGTGGGTTACTACGGGGTCGGGATCGAAAATGCCCTGGCTGAGCTCGAAGGCTTGCAAGGCCGGCGGCTGGTGCTGCACCTGGCCGGCAATGATCAGTTTTGCCCGCCAGCGGCGCAGGCACAGATCCAGGCTGCGGCTGCCCAGACAACCGGCCTGACCTGCCACCTGTACCCCGGCGTCGACCATGCATTTGCCCGGCCTGCCGGTCATCACTTCGACAAGGGCGCAGCGCAGATCGCCCACGAGCGTACCGTGGCGGCGCTGCGCCTGAGCATCGGCCCGGATTACGACCTGTCGGCGCTGTGGGAAGAGCACATTCGCCATGAGTTCGATACCCGCGACGTGCCCGCAACCATGGCCACCATGGTTGCTGAACCCTATGTCAACCATATTCCAACCATGACCGGCGGGGTGGGTTACGCCCAGCTCAGCCGCTTCTACCAGCACCATTTTGTGCACGGCAACCCCGCCGACATGGCCCTGACGCCGATCTCGCGCACCGTCGGCCAGACCCAGATCGTCGATGAGTTCATCATGACCTTCACCCACGACAGCGTCATCGACTGGATGCTGCCCGGCGTGCCGCCCACCGGGCGCAAGGTCGAGATCCCGATGCTGGGCGTGGTGCGGTTTCGCGGGCCGAAACTGTGCCATGAGCACATCTATTGGGACCAGGCCAGCGTGCTGGTCCAGATTGGCCTGCTGGACCCCGCCGGGTTGCCGGTGGCCGGGCGCGAGACCGCCGACAAATTGCGCGACGAGCGCCTGCCGTCCAACACCCTGATGCCCAATTGGGCCGCCAGTGTGGAGGCCTGAGATGAGCGAGTTCATTCGTAACGACGCCCTCAACGGCAAGCTGGCACTGGTCAGTGGCGGCGCAACCCTGATCGGCATGGCCGTGGCCCGCGCACTGATCGACGCCGGTGCCAGAGTGGTATTGCTGGACATCGATGCCGGCGCCGGTGAGCGAGCGGCCGAGCTGTTGGGCGAGTGCGGCGCATTTGTGGCTCTGGACATCACCGATGATGCCGCACTGGCCCGTGCCACCGCAGATATCCGTGAACGCTTTGGCGCGGTGGACCTGCTGATCAATCTGGCCTGCACCTATCTGGACGACGGCTTTGCTTCGCCGCGTCAGGACTGGCTGCGCGCCCTGGACGTCAATCTGGTTTCGGCCGTGGCGCTGGCGCAGGCACTGCACCCGGACCTCAAGGCGCGCCGCGGTGCCATCGTCAACTTCAGCTCGATCTCGGCCAGTTGCGCGCAGACCGGGCGCTGGATCTACCCGGTGTCCAAGGCCGCGATGCGTCAGCTGACCCGCAGCATGGCCATGGATTTTGCCGCGGACGGTATCCGGGTCAACTCGGTGTCGCCGGGCTGGACCTGGTCGCGAGTCATCGCCGAGGTCAGTGGTGGCGAGCGCAGCAAGGCCGACCGGGTCGCGGCCGACTACCACCTGCTGGGCCGGCTCGGCGAGCCGCAGGAGGTCGCCAGTGTCGTGGCGTTCCTGTGTTCACCTGCGGCCAGCTTCGTCACCGGTGCCGACTACGCCGTCGATGGTGGTTACTCGGTGATGGGCCCGGAACAGAACCGCCCGGCCATCGCGCGCCTGGCTATGTAGGAGCGGCTTGAGCCGCGAACAGCAGCCGCAAACAGCAGCCGCAAACAGCAACAGCGGCGCCCGTCAGCGCCGCCCCAACAAGCCGTGGAGAATAACAATGCGTCGAATCGCTATCGTCGGAGCCGGCCAGGCCGGGCTGCAACTTGCCTTGGGCCTGTTGGCCAAGGGATATCAGGTAACCCTGGCCACCAATCGCACGGCTGAGCAAATCCAGGCCGGCAAAGTGATGTCCAGCCAGTGCATGTTCAACACCGCGCTGCAGACCGAGCGCGACCTGGGTATCAACTTTTGGGAAGAGCAATGCCCTGCGGTAGAAGGCATTGGCCTCAACGTGCTCAACCCCGAGGTGCCGGGCCAGTCGTTGTTCAGCTGGAGTGCGCGGCTGGAGCGCTACGCGCAATCGGTGGACCAGCGTCTGAAGATGCCGGTGTGGATGGACACGTTCGTCAAGCGTGGCGGCGAGTTGCTGATCGAAGACGTCGGCATCACTGAGCTGGAGCGCCTGTCGGCCAGCCACGACCTGGTACTGCTGGCGGCGGGCAAGGGTGAGGTGGTCAACCTGTTCGCCAAGGACCCGCAGCGCACCGCATTCAGCACCCCGCAGCGGGCGCTGGCACTGACCTACGTGCAAGGCATGACCCCGGTGTCGCCGTACTCGCGGGTGGCGTTCAACCTTATTCCGGGGGTCGGTGAATACTTTGTGTTCCCGGCCCTGACCGTCAATGGCCCCTGCGAAATCATGGTGTTCGAAGGCATCCCCGGCGGCCCGCTGGATTGCTGGCAGGGCATCAACGACCCCGACCAGCATCTGCAAAAGAGCCTGGAACTGGTGCGCCGTTACCTGCCCTGGGAAGCCGAACGCTGCGCCAACGTGCGCCTGACCGACGACAACGGCTTTCTGGCCGGACGCTTCACGCCAATGGTGCGCCGCCCGGTGCTGACCTTGCCGTCTGGCCGCCAGGTGTTCGGCATGGCCGATGCGCTGGTGGTCAACGACCCGATTACCGGCCAGGGCGCCAACAATGCCGCCAAGTGCAGCAAGGTGTATCTGGACGCAATTCTTGCCCAGGGTAGCCAGCCGTTCAGCGGCCAGTGGATGGAGCAGACCTTCGAGCAGTACTGGAGCTACGCCCGCCACGTCGTGGAGTGGACCAACAGCATGCTGCAACCGCCAGCGCCGCACCTGCTGCAACTGCTCGGCGCGGCCAGCGCGGTGCAGCCGCTGGCCAGCGCCATCACCAACGGTTTTGACGACCCACGCCGGTTCGCGCCCTGGTGGTTCGACGCCAGCCAGTGCCAGCATTTTATCCAGAGCATGAGCCAGCAGGCCGCTTGATCAATACAACGATAACAACGCAGAGCATCGACCATGAATGCAGCCACCACCACCCCTGCTGAACTCACTGAAGTGCAGGGCCGCGATGTGCGCGAATTGCGCAACCTGCTGGGCCAGTTCGCCACCGGCGTGACCGTGATCACCACCCGCACTGCCGACGGGCGCAACGTCGGCATGACCGCCAATTCGTTTTCCTCGGTGTCGCTGGACCCGCCGCTGGTGCTCTGGAGCCTGGCGCGTTCGGCCTTGAGCATGAACGACTTCCTGGGCGCCAGCCACTTTGCCATCAACATCCTCGGTGCCGACCAGCACGAGATATCCGGCCAGTTCGCCAGGCCCGCCACTGACAAGTTCGCCGGCGTGCCCTACGCCCTGGGCAAGGCCGACATGCCGGTACTCGACGACGTGGTCGCGGTGCTGGTGTGCCGTAACGTCACCCAATATGAAGGCGGCGATCATCTGATTTTCATTGGTGAAATCGAGCAATACCGATACAGCGGCGCAGAACCGCTGGTCTTTCATGCTGGCAGGTATCGGGTCGCCTCAGTGCATCCGGCGCTGGGTCAGTGAAGCACTGCCTCCATTTTCAGCTGTAACGGGGACGCCAATGATGAGCAGAACAACCCTTTCGACCTGTGTAATGGCTGTCGGCCTGGCCAGCGCTCCGCTGGCCGGTGCCTACGACTTGCCGGCCCTCAACCTGGGCCTGACCAGTTTCATGGACGGCGGCCTGCCGGCCGGCGGTGGCTGGTACTTGCAGCAGTACTTCCAGAACTATTCGGCCAACCACCTGCGCGACCAGAACGGCAATGACCTGGGCCTGCCCAAGCATGCCGTGGACTACCAACTGTGGCTGACCCAACTGAGTTACCTGTCTGATCTGCGCCTGGGCAACGGCAATCTGGGCCTGAACCTGGTGCTGCCAGTGATTACCCGGATGAAGGTCGACGACGGCCTGGACAATCTGGCGCTCAAGGGCCAGAGCGGGGTAGGTGACCTGCTGGTCGGGCCGTTCATTCAGTTTGATCCGATCATGGGCGACAACGGTCCGCGCTTCGTGCACCGCATCGAACTGCAGGTCAACCTGGCCACCGGCGAGTATGACCGCGACCGCGACATCAACCCCGGCAACAATGCCTGGTCGTTCAACCCCTACTGGGCCGCCACTTATTGGTTCACCCCCAAGTGGACCGCCTCGTTGCGGGCGCACTACCTGTACAACGGCAAGAACAGCGACCCGCTGCGTTCGCTGGGGGATATCGACGATGTCCAGGCCGGCCAGGCGCTGCACGCCAACTTCACTACCGAGTATGCGGTCACCGAGCACCTGCGCCTGGGCATCAACGGCTATTGGCTCAAGCAGATCAGCGACAGCCGTTTCGACGGCCACGACGTCTCCGGTCGGCGGGAGAAAGTCTGGGCCATCGGTCCGGGAGTGATGTACAGCTTTTCGCCCCATGACCATTTGTTCGCCAACGCCTATTTCGAGCAGGACGTGGAAAACCGCCCCGAGGGCAGCCGTCTGCAAGTGCGTTACGTGCACCACTTCTGACCGATCAGTCGTTATACCGCTCCCTTGGTTTGCCCGCCTTCGTGGCGGGCTTTTTTGTTCAGGCGAAGTACTGTGAGGAGCACCGTGATGAAGACCGAACCCGCAGCAACGGCGCTGATCTGCCGCGTTGATCTTGCCGGCAATATCGTCCAGTGCAGCGATGACAGCGCAGCGAGTCGGACCAGTCGGTGGTGGCCCTGACCGAGATGGCCGCGACTATTCAGGAGGTGTCACGCAACCTGCATGACAGTGCCGCCGCGACCTCTGCGGCGGCAACGCTCTCTGCCCAGGGCCAGCAATTGTCCGCTCAGAGCCTCCAGTCGATGCAACACTTGGTCACCTCAGTGGCGGATATCAGCGCGGCCGCCGGGCAGATGGCCGCGGCCACCGAGGCCATTGGGGCGATGACCGGGATCATCAGTTCGATCGCCGCGCAGACTAACCTGCTGGCGCTCAATGCTGCCATTGAGGCGGCAAGGGCCGGTGACGCCGGGCTCGGTTTCAGTGTGGTCGCCGATGAGGTCCGGCAACTGGCCAGTCGCACCCAGCGGGCCACTGAAGATATCCAGCCGCTGCTGCACAGCTTTCGGCAGAGCACCGAACTCAGCGTCCGTCTGGCCCATGAGGGGCAACGGCTGGCCGCGCAGAGCACCGCTGCGGTGGGTTCGGTGAAAGACAGCTTCAGCGGTGTCAACCACGCGCTGGAGCAGATCGCGGCGATGAGCGCGCAGATCGCCAGTGCCATGGAGCAGCAGGGCCAGGTGGCCGATGCTCTCAACCAATAGGTGATGAGCGTGGCCGAACTGTCAAGCCACAGCGCCGCCAAGGCCGTCGACGGTCAGCGGATCAGCCAACAGATCGGCCAACAGCTGCTGGCCCTGCGCAGTCTGGCCGAGCGCTTCGATCGCTGACCGGCTACTGAGCCAAGCAGCAGGCGCGAGGGCCGGATTGGTGTCGTTGCGCCTGCCTAGCGAAACTTGCCCGGCGTCAGGCCGACAACCTTGCGAAAGGCCCGATTCATGTGGCTCTGGTCGCAGAAGCCGCAGGCCGCTGAGGCCTGCGCCAGACTCAGGCCGGCCCGTAGCAGCGTCTGGACCCGGCCCACGCGCTTCTGGATCTGGTAACTGTGCGGCGATACGCCGGTGTGTTTTTTGAATACCCGAATCAGGTAGAGCGGATCGAGCCCGACCAGCGCAGCCAGATCCGCCAGGCTGATGTCCTGGGCAAAGTCGGCGTCAAGCTTGTGCCGGACCTGGCTGACCGCCCAAGGCTCGGCAGCGTTGGCGGCTGCTCGAACAGGCTGGACGCCGTTGCGTTCGAACAACTGGCTGAGCAGGTCGAGCAGGGCTGTTTCGCGCTCCAGCGGGTTGTCTGACTGCTCCAGCAGGCGGTGCTGCTGGACGAAATGCCGGGCCAGTGCGGGCGCGTGTTGCATGGCGCTGGTGAACAGGTGAATGGCTTGGCCGGATCCGGCGTCATTCAACAGGTGCCGACTGACCCAGGCGGGGTCCAGATACAGCATCCGGTAGGCCCAGCCGCTATCGTGGCCCGGCAGCCCATCATGAATCTCGCCGGGGCTCAGGGTTACCACGCTACCGGGCCCGCCCAGTGCATAAGCGCCCCGGTAAAACAGCTTTTCCGCACCGCTGCTGATCACCCCGAATGCGTAATAGTCGTGTGAGTGCCGGCCAAAGGCCTGGCGGCTGAAACGGGCCGACAGCAATTCGCAGCCACCCTCGGGGAGGCGTTGGAAATGCATGAAATCCTTCTCGGCGGGCGGTTGCGCCTGAGCGCAGAGGTCATCCATCAACAGTCCAGTTTTGTCCAATACGCCTCAAGGCCAGCGCGATACGCTGGCCCGGCATTGATACGGACTTTTCGGCTTTTGATCAACATGAGGTTTCACATGTCCAACACCCGCAACCGGGCCATTATCGAACTTACCCTTGGCGGGCTGATGCTCAGCCTCTCGGCCCTGGCCGTCGCATTCGCCAATATCGGCGCCGGCGGGGCGGGCTTCTACCGCATGCTGATTGCCTCGGTACTGTTTTACATCCTGCTCAAATGGCGGCGCATGCCGGCCCGCCTGGCCAACCCCAGAGCGCGTCTGTATACCGCGCTGGCCGGGGTCTTTCTGGCCATCGACCTGGCCCTGTGGCACGAAAGTATCTACATCGTCGGCCCAGGCATTGGCTCGATCCTGACCAACTGTCAGGTATTTTTCATGACCCTGTTGGGGTTCTTGCTGTTGCGTGAAAAACCGTCGGGGTTGTTTGTGCTGTCGATGCTGCTGGCCTTCACTGGACTGTACCTGTTGTTGCTGCCGGAAATGGCCAGCGCTGCCGGTGTCAAAGGCGTGGTGTACGGCGTGCTTTCGGGCCTTGCCTATGCCGTATGCGTGTATTTCCTGAAAATCAGCCGGGAGCTGGCCGATGGCGGCGGTGATTCAATCGCGCAGGTGCTCAATCTCAGTCTCTGGGCGGCTTTGGTGCTGCTGGCCTATGCGCTGGTCAACGGTGAAAGCCTGGCGATCGTCGATACCCAGACCCTGGTGATGCTGATCATCTATGGCGTGCTGGTGCAGTTCATCGGCTGGCTGCTGGTCAACCGCTCGATCGGTGCACTGAGCCTGGGGCTGGCCGGGTTGATCCTGCTGCTGGAACCGGTGATCACCTACTTCATCGACATTACCCTGCTGGGCAAGGCAAGCACGCTGTTGCAGATCAGCGGCGCGCTGCTGACGGTGCTGGCGGTGTACATCGGCTCACTCAAGGCCCCGCAAACCAAACCAGCAGTGCCGGGCGATAACCACCGTGTTGCACCTTCAGGACCTGCGTTGTGACCGCATCGCGCTGAGCGGACGCTGCTGGTGGCGGCCAGGTCGCTGGCGATCAAGCCGATCTGGCCCGTCTCGTGCACTATCTTCGCTGTTGAGTGTCTTAATGACATGTTTTGCCGTCTATATCGGCGGTGAGGGCGGGTATGTGCCACGAGGGGGGAGTTCACCATGCTGCGTCTGTGTGCAGTAATGCTGCTGTGTCTGCTCGATGGCCTCGTTGCGGTGCAGGTCAGGGCTGACAGCGACTGGAGTGTGGGCTTTCACGTGCTGACCATCGCTGATCCGCTCGACGAGCAGGCGATGCAGGCCATCGCGTTTTACCCCTCCAGTGCGGACGATCAGGTCAGCCCGGTGCGTGGCTATCAACTACAGGCCAGCAAGGATGCGCCGGTCGCCATGGGGCGTTTTCCGCTGCTGATGCTGTCGCATGGCAATACCGGCACGCCACTGGCGATGCATGACCTGGCCACAGCGCTGGCGCGTCAGGGCTTTGTGGTGGTCGCGGTGGTGCACCCTGGCGACAACGACCGCGACCACAGCCGCCTGGGCAGCCTGAGCAATCTGTACGGTCGCCCGTTGCAGATTTCTGCGGCGATTACCGCCACCCTTGACGACCCGTTGCTGTCGCCTTATCTGAGTGCCGAGCAGGTTGGGGTGATTGGCTATTCTGCCGGGGGTGAAACCGCGCTGATTCTGGCCGGTGCCCGCCCGGACCCGCAGCGCTTGCGCACTTATTGCCTCGAACGCCCGGATGATCAGGATGCCTGCCGCACCCAGGGCTGGCTGGTGGCCGATCGTGACGACCTGCAAGCCGAGGCCGATCCGCGGGTCGGTGCGTTGATGCTGATGGCGCCATTGAGCCTGATGTTCGGTCGCCAGACCCTCAGCGACGTCCATGTGCCGGTGTTGATGTATGCCGGCGAAGAGGACCGCCTGTTACCACTGGACAAAAACGCCGAAGCGCTGGCGCGCAAGCTGCCCACTGCGCCGGATTACAAGCGCCTGGCCGGTGCCGGGCATTTCGTGTTCATGGCGCCGTGCACCGATGAGCAACGTGCGACCACGCCGGTGCTGTGCAACGACCCCGACGGTGTCGATCGCGAGGATATCCATCGCACCCTGAGTGCCGAGGCCGGGAAGTTCTTCAGCGATGTACTGGGCGCGACAAACAGTGACAGCTCCGGAATGCAGACCGCACGGCACCAATAATCATCAAATGCCCGTAGGAGCAGCTTTAGCTGCGAATTCGCCGCTTCGCAGCTGAAGCTGCTCCTACGCGGATGTTTCCAATGACCGCAGATAGTCGCCGAACCCGCCTTGGGCACGGGGGTCGAGGCGGGCGCTGGTGGTCACTCTGGGGCGGCAGCTCCAGGCGATCCGGGCGCCGCTGAGCTCCAGTTCGCGGACCAGATGCACGTCTTCATGGCAGGCCAGCGCCGGGAAGCCACCGGCCTGCTGATAGGCCTGCGCGCTGATTCCCAGATTGGCGCCGTGCACATGACGGTGACCCTCACGGTGCTGATAGCGGCGCTGGTACTCGATCCTGGCGGCTTCAGAATAGCCTTCAGACCACTGACCCGGCGTCACCGTGCCGCAGACCGCATCGGCCTGTAACGCCAGTTGCTGGTAAAGCCAGTCCTCGGCGACGTTGCCGTCGCCGTCGGTGCAGGCCAGCCAGCGCGAGCCCAGGCCGATCAGTTGCCGTGCACCGGCAGCGCGGGCCTGGCCGACATTACGGGCTTGCAATTCAAGGGTCATCACCCCGCGAGCACGGGCGATCTGTGCCGAGCCATCGGTGCAGCTGTCGAGCACCACAATGATGCTCACCGGCTCATGCTCAAGCCCCGGATGGTGAGCCGCTTGCTGGATCGTTGCCAGGCACTGGTCCAGGTGCTGCTCTTCATTGTGGACGGGAATCAGCACGCCGATCATGGTCAAACTCCTGTTGGGCAATTGAATCCTGCCGGCGAGCGAACACTTCCAGCACAAAATCCGCCTCGCGGTGCAGGCAAATGCGCTGCAACGGCAGTTGCTCAGCTACCAGGCGGTGGACTTGCTCAGCATCCAGCGGGCAGCCATCGATAACCGGGCGCCAGTGGCAGGCGAGCAGCTGGCCGTTGTCACTGAGCGAGTCGTCCATGCGCTTTATGCAGGCGCGCAGGTCGGCTTCATCAAGGTAGTAACCCACCTCGCTGAACACGATCAGATCGAATTTTTCTGCTGGCCAGTCTTGCGGCAGGCGACCGTGCATGACCGTCGCATGCGGGCAGTCATGCAGGCGCTGACGGGCCAGGGTTACCGCACGGGCCGAGGTGTCGCAGGCCAGCAAGCGGTCGCAGCGGGTCGCGAGCAGGGCGCTCAACTCGCCATTGGCGCAGCCGGGTTCGAAGATCGACCGGTAGTGCGGGTGCGGCAATGCGGCGAGGGTCAGGGCGCGTTTGCGTTGTTCGTACCAGCGTTGGCGAAATGCCCAAGGGTCGTCATTGTCTTCAAACAGGTGCTCAAAGTAGTCGTCGGTCACGCTCATATGAACACCAGTTCGAAAGGTTGCAGCAGCCGCTGCAAGGCCCAGTCGGGCAGGATGGGCGCAAGTCCCACGGTCGGATCGCCCTGCAGTTGACTGACGAACGCGCCGACAGCATCGCGTTTGCGTTGCAGGGTGGCCGGGTCGAGTAATACCTTGCGGGCCCGCTCCCAGGGCAGGCGCTGATCGTCCGGTTCAGCCCAGTGCCAGGCCCAGATCGGCACTTCAACCAAGCGGGCGCCACTTTGCAGGCAGGCGGCTGCGCAGGCGCGACCCACTGCCTCATGGTCGCCATGACCGTCGCCCCGCCAGGTGCTGAACACCACATCGGTGGTTTGCAACCGATCGGTCAAAAACCTCGTCAGGTCGGCTTCTTGCTCGGCCACAGCGGTGTCGCTGATGCCCAGCCGCTGCCAATCCAGATCGGCGGGCAAGTCCAGACGAGCCAGGGCCTGGACGCTTTCCTGAGGGCGTTCAATGGCCAGGCGCTGGGCCGACCAGTTGGAGGAGCCGGGATGGCTGGCGGTGCCGTCGGTAACCGAGACCAGCAAAAGGTCACGCTGCAATTGATGCAACTGGCTCAACAGCCCGCCGCAGCCCAGCACCTCGTCATCCGGATGGGGCGCGACGATCACGGCGCGATGGGCGAAGGGCACCAGCAGGTCGGCACTGATCGCCGCCACGGCGGCCAGTTTCTCCGAGGCTTGCCAGGCGTGCAGCGCAGTGCCACGGCCCTGTGCGTCATCGCTGACCACAAATCCGTCATTCATAACCGCCACCCGCGGTGCGCTCTGGTCTGTACAACCTGTTCACCCAGTGTTGCCAGATCACGTTCAGCATGGCTTTGGCGGATGAATACCGGCAAATCGGCGGCCATCCGGGCAAACCCGGCGTCCTTGCAGTAAGGGCCGGCACCCAGCGCCCGGCCCACATGCTGGATCACGGTCTCGACCGTGTTTTCCACACTGGCCCGGCTACGGCGGGCCAGCAGTTCGTAATTATTGACCGTTCGGTCGTCAAGCTGTTTGGCGGCGTCTTGCAGAACTAGGCTGGCACTGGACAATGCGGCATCTACCGCGCCCAGATGTGCCAACCCGTGGGGCTCGGGGCGCGTGCTCAACTGCGCTGGCAGCGACAACGCCAGCGCACTGGCCGCGCCATACCAACACGCGGCGATGCCAATCGCACCCTGCCAGAAACCGGGGCGTTGCAGATAATCACCCGGCCCGCCAACCGCCCAGCCGCTGGCCTGGTCGAAGCGCACCTCGACACTTGCTGTTGCCGCCATGCCGACCGCATGCCAGCCATCGTCAGTGACCTGCACGCCAGTTTGCGCCAGCGGCACGGCCACCAGTTGCTGGCAACCTTGTTCATCCCAGGCGGTCACCAGTGCATGGCTGAGCACCGCAGCGCCGCTGCACCAGGCTTTCAGGCCGTCGACCCGCAACCCGGCGCCGGCAGCGCTGACCCGCAAGCGGGCCTGCGGTGGTTCGGCCGCCCACATGCCCCAGGTGCTGCCGTTAGGCACCGCAGGGGCATCCAGCTCCTGGATAATTGCCAGCGCGTCGGTATGCCCTTCATACAGCTTGCACAGACCCAGGCTATGGCCCGCCACCTCGGCCAGTGCCTGCCAGCGAGCCAGCGTCTGGCCGCTGGCAGGCAAGGGCAGTTGATCCAGCCCTTGGCTGACCATCGCTCGCAGGCACTCGCCCAGCCCGGCACTGCCGGCTCGGGCGAGTGCCTGCTGGCTGAGCAAACGCTCCAGCGTGTCGATCATTCCTGATCTTCACGCTGCAGGCCGAACAGCAACAGCGACCGCGCGGCGACGCCATACTGCGTACCGAACTCCAGACGTTGTTTGCGCGGTGCATCGTCCTGGCGGGTATCGATCAGGCAGGTGTAGTGGGTGCCTTGCGGGACTTCCGGCAGGGTAAAGTCCACGTCTTCGTGATGGGCGTTGACCACCAGCAGCAGGGTGTCGTCGGCGCCGGGGCGGCGGATACCGGTCTCCTGGGCGCGACCGTCCATGAGCATGCCCAGGCAGCGACCATGGCGGTCATGCCATTGCTCGATGCTCATCTCATTGCCATCCGGTGCCAGCCAGGTAACGTCCTTGACCCCGATCTCCTCGTTGTAATCACCAACCAGGAACCGGCTACGACGCAGGATCGGATAGCTCTGGCGCAGTTTGATCAGGCGCTTGACGAACTTGAGCAAGGCCTCGCCATCACTGTCGAGGTTCCAGTTTACCCAGCCGATTTCGCTGTCCTGGCAATAGGCATTGTTGTTGCCGTGCTGGGTACGGGCGAACTCGTCACCGGCGACCATCATCGGCGTGCCCTGGGCCAGCAGCAGGGTGGCAAAGAAGTTGCGCATCTGGCGCAGACGCAGGGTGTTGATGTCCTGATCGTCAGTCGGGCCTTCCACGCCATGGTTCCAGGACAGGTTGTTGTTGCTGCCGTCCTGATTGTTTTCGTCGTTGGCTTCGTTGTGTTTGTCGTTGTACGACACCAGGTCGTGCAAAGTGAAACCATCGTGGGCAGTGATAAAGTTTACCGACGCCTGTGGCCGCCGACCGCGCTGGTTGAACATGTTGCCCGATGCGGTCAGGCGTGCGGCGAAGTCTGCCAACTGGCCTTCATCGCCTTTCCAGAAGGCCCGTACCGTGTCGCGGAACTTGTCGTTCCATTCCATCCAGCCCGGCGGGAAACCACCGACCTGATAGCCGCCCGGCCCGCAGTCCCAAGGCTCGGCGATCAATTTGACCTGGCGCAGCACCGGGTCCTGGCGGCAGGCGACCAGGAAGCTGTGACGCTCGTCGAAGCCGTCGTGGTAACGGCCCAGAATGGTTGCCAGATCGAAGCGGAAGCCGTCGACATGCATGTCCGACGCCCAATAGCGCAGCGAGTCGGTGACCATTTGCAGCACGCAAGGGTGGCTGAGATCCAGGGTGTTACCGGTGCCGGAGTCGTTGATGTAGAAGCGCTTGTCGTCCGGCATCAGACGGTAGTACGAAGCGTTGTCGATGCCGCGCATCGACAGGGTCGGGCCAAGTTCGTTGCCTTCGGCGGTGTGGTTGTAGACCACGTCAAGAATCACTTCCAGGCCGGCCTTGTGATAGTGGGCGACCATTTCCTTGAACTCGGCAATCTTGCCGTGGGCCAGGTAGCGCGGGTCCGGGGCAAAGAAGGCGATGCTGTTGTAGCCCCAGTAGTTGGTCATGCCTTTTTGCAGCAGGTGCTGGTCGTTGACGAACGCATGGATGGGCAGCAACTCCACGGAGGTCACGCCCAGCTTGCGCACGTGATCGATGACCTCCGGGACCTTGAGGCCCAGGAAGGTGCCCTTGAGGTCGTCCGGGACCGCCGGGTGCAGTTTGGTGTAGCCGCGCACGTGGGTCTCATAGAGGATGGTCTTGTCCCACGGGGTGCTGACCCGCTGGTCGCGGCCCCAGGTGTAGGCCGGGTCGATGACCTTGCTCTTGGGCACGAACGGCGCGCTGTCGCGCTCGTCGAAGCTCAGGTCGCCGTCGGGGTGGCCGATGGTGTAGCCAAACAGCGATTCAGACCACTTCAGTTCGCCGACCAATTGCTTGGCGTAGGGGTCGATCAACAGCTTGTTGTGGTTGAAACGATGACCGTTGCCTGGGTCATAAGGACCATAGACCCGATAGCCATAGACCAGCCCGGGGTGCGCGTCGGGCAGGTAGCCGTGGTAGATCTCGTCGGTGTACTCGGGCAGTTCGATGCGTTCGAGTTCGACCTCGCCGCTGGAGTCGAACAGGCACAGCTCGACCTTGGTGGCGTTGGCCGAGAACAGGGCAAAGTTGACCCCCAGGCCGTCCCAGTTGGCGCCCAGAGGGAAGGGCAGGCCTTCGCGGATGCGTGGGCCCAGTGGTTTGTACTCGCTGCTGTCAGGGGCGGATTTATTCGACGACGTGCTCATGGTTGTTTCCTGAAAACGTTGATTTGCGGGCGATCAGTGCCGCTACCGCAACCAGAAGCTGCGATACGCGTGAAAATGTCGGGGTTATCGGGTGTAGCCGAGGCTGCGCAGGCGTCGAGCAACCGTGGCGGTGCTCGACGCTGCGCGCCATGGGCTTATGAAGCGGCCGGCTTGCGCGGCTTTTTCACGGCGGCGGGCTTGCTGGCAGGCTCGCTTTGCGGCGTCGCCGCAGTAGCGGCGGGTGCTGGCTTGGTTGCTGGTTTGGCTGCGGGCTTGGCAGCAGCGGGTTTGCCAGCCTTGGGCGCAGCTTTAGCAGCCGGCTTGCTCGCTGGCGCTGCTTTGCCCGGCGCTTTGCCGGCCGGCTTGGCATCCGCCTTGGCATCCAAAGCACCGTCGATTTTGGGCAACCTCGGTTTGCTGGCACTGCGTGCAGCGGTTTTGTCAGGCGCCAGGGCTTCGGCTTCGGCCAGCTTGCGGGCCATTTCCCAATGGCGCTGGTCATTGCCGTTGGGCCGGCCCTCGGACTCCCATATCTGATAGGCAAACTCGCGGATTCTTTTTTCGTCGGCACTCATTCTTCGACACTCCCGGCTTTTACTAATTTTGAACAAACAAATTTACGGAAAATTCCTTGAGCGCTGTACTGACTGGCAGTTGCTTGCCATCCAGTGTCAGGCTTTCGCCAAACAGGCCTTGCCAGGTCTGACCGGGCTCGGCAAACGGCAGGGTGATCCGCGTGTCGCTCCAATCACCGGCTTGTATGAATGGAGTTGGTGCGGTCCCCAATAGTTCAGAGAAGATGCGCGGCACCACGACAATCGCACGCACGCCGTCCAGTTCGCGGACAAAGGCCACCACCCGGTCCGCCTGCTGACCACTGACCGGCAAGGCTTGATAAGTCCCTCTGGCAAACAGTGCCGGGTGCTGGCGGCGAACCTCCAGCGCCCTGGCGATCAGTGCCTGTTTGAGGCGACCGTCACGCCAGTTGAGCAGCAAATCGCTGATGCCAGGCTGCTGCGTCAATGCCCGGCTTCGTGCAGCGTAGTCCACCGGACGACGGTTGTCGGGGTCGACCAGGCTGAAGTCCCAGAACTCGGCGCCTTGATACAAATCAGGCACACCTGGAACGCTCAGGCGCAGCAGCACTTGGGCAAGGCTGTTCAGCGCGCCGGCGGGGGCGATGCGCAGGGCAGTGGCACCCAGCGACTGGCGCAGCGGCTGCGCCTCGTCAGCCAGCAGCAGGCGTTCGAGGAAGCTCCGGCAGGCACTCTCATACGCCTGGTTGGGCGCTGCCCAGCTGCTTTGCAGTTTGGCTTCGCGCAGGGCTTTTTCCTGCCAGCGCACCAGCCGTTCAAGGTACTGAGCAGTTGCCTCTTCGCCTTCCAGATCCAGCGGCCAACTGCCGAGCAGCGCTTGATAGAGCATCAACTCGTCGCCGCCACTGATAACGCTCTCGCCGTCCTTGAGCGGCTGCGCCAGTTGCCGCCAGCGCTCGACCTGTTCGGCGTACCAGCCGGAACACTCGCTCAGGACCGCCAGACGGGTCCGGCTGTCTTCACCGCGCTTGTGGTCGTGGGTGGCGGTGGCCAGCAGGTTGTCGGGGAAGAATTGGTGACGTTGCTGGCAGGCCTGGTGGAAGTCTTGCGGCGGCGCGCTGAAATGGCCCGGATGAAAGCCCACATCATTGCGCGACAGCAGCACCGCCGAGCGATAGAACGAGGTGTCCTCGACAGACTTGGCGGCCACCGGTGAGGTCAACTGCTGAAAGCGTACACAGGCATTGCGGTACAGCTTGCGCAGCTTGCCACGCGGTAGCGAGCGCCACGCGGTGCCGCCCAGCCAGCGTTGCAGCCAGTCAAGCACCGGCCAGTCACCTTCGTTCAGGCTGCTGCGTGCGCCTTGCATCGCTTGCTCGAAGAAGCGCTCGTCTTCAGCACTGCGCCCGCAAACGCTGATGTAGGTGCGGTACACCGGAAAGTGGCAGATGAGCGCCAGCAGCGCGCGGCGGATCGCGCCCAGGGTCAAATCACGGCTCATCAGGTCGCTGCGGGCCAATTGCAGCAGCCCTTGGGCGAGGTTTTCGAAGTCGCCGGCCAGGCTGCCGTGCAGCACCAGGTCACGGGCCAGCCGCTCTTCGTCGGCAAATACCGCGCTACGTTCGCTGATCCGGCTCCACAGCTCGGCCAGCGGCTGCGCGCCGGCAGGATCATGTTGCAGCAGCGACACCTGGTTCATGAACTCATAGCCGGTGGTGCCGTCGACACTCCAGTCATGGCGCAGTTGCTCATCGGCCCCCAGAATCTTCTCGACAAAGATCGGCAGGTGTTCAAGGGGCGCATGGGCGGGCCGCTGCGCCAGCAAGCCCTGTACCCGGCGGTGCAGCTTGCGGCAGTAGCCGCGTGGGTCGGCCAGGCCGTCGACGTGGTCGATACGCAGGCCGTCTACCAGCCCCTCGGCAATCAACTGGAAAATCTTGCCATGGGTGGCTTCGAACACCGCCGGGCGCTCAACGCGCAGGCCGCCCAGTTCATTGATGTCGAAGAAGCGCCGCCAGTTGATGTCGTCACCGGCGGTGCGCCAACTGGCCAACCGGTAGTGCTGGTCTTCAAGCAGCGCGTGCAAGCGCGCAAAACCGTCAGGCTTAGTCGAATCGAAGGCTTTCAGCGCCTTGTGGATGGTTTTGAGCAGGGACTGATCAGCCACCAGCTCAACCAGTTGTGCGCGCAGTTGCCGGGCACGCTCGTAAGCCTGAGGGTACTGCGCAAGTTTGGCGAAGCGCTCGCTGAGTTCTTCCAGGCGCGGATCCTGGGCATGCTGCAAAATCGCGTCATAGCTGGTCGGGCAGATCGGGAAGTGGTGCTGGTAATGCTCGATATAGAAGCGCCCATCAGTTTCATCGAAACGCAGTGGAATTTCCCCGCCTTGCAGCGCTGGGCCGTAGTCGTTGCCCAGAAATGGCAGCAACAGTTGGCCCTTGAGCAGCGGGTCCGGCGAATGCCACTGGATATCGAAAAAAATCGCGTACGGGCTGCCGCGCCCCCATTCCAGCAGGTCCAGCCACCAGGGATTGTCGGCGCCGCCGACCGCCATGTGGTTGGAAACGATGTCGAGGATCAGCCCCATCTGGTGTTCACGTAAGGTGGCAACCAGCCGCCGCAAGGCCGGTTCACCGCCCAGCTCGGGGTTGATGACGGTCGGGTCGACCACATCGTAACCGTGCATCGAGCCTGCCCGGGCCTTGAGCAGTGGTGATGCGTAGATATGGCTGATGCCCAGGCGGGCGAAGTAGGGCACCAGGGCAATCGCGTCATCAAGGGTGAAATCTTTGTGGAACTGCAAGCGTTGGGTAGCACGCAGGGGAATCGGGTGGTTCATCGGTCACGCTCCGCAGCTTGCTGACGCGCCTGGGATAACAGTTCAAGGCGGCGTGCAGCGTCTTGCTGGTCCAGCAATTGATTACTGAGCGGCTCCAGCCGACGTCGCCAGTTGGGGTGGCTGTCGATGGTGCCAGGCAGGTTGGCCTGTTCGAGCACGCCCAGCGCATCTTCCACAGGAAGCAGTACCAGTGGTGCGCGGGTATGGCCCAGGTAACGGATACTGGCGTCGATAATCAGGCCGCTGTCGTCAGTGTCTGGCGCAAAATTGTGATTGTTCTGGCTCAAGGCTTGGCGCAGACCGTCGTATTCGCGGCCACGCTCCTCGCGCCAGTGATGTTCTGCCTGCTCATCGACATGGCCCACGCGGCTGTGCCATTCGATATCCAGCTCGTTGATCCAGCCGGCCAGGGTCGGCAGGTCATGAGTGCTGGTGGTGGCCAGCGCGTCTGGCGACCAATCGAGAATTGGCTTGAATTGGCCGTTGTGCTGTTCGAACAACAGCACCCGCATGCCCAGAATGGCCCGCGCTGACAGCTTGTCGGACAGCCCCTCAGGGACAGTACCCAGGTCTTCACCGAGCACGATTGCCTGGTGCCGTGCCGACTCCAGGCACAGCAGGCGCAGCAGGTCGTCTAGCGGGAAGTTGAGGTACGCACCTTCTTTGGGCGAGGCGCCGAGCGGGATGACCCACAGGCGTTGCAAGCCCATTACGTGGTCGATGCGCAGGCCGCCTGCGTGGGCAAAGTTGGCACGCAGCATTTCGATAAAGGCCCGAAAACCGTTGCGCTTGAGGCCCTCCGGCGAGAAGGCAGAAATGCCCCAGCTCTGGCCGGCACGGTTGAGAATGTCGGGTGGTGCGCCCACGGTCAGCGCCGACAGCAGTTCATCCTGACGGCTCCAGGCCTGGCTGCCCGCGCCATCGGCGCCGACCGCCAGGTCGGCAATCAGGCCGATGCGCATGCCTGCGCTTTTGGCCGCGACCTGGGCACGCTCCAGACCCCTTGCCACCAGCCACTGGGTGAACGCATGAAAGCTGATGTCATGGGCGTGGGCCGCGGCAAACAAGGCCACTGCCTGGCTGCGCGGCTGCTTGAAATCTTCTGGCCACTCGTGCCAGTTGGCGCTGATGCCCAGTTGCGCGGATGCTTCGCGGATCGCCTCGAAGCGGCAGTGATTCTCCAGCGCTTCACCGCCGGCATGGCGAAAGCTGTTGAAGTCTTCCTGCAGCGGATGATCACCGGCACTGAAGCCTTCAAAGAGCTTGCGCAGCACCTGCCACTTGGCCTTCGCCGCCGCTGGCCAGTCGATCAGCGTGAGTTGCTCAAGCTGCTCCAGGGTTTCACGCTGGCCGCTGTCTTCAATGGCCTGGCGCCAGGCGCGCTCGCCCAACAGCAAGGCGGGAGAGGCATACAGGCTGTTGAAAAACAGCCGGCTGGACGGCGAGTAGGGGCTATAACGCTGCGGGTCATCGGCAAACATGGCGTGCAGCGGGCTGATCGCCAGCGCATCGGCGCCACGTTCGCCGGCGGTGCGGGCCAGGCCTTCCAGCGCCTGGGTGTCACCAAAACCGCCATCACCCTCGCGGCGCAGGCTGTACACCTGAGTGGTCAGGCCCCAAGCGCGCGGCACCTCATTCTGGCAGGCCATGGCCATGCTGTAGCAGGTCAACGGCGCAACCGCGATCGTCAGCTGTTGGCCGACGATATCAAGCTGCTGATAGCCCACCGGGGTAATGGCCGGCAGGTTGGCATCCGCGTCCAGGCAGGACTGGATCGAGGTGCCATCTTCCAGATGCAGGGTAAAAGGGGTCTCGGGCTCGAACCAGGCCGAGAGGTCCAGCGGCCTGTCGACATCAACCGTCAATAACGGCGGTGCCTGACGACCATGGTGTTCGGTCTGCACCCGCAGCAGGCTGGCATCAATGGCCTCGCGGCTATGCGCCGGGTAACCAAGGGCGTCGAGTACCTTGCGCAACACCTCGGGGCTGACGGTCTGTGGCCTGGCATTGGCGTCGACCCAATGCACCGACAGGCCGACTTCGGTTGCCAATTTTTCCAGTTGCTCATTGCTCATCCTGAATCTCCGCAACGTCATGGGCTGACAGGCTGACAATGGCTGTCCAGGGTTCGAGGCTGCCGTTATGCCAAGGTTCGATCGACGTTGGGGTGCTGGCGAAAATCAGCTCGGCAGGGCTGGCCGGTGGCAGCTCGACCGGCTGTTCAGCAAGGTTCAGGTCGATGCGCAGGATCTGACCGTCTGCCATTTTCCAGCGTGCACTGACCACCCCGTCGGCCAGCACTTCAGCGCCCAGAGCAAAGGCACCGGGCAGACGTGGCACGATCTCGCGGTGGCGGGTTTCCAGCAGTTGTTGATAGAAAGCCAGCCATTGGCGGTGCTCCAGCCCTTGCTCGGTGTCCAGCTCCAGAGCTGCCAGAGCCGGTCTGGAGGCCTCGAAGGTCTGCACGTCGTTGGGGTCCGGAATCCGTTCGCGCTGATGCGGGTCGGCGAACGCGGCAAAGTCAGCAAACTCGTTGCGTCGGCCTTCACGCACCGCATCGGCCAGCTCGCCATGGTGGCTGGTGAAAAACAGGAATGGCTCGCGCGCGGCCCACTCATCCCCCATGAACAGCAGCGGAATCATCGGCGACAGCAACAACAGCACGGTGGCGGCGCGCAGCGCCGGGGCAGGGGCCAGGCGTGGCAGGCGCTCACCCAGGGCGCGGTTGCCGATCTGATCGTGGTTCTGCAAGAACAGCACAAAGGCGCTGGGCGGCAGGTGCGCGCTGGCTTCGCCGCGCGCGGCACCGTGCCGGTTGGTCTGGCCCTGATAGACAAAACCCTCACTGAGCAGGCGTGCCAGTTTGTGGGTCGGCTGGTCGGCGAAATCCTGATAATAGGCATCGGTCTCGCCGGTCAGCAGCACATGCAGGGTGTTGTGCCCGTCGTCGTTCCATTGTGCATCGAAGCCCTGTTCAAGCAGGCTGGCCTGGTTGAACTCGTTTTCCAGGTTCAGCCAGACATGCCGGCCCGGTTCGATACCGGCGCGCACCTGGCGAGCGAAATCCTGAAGAAAGTCCGGGTCGTTGATGGCATGCACGGCATCCATGCGCAGGCCGTCGAAGCGGTACTCGTTAAGCCACATCAGTGCGTTGTCGATGAAAAAGCTGCGCACCTCGGGACGACGAAAATCGATGGCCGCGCCCCACGGTGTGTGGACGTCCTCGCGGAAGAATGCTTTGGCGTATTGCCCCAGGTAATTACCGTCCGGACCAAAGTGGTTGTACACCACGTCAAGGATGACCATCAGGCCGTAGCCGTGGGCGGCGTCGATCAGCCGTTTGAGCTGTTCGGGGGTGCCGTAGGAGGCCTGCGGGGCATACGGCAGCACGCCGTCGTAGCCCCAGTTGCGATCACCGGGAAACTGCGCCAGCGGCATCAGTTCAATGGCGGTCACTCCCAGCTCTACCAGGCGCGGCAGGTGTTTTTCGACGCCGGCATAGCCACCGAGTGCACCCACGTGCAGTTCATAGATGACCGCCTCGTGCCACGGACGGCCTTGCCAGCCGGCGTGTTGCCAAGGGTAGGCAGCCGGGTCGACGACCCGGCTGGAGGTGTGCACGTCACCGTTCTGGGCGCGCGATGCCGGGTCGGGCACCTGCAGTTGATTGTCGATCAGGTAGTGGTAACCGGTGCCGGCAGGACAGGCCGTCTCCAGTACGAACCAGCCATCGCCCTGCGCCGGCATTGCCAGCGCCTGAGCGTTGTCCAGCAGCAGGGAAACGTTTTGTGCATCCGGTGCCCAGAGGGCGAATCGTGTGTGTTGCCGGTCCTGCATAACGGCGCCGTGGCGCCAGGCAGGTTCTGTACGCAAAGGCATCCGCGACCTCATTTCTCAGTAGTGCAGGGCAACGCCCAGATTTTTCTTCAACAGGTCCTGATAAAGCTCAGCGTAGGGTTCGACCGCCTGCTGCCAGTTGAACGGTGCGGCCATGGCGCGGCAACGCATCGCGTTGAGCAGGGTGGTGTTTTCAAAGACTTTGAAGGCCCGGGTCAGGGCTTCGGTGTAGCTCTCGACCGTGGATTCGTTGAACAGAAAGCCCGTCACACCGTCTTCGATGGTGTCAGCCAGACCGCCGGTGTTACGCGCCACCGGCAGCGAACCGAAGCGCTGCGCGTACATCTGGCTCAGGCCGCAAGGTTCGTACCGCGACGGCATCAGCAAGAAATCGCTACCGGCAAACATGCGCCGTGCATCGGTCTCGTTAAAGCCCACCCGGACACTGACCCGGCCGGGGAAGCGTGCCGCCAGATCACGCATGGCCTGTTCTTCTTCCGGCTCGCCACGACCGATGATTGCGATCTGCCCGCCGTTGGCGACGATGTGTTCGGCCACACCAATGGTCAGGTCCAGACCCTTCTGGTAAACCAGCCGGGAGACCACGGCAAACAGCGGGCCTTTGGAGGGTTCCAGCTCAAACAGCTCGCGCACGTAGTCGGCGTTGATTTCCTTGCGCAGCCATTCATTGGGTGCGAAGTGGCAGATCAAGTGTTTATCGGTGGCGGCATCCCAGCTCGAATCAATCCCGTTCGGGATGCCGCTGAGCTTGCCCTGTTCAGCCTTGCTCTGCAGGAAACCTTCCAGCCCGCAACCGAAGTCGGCCGTGGTGATCTCCTTGGCATAGGTGGCGCTGACCGTGGTGATGTGGCTGGCATAAGCCATACCGGCCTTGATGAACGACAGCTTGCCGTAGAACTCCATGCCTTCGGGGGTCAGTGCCTGTTCGGGCAAACCCAGCTCACGTGCGGTGGTCGGGCTGACCGTGCCCTGGTAGGCCAGGTTATGGATGGTGAAAATGCTCGGTGTGGTCTGTCCGCGCCAGCGCATATAGGCCGGCGCCAAGCCTGCCGGCCAGTCGTGGGCATGCACCAGTTCCGGGCACCATTGGGTCTTGACTGAACCGGCCGCAAAATCGGCGGCTGCCAGGCCCAGGCGGGCAAAGCGGATGTGGTTATCGGACCAGTCGCGGCCGTTGACATCGCCGTAGGGCGTGCCCTCGCGCTCGTACAGTTCGGGGCAGATCAACACATAGATGACCAGGCCATCTTTCATGTCCATGCGCCCGACCTTGCACGGCGGCAGTGCCGCATAGCCGCCCAGTTCACTGATGATGTGGATCGGGTTGCCGCTATTGATCACTTGCGGGTAGCCGGGAATCAGCACACGGACATCGTGCAGGTGACGCATGGCCCTCGGCAGTGCCGCTGAAACATCGCCCAGGCCGCCGGTCTTGACCAGATCAGCCAGTTCCGAGGTCACGAACAGCACCTTGCGGCGGTTGACCTGGGAAATGGTGTGCTGAGGCAATGCTGGTGTGGTCGGCAAATGCAATAAAGGCATTTGCGACCGGCTCAGAACCGGATGATTCAGCTCGCTGGCCGGCTGACCAAAACTCTCTCCCTGCTGGGTTTTTACAGCGGCGCTTATCATCGTGTTCTCCCAATTAATACAGTGTCGGTGCAGTTCTGAAGTTGCTCCGGACCATGTCCTGCGGCCGGACGCACAAGTTCACGCAAGATCAGTACCCATTTACTGTCTGACGCAGCTTCAAGGACAGGGTGATGACGCCGTTTATGAGGTCATTGCTCAGCATAGGCGGGTCTTATCAGATGACCCGGCGGTTTTTCAGAAGTTTCGACTTTTTTACCGGGAAATGTCTGGACCGAGGCTGCGGCGCATTCAGATTGACGACATCTTTGGCATTGAGAGGGGAAAAACTGATCGGTCAGACGCCCGGATGTTGAGAAACAGGGGCTTGTTACCGGTCGTCGGATAGTTGCTGGCGCACCGCGCGCTGCCTGCTAACAGGGCGTTTTCGGACCCTGTTTGCACCGTCAGGCACCCGAATGCCATATGAGGGTGCGCTGTTTAATTCGCTTTGGTGCAGTTGAACGGGCGGGCTGTTGAAGTCGTGTTGCTGGAGGCACATCTGGCGCCGAAATCGGCCTGCGAGATCATTGCCTGAAAATTCCTGCATACCGATTGAACGACTTTCATCTACGAAGCGGTAGAATCCCCGGCTACGTCTGTCAGACGCGAACGATTGTTTTAAAGAGGATGCCAATGCAAACCCCAGAGGTCCTGGTCCTGCAAGCAAGCTATACCAATCCGGTTCACGCCCAAGCGCTCGGTACGCTGCTTAATCACTACGCCGAAGATGTCATGGGCGGTGGTGAATCCTTGTCTCTCGACACCCGTCAGCAACTGGCCAGTGAACTGGCCAAGCGTCCCCATGCCTTCAGTGTGCTGGCATTCATTGCCGGTGAGCCGGTAGGGCTGGTCAATTGCTTCGAGGGGTTCTCCACCTTTGTCTGCCGCCCGCTGGTCAACATTCATGATGTGGTGGTGCTGTCTTCCCATCGTGGCCTGGGCATCAGTCAGAAAATGCTTGCCAAGGTCGAGGAGATTGCCCGGCAGCGTGGCTGCTGCAAGCTGACGCTCGAAGTGCTGGAAGGCAATGAGGTGGCGAAGGCCGCTTACAAGAAGCAGGGTTTTGACGGGTATCAGCTCGATCCGCAGATGGGGCGTGCGATGTTCTGGCAAAAGGTGCTGTAACGGATGTCTTTCGGGTTGCCAGGCTGTCTGCAAACCCGGAGACTTGCGCGCCTTGCTGGCAGGGCTGGGTGAGGCAGAGGCGGGCAGTGCTTCAGTGGCAGATCAACGCAGGGGATCTGCCACCGCGACAGCGGGTCAGCGATCAGGCGATCTGCTTGCCCTGGCCGCCAAACTGGGCCTGCTCCAGCAAACGGGTCATTTGCGCCAGCTTGTGCTGCAATTGGGCGCGTTCTTCTTTCAGGGCGCGCAGCTCGTCGCGACGGATAGTGACGTACAGGGTTTGTGGTGCAAGTGTTTGAAGTACAGTGCCCATTGCTCACCTCGCAAATGGCGGATTCAACGTCAAAAAGGCTTGTGGCAATGACTGTCGAACTCCCTGATCCGCCCTTGCCTGACACCTTTGTCGGCCGGGATTCTGATTTCTTTTGCGTGTGATTGGAACTTTTTTATTTTTGATTGTCGCGTGACTTTTACCGCTATTGGCACCAACCCCAATGACTACGCCGCTAAGCCCGGCTTTTTGATTGGCGGGAACCGATACATCAGCCTGTAACACTAAGTTGCATGCCTCGAAGCTTCGTATAACGTGAAGCATTCTTACTTTGAATTTGTATCAGGAGCAGCACCTCATGCAACTCGGGATCGTGGGTTTGGGCCGCATGGGCGGCAATATCGCCAGACGTTTGATGAAAAATGGCCACAGCACCGTGGTCTACGACCGTGACGAGGCCTCGCGCGCGACCCTGGCCGCCGAAGGCGCCAGCGCAGCGGCCGACCTGGCCGGCCTGGTGGCGGGCTTGCAGGCACCGCGTGCGGTCTGGGTCATGCTGCCAGCCGGTGACGCTACGGAGCAGACCATTGAAGCCCTGAGCCAGTTGCTCGAACCCGATGATGTGATCATTGATGGCGGCAACACGTTCTATAAAGACGACATTCGTCGCGCCGCCAGCCTGGCCCTCAAGGACCTGCACTACGTGGACGTCGGTACCTCCGGCGGCGTATGGGGGCTGGAGCGTGGTTACTGCATGATGATCGGCGGCGAGAAAGCCATCGTCGACCGGCTCGACCCGCTGTTCGCCACCCTGGCACCGGGTATTGGCGATATCCCGCGCACCCGCGACCGCAAGTCTGAGGACCATCGCGCTGAGCAAGGCTATATCCATGCCGGGCCGGCCGGTTCCGGGCACTTTGTGAAGATGATTCACAACGGTATCGAATACGGAATGATGCAGGCCTTTGCCGAAGGCTTCGATATCCTCAAGCAGAAGAACTCCGAGCAACTGCCTGAAGAGCAGCGCTTTGACCTTAACGTGGCTGACATCGCCGAAGTCTGGCGGCGCGGCAGCGTGGTTTCGTCCTGGCTGCTGGACCTGACGGCCGACGCACTGGCCAGTGACCCGAACCTGGATGCCTACTCAGGCTCGGTCGCTGACAGCGGTGAAGGGCGCTGGACCATTGAGGCCGCCATTGAACAGGCGGTACCGGCTCCGGTACTGACCAGCGCCTTGTTCGCGCGCTTCCGTTCGCGTCAGCAAGCCACTTACGGCGACAAGATGCTGTCTGCCATGCGCTTTGGTTTTGGTGGTCACAAGGAGGTCAAGTAAATGGGTTTGACGCAGCGTTCCGAGGCCGAGAAGACTCCGCAAGTCGCACCGCCAACCACGCTGTTTCTGTTTGGTGCCCATGGTGACCTGGTCAAGCGCCTGCTGATGCCGGCGCTGTATAACCTGACCCGTGACGGGCTGGTGGATGACAACCTGCACATCGTCGGCGTTGACCACAACGCCGCGACCGATCAGCAGTACACCGCCAAGCTCGAAGCCTTCATCCGTGAAGAAGGCGCGAAAAAAAATGCCGAGGGCGGCGAGGTCCTTGACCCGCAACTGTGGGGGCGGCTTGCCGGGCGCATCAGTTACATTCAGGGTGACTTCCTGGACGACGCCACCTACCGCGATATCGCCAGCAAGATCGAGAGTACCGGGACCGGCAACGCGGCGTTCTACCTGGCGACGGCGCCGCGCTTTTTCAGCGAGGTGGCGCAGCGCCTTGGCGCAGCCGGGCTGCTTGACGAGCGCGAAGGCGCGTTTCGCCGGGTGGTGATCGAAAAGCCCTTTGGCTCGGATCTGGCCAGCGCCGTGGCGCTGAACGAGTGCCTGCTCAAGGTCATGGGCGAAAAGCAGATCTACCGCATCGACCATTATCTGGGCAAGGAAACCGTCCAGAACATCCTGGTCAGTCGGTTTTCCAACGGCCTGTTCGAATCGTTCTGGAACAACCATTACATCGACCACGTGCAGATCACCGCCGCTGAAACGGTCGGGGTCGGCACCCGGGCCGGCTTCTACGAGAACACCGGTGCACTGCGCGACATGGTGCCCAATCACCTGTTCCAGCTGCTGGCGATGGTGGCCATGGAGCCGCCGGCCGCGTTCGGCGCCGATGCGGTGCGTGGTGAAAAGGCCAAAGTGGTCGGCGCTATCCGGCCCTGGAGCGAGATGGAGGCATTGGCCAACTCGGTGCGCGGTCAGTACACCGCCAACAAGAGTGCTGACCTGGTCGGTTACCGCGAAGAAGAGCGTATCGAGCCGGACAGCAACACCGAAACCTATGTTGCCCTCAAGGTGATGATCGACAACTGGCGCTGGGTGGGCGTGCCGTTTTACCTGCGTACCGGCAAGCGTTTGAGCACCCGCAGCACCGAGATCGCGATCTGCTTCAAGCCGGCGCCTTACGCGCAGTTCCGCGACACCGACGTCGACCGCCTGCGGCCCAATTTCCTGCGGATTCAGATCCAGCCCAACGAGGGCATGTGGTTTGACCTGTTCGCCAAGCGTCCCGGGCCAACCCTGGACATGGAAGACATCGCGTTGGGCTTTGCCTACAAGGATTTCTTCGAAATGCACCCGTCCACTGGCTACGAGACGCTGATCTACGACTGCCTGACCGGTGACCAGACCCTGTTCCAGCGTGCTGACAACATTGAAAACGGCTGGCGTGCGGTGCAGCCGTTCCTTGATGCCTGGAACAAGCACCCTGAAGTGCAACCTTACATTGCCGGAGGCAGCGGGCCTGAAGCGGCGGATGAGCTGCTGCGCAACGATGGTCGTGAATGGCGGCAGATCGATGGCTGAAGACCTTCAGCCAGCGATCCGCCTGCTGCTCAGTGACCTGGATGGCACCTTGTTGCAGCCTGACCACCGCCCGAGTGCCGCGACCATCGCGGCGATCGGACGTCTGCGCCAGGCTGAGATTGCTTTCAGTGTGGCCAGCAGCCGTCCGCCACGGGCCATGCGCGAGATCGTCGAGATGCTCGGCATCGACGTGCCTTATGCCGGCTTCAATGGCGGCACCCTGATCGGTACGGACGGTCGCGTGCTTGCCGCGCATCATATCGACCCTGATGCGGTACGCACTTGCTTGCAGGTATTTGCCGGGGCCTGCGTGGATGTCTGGGTGTTTGCTGACGACCAATGGCTGCTGCGCGACCTCAACGGCAGCTATGTCGGGCACGAGCGCAGCGCATTGGGCTATGACCCGGTGCCGGTCGACAGCTTCGAGCCCTTCCTGCCCCGCATCGACAAAATGGTCGCTTCAAGCGCTGATTTCGAGCTGCTCAAGGCCCTTGAACACCAGCTTGGCGAATTACTGCAAGGCCAGGCGTTGGCCGCGCGGTCACAGGACTACTACCTCGATATCACGGCCATACAGGCCAACAAGGGTCAGGCCTTGCAGAGCCTGGCTGCGCACATTGGGCTGAACATCGAGCAAACCGCAGCGATTGGCGATGGTCATAACGATGTGGCCATGTTTCGTGTGGCCGGTTTGTCGATTGCGATGGGCCAGGCGCAAGAGGATGTCCGTATTCAGGCTGACCGGGTCACCGGCAGTAATACAGAAGAGGGCGTGGTGCAGGCGATTGATCGCTATCTGCTGCCAGGCCGCTGACAGGAGTGCTCCGGCTGTGGAGCCTCCGGTCAGCAAGACGGGGGAAAACCATGGCTGCGCTGATCGAAGACTACGCCTTGTTGGGCAACTGCAAGACGGCGGCATTGGTGTCGCGGGATGGTTCACTGGACTGGTTGTGTTTTCCGCGTTTCGACGCCGGTGCCTGCTTCGCCGCGTTGCTGGGGGACAGCGACAACGGTTGCTGGAAAATTGCGCCGGTTGAAGCAGTGTCAGGCGTCGAGCGGCGTTACCAGGACGGTACGTTGATTCTGGAGACCGAGTTCCGCACCGCCAGCGGCCGCGCCAAACTGGTCGACTTCATGCCTATGGACACCACCGGCCATGTGGTGCGCAGTGTGGTGGGGCTCGAAGGAACGCTGGAGTTTGTCATGGACCTGGCGATCCGCTTCGACTATGGCAGTACCGTGCCGTGGGTTGAAAAGCGTGAGCCGCATACGCTGACCGCGGTTGCCGGCCCGGAGATGCTGGTGCTGCGCAGCCCGGTCGATCTGCACCCCAGGGATCATCACACCGGCAGCCGGTTTACCGTCACTGAGGGTGAGGTCCTGACCTTTTGCCTGGGCTGGCAACCCTCCAACGAAAGCCTGTACCCGGCGCTCGATACCCAGCAGGCTCTGGAGGTCACCACACGCTTCTGGCGTGATTTTTCCGGGCACTGCCCTGACGTTGGTCCATGGAGTGAGCAGGTCAAGCGCTCGCTGATCACTCTTAAAGCCATGACTTACGCACCTACCGGCGGCATCGTTGCGGCGGTGACCACCTCGCTGCCCGAAGAGCTGGGCGGTGAACGCAACTGGGACTACCGCTACTGCTGGTTGCGCGATGCGACCATGACCCTGCTGGCCTTTATCAACCTCGGCTACCTTGAAGAAGCCACCGCCTGGCGCGACTGGCTATTGCGCTCGATTGCCGGTAACCCGGAGCAGATCCAGATCATGTACGGCCTGGGCGGTGAGCGGCGTCTTCAGGAGTATGAGTTGCCCTGGCTGGCAGGTTATGAAGGTTCGCGGCCGGTGCGGGTCGGAAATGGTGCGGCCACTCAAATGCAGCTCGACGTCTACGGCGAGGTGGCCGACGCCATGACCCAGGCGGCGGCCAGCGGCATGGCGCAACACCCGCGTGGTGTCGGTATTTCCAGGCTGGTGATGCCGTACCTGGAAAAGATCTGGCGCCAGCCTGATGCCGGCATTTGGGAAATCCGTTGCGAGCCACGCCACTTCACCCATTCCAAAGTCATGGCCTGGGTGGCGTTCGACCGTAACGCCCGGCAATTGGCCGACACCGCAACCAGCGAACGCGACCGCCGGCTGGCGACCCGCTGCCGGGAAGTCGCTGATCAAATCCATGCCGATGTCTGCAGCAAAGGCTTTGATAAACAACTCAACAGCTTTGTGCAGTCATACGGTGCCAAGGAGGTTGACGCCAGCTTGTTGCAGATCGCCCTGACCGGCTTTTTGCCTGCTGACGACCCGCGCGTTATAGGCACCGTGCGCGAGATCGAAAACAAGCTGCTGCAAGACGGCTTGCTGTTGCGCTACGACAGTGAACGGGCGGCCGATGGAGTCAAGGGCGGCGAGGGCACCTTCTTGGTCTGCTCGTTCTGGCTGGCCGATGTGTATGTGTTGCAAGGCCGGGTTGATGAGGCCAGGGTATTGTTCGAGCGACTGTGTGGGTTGTGCAATGACGTCGGCCTGCTGGCTGAGCAATACGACGTCAAAGACCGGCGCATGCTGGGTAATTTCCCGCAGGCGTTCAGCCATATCGGCATCATCAACACCGCCTTGAATTTGCACCGTGCTGCCAGCCGTTGCCCGATCAAGGCGCGCAGCTGTGCGCAGGCGGTGTAGCTGTAAAGCTGGCTCCCACCGGTCCAACTGAACAGTCTTGGTGTCAGCCCGCCTTGCGAAACGTCAGGTTTATCCGCTGCGCGCCCAGCAGCGGATGTTCGCCTTCGGCAACCGGCAGGATGCCATGAAAGCGCAGGCGGTCTGCACCGCCCCAGACCAGCACGTCGCCATGAAAGAGCGGCACGCGCAGGGGCTTGTCACTGCGCTTCAGGCCGCCGAACTGGAACACGGCGGGTAACCCCAGCGAGACCGAAACCACCGGCCAGCGGTGGTCGCGTTCATCTTTGTCCTGGTGCAGCGACATTTTCGCGCCGGGCACATAGCGATTGATCAGGCAGGCATCCGGCTCGAAGCCGGCAAAGCCTGCCTGTGCGGCGGCTTCACGAGCCAGAATGCGCCAGGCGTCGGGCATCGTCGGCCAGGCTTGACCGGTCAACGGGTCGACAGCGGTGTAGCGATAGCCATGCTGATCGGTGATCCAGCCCAGCGCGCCGCAGCAGGTCATCGCCGCTGACATCCGGTAGCCGCCAGGGGTGGACATGTGCCGGAGGGGGGCGGCAGCCTGAAGTTGCTTCAGCAGTGCCAGGCAGCTCTGCGCTTCAGGCAAAGCGAAGCCGCGCAACACCACGGCGGACGGGCCGATGGTTTCGCGGCCCTTGGGTGTGTCGTCGGCAAACAGATCGAAATTCATCGCAGGATCCTGGCGCCAGCGCCGTGCGGCATGGCCGCTGATCTTTGCAGGTTCGCGGCCGATCTGGCATCCGCCAGACTGATCTGGTGCACGCTGGCTTTGATGCCGGTCAGAGCGCCTTGCTGACCTTGACGTCGCTGATTACGTCGCCGCTCTGGTCGTGCATTTTTTCCAGTGCCGCACGGGCTTCGTCCACGCAGGCAGACTGTAGATAGGCGAATTCAAAGCGGCGCTCACCATTGAGTTTGTAGCTGATGGCGAACTTGATGGTCGGGGCAGGGCTGGTCACGGTGACTCCTGGGCGGATCTGGGTTCAGCGCAGCTGTGAAGGCGAGCGGCGCACAATCTTGATCGAGTGGCTAAAGGTCGGCTTGTGGCCCGGGTCTTTGTCGGGTTTGCGCCCGACGGTGTCGATGGTGATGTTCCAGAAGCCGCTGCTCGGTACGGTAATCTTGGCCGGGAACCGGTCGAAGGCGCCGCCATGATAGGTGTGCCGACCGCCGTTCTTGAAGCTGCGAAAGTTCGCATCGTTCATCAGGCGGATGTTGCAGGTACGCGAACATTCAATGACGACCAGATCGTCTTCATTGAGGTGTTCACGCTGGTGTACGAACTTCATGGGTGTCTCCGGAACAGGCGGCATCGCAAAAGCGAGACGATAACACGACCCGGCAAAGGTTTTGAGCAGTGGCGCACAGTTATTTGCCTATGATGGCAAAAAGTTTTCGCGCTCGGGATCTTATTCGCTCCGTGCTGGTCATAGCGGCTTTATTTTGGAGAAAAAAGCATGAAACTGGCCGTGGTAATCCTGGCCCTGGCGACATTGGCCGGGTGCGCAACAGTCGAGGATATCGAGCATTCACCCGCGACCCTGAGCGTTATTTCCGGCAAAAAGCCTGACCAATACGCCGATTGCTTTATCGACAAGCTGGGTGACAGCCGTCAGCCGCCGATGAAAGAAGCCCGTAACGACGGTGTGCGCCTGATCGTTGCACAAAAGCTCAGCGATGCGCCGGCGGCGATTGTCGACATTGACGAACGTTCCAGCGGCAGCTCGATCAAGGTTCATGAACACCTCAACAACCTGCCGATCCGTGGCGGTGCCGTGCAAAAGGCCGCTGAGGCGTGCATCTCCGGTTAAGGCAATACTTGTATCTCTGTGGGAGCGAGCTCTGCTCGCGAAGAGGCCAATAAAAACGCTACATCTGCTGCGGATGTACCGCCCTCTTCGCGACCAAGGTCGCTCCTACTTGCAGACCACCAGCACGCTGCGGTGCTTGAAGTTACCCACGTCCATGCCCAAGGTCTTTTCTTCAGCGTCAAGCTGTGGAGTGCCGTCGGTGCCGACGATTTCGTAACCGGTGCCAGCGCAAGAGTCCTCGGCTTTTTCGTAGCACTTGGCCCACGACATCGCTTCGCCGGAACAGTCGATGCTCAGCCCCTGTTGGCCGTTTTTCATGTAGGTCGGGGAGGCAGTGGCGCACGCGGTAAGGCCCAGTACAGCGATAAGGGGCAGCAGTCTGATCATGATGGTCGCTTCGGCTATTGGCTCTGGTGGGGTGGTTTCAGTTGCGGCGCCTTGCCTCGAATGCGCAGTGCTTGAGGTCTGGGGCGCGCTAAAAACCGGATAATGCACTTGGACTGAGGTGCGGTGCCATCGTTCCGCCATAAATTACCGGGTTGTCGGCGGTCACAGGGCTGTCTTGTGCCCGTCACGATGCTGCAACCGGCTGACGGTGCAATTGTCGCAAATCTTGTCAGGAGACACGACTATGCGACTCTGCATCATCGGTGCCGGCTATGTCGGGCTGGTCAGCGCGGCCTGTTTTGCCGAAATGGGCAACCATGTGATCTGCGTCGAGCATCAGCCGGCTCGTTTGGCGGCCTTGCAACGCGGAGAATGCCCGATTCACGAGCCAGGCCTGCAAGTGATGCTCAAAGAGCACGCTGGCAGTGGTCAGTTGAGCTTTACTGGCAGCCTCGTCGAGGGTGTACGCCAGGCAGACATCGTGTTCATTGCCGTCGGTACGCCCAGCCAGGAAGATGGTTCGGCCGATCTGCGCCATGTGCTGGCGGTGGCCGATCAGTTGGGGCAGTGCCTTGCTCGTCCATGCCTGGTGGTCAACAAGTCCACGGTGCCGGTGGGCACCTGTGAAAAAATTGCCCAGCGTATCAATCAGCGCTTGGTCCGGCGCGGCCTGAAGCTGCGCATCCCGGTGGCGAGCAACCCGGAGTTTCTCAAGGAGGGGGCGGCCATCGACGACTTCATGAGGCCGGACAGAGTGATCGTTGGTGCAGCCGAGATGCAGTCGGCCGAGTTGTTGCAGCGGCTGTACAGCCCGTTCTTGCGCAACCGCGAGCGTGTCCTGGTGATGGGCTTGCGCGCCGCAGAGTTCAGCAAGTACGCGGCCAACGCCTTCCTGGCCACCAAGATTTCGTTCATCAACGAAATGGCCGGGCTGTGCGCCGCGCTGGACGTGGATATCGAGCAGGTTCGACGCGCGATTGGCAGCGATCAGCGGATCGGTACGCATTTTATTTATGCCGGTTGCGGCTACGGTGGCTCCTGTTTCCCCAAGGATGTGCGGGCGTTGATCAAGACCGCCGAGCAGCAAGGCTTCGAGGCGCAGATTCTCAAAGCCGTGCAGGCGCGCAATGCGACCCAGAAAACCCTGTTGTTCAGCGCCTTGCGTCAGCATTTCGGTGGCTATCTGCAAGGCCGGGTGGTCGGCGTCTGGGGGCTGGCATTCAAACCGGGCACCGACGATATTCGCGAGGCCCCCAGCCTGGTGTTGATCGACGCGCTGTTGGCCGCCGGTGTCCAGGTCCAGGCCACTGATCCTGCCGCGATGGCTGCGGTGGCCGAGCGTTATGTCGATGCAATCGGCCGCGGTCAGCTACGCTTGTGCGAGTCGCTTTACGGCTGTGCGCAGGGTGCTGACGCAGTGGTGCTGGTCACCGAATGGAAGCAGTTTCGCCAGCCCGATTTCCTGCGAATTCGCGCATCGATGCGCATGCCGGTATTGTTCGATGGTCGCAATATCTACGACAGCGCGGAACTATCTGCCCAAGGATTCCTCTACCATGGCATCGGAAGGCCAGTGGTGGGGCATTGTAAGGTGACCGCCGCCTGATTAGACTGCGCCGACAATGCCCCAGCCCTTAACTAAGGACTTATATGATCAAGAAATGCTTGTTCCCTGCAGCCGGTTACGGCACTCGCTTTTTGCCAGCGACCAAAGCCATGCCCAAAGAGATGCTGCCAGTGGTCAACAAGCCACTGATTCAATACGGTGTGGAAGAAGCACTTGAAGCGGGCTTGAACCAGATCTCCATCGTCACCGGTCGCGGCAAGCGCGCGCTGGAAGATCACTTCGACATCAGCTACGAGCTGGAGCACCAGATCAAAGGCACCGACAAGGAAAAATACCTGGTCGGCATCCGCCGCCTGATCGACGAGTGCAGCTTCTCGTACACCCGTCAGACTGAAATGAAAGGCCTGGGCCACGCAATCCTCAGCGGTCGCCCGTTGATCGGCAACGAGCCGTTCGCCGTGGTGCTGGCCGACGACCTGTGCGTCAACCTCGAAGGCGACGGCGTGCTGCAACAGATGGTCAAGCTGTTCAAACTGTATCGCTGCTCGATCGTTGCCATTCAGGAAGTCGATCCGCAGGAAACCAACAAGTACGGTGTGATTGCCGGTGAGGAAATCAAGCCGGGTCTGTTCCGTGTCAACGACATGGTCGAGAAGCCGAAGCCTGAAGACGCACCGTCGAACCTGGCCATCATCGGTCGTTACATCCTGACGCCGGACATTTTCGAGCTGATCGAACAGACCGAGCCAGGCAAAGGCGGCGAGATCCAGATCACTGACGCATTGATGAAGCAGGCTGCCCAAGGCAACGTGCTGGCTTACAAGTTCAAAGGCCAGCGTTTCGACTGCGGCGGCGCCGAGGGTTACATCGACGCGACCAACTTCTGCTTCGAAAACTTCTACAAGACCGGCAAAGCGTTCTGACTTCACCTGCCTGTCCACCCAAAGCCATCCCGGTGTTCGCACCGGGGTGGCTTTTTCATTTCTGCGGGGTTCGCATAGCCGTTATGCTGAGCACCTATTCATGGAGGCAGTAATGGCTTACGACTTCGATCTTTTTGTCATCGGCGCCGGTTCCGGTGGTGTACGGGCAGCGCGCTTTGCTGCGGGTTTCGGGGCGCGGGTTGCGGTTGTGGAAAGCCGTTATCTGGGCGGTACGTGTGTCAACGTGGGCTGTGTGCCGAAAAAACTGCTGGTGTACGGTGCGCACTTTGCCGATGACTTCGACAATGCCAAAGGCTTTGGCTGGAATGTAGGGCAGCCCGAGTTCAACTGGGCCACCCTGATCGGCAACAAAGACAAGGAGATCCAGCGTCTTAACGGTATTTACCGCAAACTGCTGGTCGACAGTGGCGTGACCCTGCTCGAAGGGCATGGGCGGATCACCGGCCCGCATACTGTGCAGGTCGATGGCACGTCATACACCGCCGAACGCATCCTGATCGCCACCGGTGGCTGGCCACAAGTGCCCGATGTACCGGGGCGTGAGCATGCGATCACCTCTAACGAGGCTTTCCATCTGGCCGAGTTGCCCAAACGCATCATCGTGGTGGGCGGCGGCTACATTGCGGTCGAGTTCGCCTCGATCTTCAACGGCCTGGGTGCGCAGACCACCCTGGCGTACCGTGGCGAGCTGTTCCTGCGCGGTTTTGACGGCGGGGTGCGCAAGCACTTGCATGAAGAATTGCTCAAGCATGGCATGGATGTGCGTTTCAATTGCGATATCTCAAGGATCGACAAGCAGCCAGACGGTAGTCTGAAGGTCAGTCTCAAGGATGGCGGCACGCTGGACACCGATTGCGTGTTCTATGCCACTGGCCGGCGACCGATGCTCGACAATTTGGGGCTGGAGACTGTCGACGTCAAACTCGACAAGCAGGGCTATATCCAGGTCGATGAGCATTATCAGAGCAGCGAGCCGTCGATTCTTGCGTTGGGCGATGTCATTGGTGGTGTGCAGCTGACCCCTGTGGCGCTGGCAGAAGGCATGGCGGTGGCCCGTCGTCTGTTCAAGCCCGAGCAGTTTCGCCCGGTAGACTACAATCACATCCCGACAGCCGTTTTCAGTCTGCCGAACATTGGCACCGTGGGCCTTACCGAAGAGCAAGCCATTGAAGAGGGCTACTCGGTACAGGTGTTCGAAAGCCGTTTCAGGCCAATGAAACTGACCCTGACCGATGATCAGGAGCGGACTTTCATGAAGCTGGTCGTCGACAGCGCCAGTGACCGGGTGCTCGGTTGCCATATGGTCGGCCCGGATGCCGGTGAGATCGTGCAAAGCCTGGCGGTCGCGCTCAAGGCCGGTGCGACCAAGCAGGTGTTCGACGATACCCTGGGCGTGCATCCGACGGCGGCGGAGGAGTTCGTCACCATGCGCAGTCCGGTGGCGCGCTAACGGTTGTTACCATGCCCGGTTTTCAGGATGAGAACCGTGCAAAATCCGCATTCAAGGATGGAGTCCTGTGTTGAGCAAGCAGACCCCGACGCCGGTCATGCCACTGAGTTGCATGCCGCCCGACAATAACGCCCTGCGGCAGATCGATGCGCTGCGTGAAAGCGAGCGACAGTTTCGCACGCTGGCCGACAACATGAGTCAGCTGGCCTGGACGGCTGACCCCGAGGGCTGTATCCGCTGGTACAACGAGCGCTGGTATGACTATACCGGCGCGTCGCTGGAGTCGATGCAGGCGTTGGGTTGGCGAGCGGTGCATCATCAGGATCATTATCAGCGGGTCACTGCGCGACTCAAACATTGCTTCTCCACGGGCTCGGTCTGGGAAGACACCTTTCCGCTGCGCAGCAAGGACGGCACATTCAATTGGTTTTTGTGTCGGGCATTGCCGATTCGTGATGATCAGGGCCATATCACCCACTGGCTGGGTACTCACACCGACATCACCGCACAGGTCAATGCCGAAGAGGCGTTGCGCGAACTCAATGACAGTCTGGAGTTGCGGGTGGCCGAGCGTACCCGCGAGCTGGCCGAAGCCAATCAGCGCCTGCAGGTGGAGATCGCCGAGCGCGCCCAGGCCGAAGAAGCACTGCGCCACGCGCAGAAGATGGACGCCATTGGCCAATTGACCGGAGGCATTGCCCACGACTTCAACAACATGCTGACCGGTGTGCTCGGGGCGCTGGACCTTACGCGGCGGCGGATTGCCGCCGGGCGTGTGGCTGAGGTTGACAAGTACATTGATGCAGCCACGACCGCGGCCAATCGCGCTGCGGCCCTGACTCAGCGCTTATTGACGTTTGCCCGGCGTCAGTCGTTGAGCAACAGCATCATGCCCGTCAATCCGATGGTGCTGTCCATGGAGGAGCTGTTGCGTCGCACGATTGGCGAGAGCATTCAGTTGCAGATCGAGCTTGAAGAGCATGACAGGGTCATTTGTACGGATGAGCACCAGTTGGAAAATGCGTTACTCAATCTGGTGATCAATGCGCGGGACGCCATGCCGGAAGGGGGGCGTTTGCGGGTGCGCAGCCAGGTCACGGCCATCGACACCCTGCATCAGGACCTGGCGCCTGGCGAGTATGTGCAGCTGAGCGTCGAGGACAGTGGTTGCGGTATTCCTGCCCAGGTCATCGAAAAGGTCTTCGACCCATTTTTCACCACCAAACCGGTAGGTCAGGGTACGGGTTTGGGATTGTCGATGGTCTACGGCTTCATGAAACAGACCGGTGGCCATGTGCGGGTCGACAGTCGTGAGGGCGAGGGCACCTGCATCCGGCTGTATCTGCCTTGTGTGGCTCAGGTCAGCCAGCGGGTGGCCGATGTCAGTGATGCCCGGCAGGCGCCTCGCGCTGTTGCGGGGGAGTGCGTGCTGGTGGTTGAGGATGAAAGCGCGGTGCGGATGCTGGTGGTCGATGCGTTGCGCGATCTTGGTTACTCAACCCTGGAGTCCGGCGATGCTGCAGGCGCTATCAAACGTCTGCAGGGCTCGGCTCGTATCGACTTGCTGATTACCGACGTCGGCCTGCCGGGCCTCAATGGCCGTCAACTGGCCGGGATCGCCCGTCAGTTCCGGCCGGCGCTCAATGTGCTGTTCATGACGGGCTATGCCGGCAGTCCTCAGATTGACGAGGTGTCACAGGCGGTCGAAAAAGATGTGCTGACCAAGCCGTTCAATGTCGATGAACTGGCGGCGCGGGTGCGCTGGATGCTTGAAAGGGCCGCTTGAATACTGTTGTTGTGTAGGGCTGATACAGATCAGTCAGGTCGGTTAGGTGAGAGCTGGCTTGCTGACTCCCACCTGTCTAAATGAGCAGTATTGGCTTTAGTCGTGAAGGCTTCGCGGCTAAAGCCGCTCCTACGGGGTGGGCGAGTCGTGTTCGGCAATTTGCGCCTGCAGGGTTTCCAGGGCGGCTTCCTTTCTGCTCAGCAGTAATTCGAGCATGCGGTTTTGTTGCGTGGCTTCGTTCAGGCTTTGCTTGAGTGCAGCGCTTTGCTGCTGGGCGGTTTGCAGGCGTACTTCCAGTTGGGCGCTGCGGTTGATGGCTTTGTGTTGTTCGGCGCCGGCTTTTTCAGCCTGTTTGGTGGTTTTGTCCAGTTGCGTCTGGCAAGCATGCAGTTCTCGGGCGGTGCCGCGTTGCTCAGCCAGCAAGCGCTCGTTGTCGCGGTTGAGCAGGGTGATCGATTCCTGGTGCAAGGCCAGGGTTTGCCGCGACTGCCGCAGCTCCATTTGCAGCTGTTGGAGTTGCCCCTCGTAGCGCTGCTGGTCCTGGTCGCGCTGTTCTTTTACCGAGTTGCGGTAGTGCTCCAGGGCGTCGCGGGCGTGGCGGTGCTTTTCTTCCAGCGATTCGAGATGCCGGTCGCGATCTTCCAGGCGTGATTGCAGGTCCTGGTTGGCCTGATTCAGCCGAGTGTTCTCGGTTTTGGCCTGCTGCAGAGCGTCTCTGGTTTGCTCCAGCGCTTGGGTTTCTTTGCTCAACACTTCTTTTTGCAAATCAAAACGGGTTTGCCATTGCTCCAGTTGCTGCTGCACGCCTGCGAGTTCTGCGCGCATAGCCTGGCACTGCTGACTTGCGTGTTGCTCGGCTTCATCAATGCGCTCCTGAGCCTGGCCTTGCAGTCGCTCAGCCAACACCGCGACCAGTTCGGCCAGCTCTTCATTAAGGCTTGGGGCAGGGCTGTCGTGCCCCTCCAGCTCTTTGAGATAGCGATGAATGGTGGTTTTAGAGCCGGTATTGCCCATTTCAACGCGTACTGCGTCGATGCTCGGGTTGTCGCCGCGCGCCAGCAGCGCCTGTCTGGCTTTGTGCACCAGGGCCTTATTGATTCCGCCGCGCGCCATGGTTGCTCCTACGATTTCGTACTGTGGTATGTATCCTGTAATTACATACTAAATAGTACGATCTTCATAGGGTAAATATCATCTTATTTAACACGGGATATTGGCGTATTATCCCGTGTCAGTCGTTGTCAGGCGGCTTTTTACGGTTCAGTACGGTATGAAACCCTCATGAGCGAGATTGATCGTTACATCGCTGCCGCCACGCGCGACAACACACGGCGCAGCTACCGGGCGGCCATCGAACATTTCGAAGTGACGTTTGGCGGTTTTCTGCCGGCCACCAGCGACAGCGTGGCGCGCTACCTGGCCAGTTACGCTGGCGTGCTGTCGATCAATACGCTGAAGCTGCGCCTTTCGGCATTAGCGCAGTGGCACACCAGCCAGGGCTTCGTCGATCCGACCAAGGCGCCGGTGGTGCGTCAGGTGCTCAAGGGCATTCGCGCTGTGCACCCGGCCCAGGAAAAGCAGGCCGAGCCTTTGCAGCTGGGAGACTTGCAACAGGTGGTCGACAGCCTCGACCAGCAGGCGCGTCAGGCCGCCCAGGTGCAGGATCATGGGCAGGTGATGCGTTGTCGGCGTGACGCGGCGTTGATCCTGCTGGGTTTCTGGCGCGGCTTTCGCAGTGACGAGCTGTGCCGCCTGCAGGTTGAGCATGTCAAGGCCGTGAGCGGAGTCGGGATTACCCTGTACCTGCCGCGCAGCAAAAGTGATCGGGATTTCACCGGGCGCAGTTTCCAGACGCCGGCGCTGCTGCGTTTGTGCCCAGTGCAGGCGTACCTTGACTGGATAGACTGCGCCGCACTGGAGCACGGGCCGGTGTTTCGCAGTATTGACCGCTGGGGCAATCTGGGCGAGGAGGGGTTGCACGCCAACAGCATCATCACCTTGCTACGCCAGGCGTTCGAGCGCGCCGCAATCAAGGCGGATGCCTACAGCAGTCATTCGCTGCGGCGCGGCTTCGCCACCTGGGCGCAGCACAATGGCTGGGATCTGAAGTCGCTGATGAGTTATGTCGGCTGGAAGGACATGAAGTCAGCCATGCGCTACATTGAAACCTCACCGTTCGGTAAGGCAGCAGTGCCTGTCACCGAATTGAAGATTTCTTCTATTAATAATGATCCGCCATAGTCAAAAGCAATCAGCAGCATCGACTTTACCAATGAGCCTGGTGCGCCGATTGTGGGTAAGCTTCTTTCCATCGAATCCAAACTCATTCGATTCACTCACCATGGAGATTCATCGATGCCTATCATCAACAGCCAAGTCAAACCGTTCAAAGCGACTGCCTACAAAGAAGGCAAATTCGTTGACGTCTCGGACGCCGACCTGAAAGGCAAGTGGTCTGTGGTGTTCTTCTACCCAGCCGACTTCACCTTCGTCTGCCCGACCGAACTGGAAGACCTGGCTGACAACTACGCAGAATTCCAGAAGCTGGGCGTAGAAATCTACAGCGTTTCGACCGACACCCATTTCGCCCACGCTGCCTGGCACAACACCTCGCCAGCCATCGGCAAGATCAAATACACCATGATCGGCGACCCAACCCTGACCATCTCGCGCAACTTCGACGTGCTGATCGAAGAAGCCGGTCTGGCTGACCGTGGCACTTTCGTAATCAACCCGGAAGGCCAGATCAAGATCGTTGAGCTCAACGACGGCGGCGTAGGCCGTGACGCTTCCGAGCTGCTGCGCAAGATCAAGGCCGCTCAGTACGTTGCTGCTCACCCAGGCGAAGTCTGCCCAGCCAAATGGCAGGAAGGCGAGGCCACTCTGGCTCCGTCCCTGGACCTGGTCGGCAAGATCTGATCCGCATGCCGCAAACGATCGGGGCGCCGCACGCGTAAGTCTGTAAGCCGCATCGCCCCATCAAACGCCCGGGCGGTCATCGCCTGGGCGTTTTTATTTCAAGGTTTTGTACGAAAGGTGGCCCAGGTTGCCGACTTTTCATACAAATCCTGTTACCTGAAAAAAGGAAAGCCAAACCATGTTGGACGCCAATCTTAAAGCCCAGTTGAAATCCTATCTGGAGCGGGCCACTCGCCCCATCGAGATCCAGGCCTCCCTCGACGACGGCGCCAAATCCCAGGAAATGCTCGCGCTGCTGCAAGATGTAGTCAGCGTCGGCAAAGACATTACCCTGGCCACTGACGGTAACGATGCGCGCAGGCCGTCGTTCACCCTCAATAGCCCAGGCCAGGACATCAGCCTGCGGTTTGCTGGTATCCCGATGGGGCACGAATTCACCTCGCTGGTTCTGGCGCTGCTGCAAGCAGGCGGCTACCCGCCCAAAGTCAGTGATGAGGTCATCGAACAAGTGCGCGCCCTGCAAGGCGAGTTCAGTTTCGAAACCTATTTTTCCCAGTCCTGCCAGAACTGCCCGGACGTGGTCCAGGCACTGAACCTGATGGCCGTGCTCAACCCGAACATCAAGCACGTCGCCATCGACGGCGCACTGTTCCAGGATGAAGTCACCGAGCGCAAAGTCATGTCGGTGCCGAGCATTTACCTCAACGGTGAGCTGTTTGGTCAGGGCCGTATGGGCCTGGAAGAGATTCTCGACAAAATCGACACCGGTGCCGGTGCGCGCCAGGCCGAGAAGCTCAACGCCAAACAAGCCTTCGACGTGCTGGTGATTGGTGGTGGCCCGGCTGGCTCCGCCGCAGCGGTCTACTCGGCACGTAAAGGCATTCGTACCGGCGTTGCCGCCGAGCGTTTCGGCGGTCAGGTGCTCGACACCATGGCGATCGAAAACTTTATCTCGGTCCAGCACACCGAAGGCCCGAAGCTGGCGGTTGCCCTCGAAGAGCACGTCAAGCAGTACGAAGTCGACATCATGAACCTGCAACGCGCTGACCAGTTGATTCCAGGCAAGGACGGCGCGCTGCACGAGGTGAAGTTTTCCAGTGGTGCGAGCCTCAAAGCCAAGACCCTGATCCTGGCGACCGGTGCGCGCTGGCGGGAAATGAACGTCCCCGGCGAGAAGGAGTATCGCAACAAGGGCGTGGCGTACTGCCCGCACTGTGACGGTCCACTGTTCAGGGGCAAGCGTGTGGCAGTGATCGGCGGCGGCAACTCCGGTGTGGAAGCGGCCATTGACCTGGCCGGTATCGTCTCCCACGTAACGCTGCTGGAGTTCGACAGCCAGCTGCGAGCTGACGCGGTGCTGCAACGCAAGCTCAATAGTTTGCCCAACGTCACCGTGCTGACCAGTGCACAGACCACTGAAGTGGCCGGCGACGGCGAGAAGGTCAACGGCCTGCGCTACAAGGACCGGGTCAGCGGCGAAGAGCGTGCGGTGGAACTGGAAGGGATCTTTGTACAGATCGGTCTGCTGCCTAACAGCGAGTGGCTCAAAGGCGTGATCGAGCTGTCGCCGCGCGGCGAGATCGTGGTCGATGCCCGCGGTGAAACCTCGGTGCCGGGTATTTTTGCGGCCGGTGACGTCACTGTCACGCCGTACAAGCAGATCATCATCGCCCTGGGCGAAGGTGCCAAAGCGTCGCTGAGTGCTTTCGATCACCTGATCCGCACCAGCGCGCCAGCCTGATTCGCAGCACCAACAAAAAGCCCCGGCTGCTCACGCAGTCGGGGCTTTTTTGCGGGCTTTGGCCGCGAATCTGCGCGCTTACAGCGGTGCTGGCTGGATGATCTCTACCCAGTAGCCATCCGGGTCCTTGACGAACGCCAGGTGGTTCATGCGGCCGTCTTGCAGGCGCTTCTGGAACGGTACATTCAGTTGCTCAAAACGGGCGCAGGCAGCGACCACGTCAGGCACCGACACACAGATATGGCCGAAGCCGCGCGGGTCAGTGTTGCCGTTGTGGTAAGAGAACCCGGCGTCGTTCTCGGTGCCGTGGTTGTGGGTCAGTTCCAGCACGCCAGGGATGGACTTCATCCACTGATGGCGAGCAGCGTCGTCTTGCGGAATCTGCGCCTTGTCGACCAGGGCCAGGAAATACAGGCTGAACTCGGCTTCAGGAAAATCACGCTTGTCGACCAGATGAAAGCCCAGGACGCGGGTGTAGAAATCCAGCGAGTCGGTGATGTCCTTGACGCGCAGCATGGTGTGGTTGAACACAAAACCCTGGGTGACGGCGTCAGGTTCGGCAGTCACGCCCGGGAAAGTGTTGAGTTCGTGCAGGCTCATGAAAGTCTCCGGCTTGAATGGGCAAAGACGGTCAATGATACGGGGCAGGGCGGTCGATGCAACCCGGCATTTGCCTATTGTTGCCAGAAAGCCGCAGACTCATGTTCTGGATCTTTATTCTCTACTGCGGTGCTCATGCCGATGATTCGCTATCCCTTGCTCCCTGTTGCCGCTTTGCTGCTAACCGCCGCTACCGCACAGGCCGACGACACCATGATCCTCTGGCCACCCGGCTGGGAGGTGCAGTCATTGCCGACGGTTGAAGGCGCATCAGGGCAGCCTTCGGTGCAACTGCGCCAGCGCGCCATCAAGAACGATGCCGCCGGTGAGCCAAGCATGGTGGTGGAGTTGACCCGCTCCCAACTGGTTGCCGGTCATGAAGTCAATGTGCAAGGTGTGCTGATGGAGATGCGCAAAGCCGTACAGGTCAATTTCGCGCGCAGCGGCCTGCAAAGCGCATGCACTCATGTACGAGAAGTCAGCCTGGGTGGTGTGCCGGGCATGGAGAGCACCTGCACGGTGACCCAGAACGGCGTGCATGTCATGACCCAGACCCTGGTGGCGGCGGCCAATGCCCGGCAGGCCTGGTCGCTTTCGTATGCGGGCTCGGCAGAGGGCTATGCAGCCAACAGGCAGCAGGTGCAGCAGATTCGTGACGGGCTGAAGCTCGACACGGCGCCCTGAGCTTTCTTGCGGGCAAAATAAAGCCCGCGTGTGCGGGCATGGGGTGCTAGTCCTTTAGCTGTGTGTAGCTTGAAACATCCTGCGTGAAAAAATTGTGAAGCCCAACGGCTTTTTTTCGTCGTGCTTTCGGGTCGTGCGGGCACTGCCGGTGAGCAAAATTCGGAAACAGCCTACAGGCTAAGACTAATTATCTGACTGTAATTTTTCAGAATAATAAGCTGGGACTTGCTCAAGTATGGGGTCATCAATCCCGATAGTGGCAATGTGATTTTATTGGCGTCAGTATTCTTACGCTGTCAGATCTGTGACGGGTTCGACATTCTTGCCGGATGTAGTTGTATATCGACGAACGGAGTTGCAGGCCAACCGGCACCTCTAAGAACTCCTTGCATTGCCATCGTCGGGTTGAAACAGACTGGAAGCCAGCCGGGTCAAAATGGTCAGTTACAAGCTGTAAATCCAAGCGCGATTGCGAACGTTTTTCGCCTTGTGCGGACGGCCTCGTTTAGCTGTTTACAGGTTGCTGACTATACTTTCGGGCGGCAATAAAAAAGCCCTGCAGAGCAGGGCTTTTGTGAACTGTCACGTCTCAGGCACGAACCCAGGATTCGACGGTGTCTGCACCGTACTGTTCTTTCCAGGCTTTCAGGCCACGGTGATTGCCACCTTTGGTCTCGATCAGTTCACCGGTGTGCGGGTTCTGGTAAACCTTGACGACACGGGCGCGGCGGCGCTTTGGACCCGCAGGCGCAGCAACCAGGGTGGTTGCGCTGTTAGGGTCGAGGATGGCGATGACATCACGCAGGCTCTTGCCATAGCTAGCCATCAGCTCCTTGAGCTTCTGCTCGAATTCGATCTCTTTCTGAAGGCCTGCGTCTTTCTTCAAGGCTTCCAGCTGAGCCAGTTGTTCTTGAAGGGCTTTTTCTGCGGCGCGAAACTCAGCAAGTCTGGACAAAAAACATACTCCGACAGTGTATTGGCTGTTACCAGCCGAACAAAGCGACAAGACAAAAAACTTTGACCGATTCGCTCATTCCGTTTTCTGCTCGATGATGCGATGGGGAATTAACCGTTTCAGCCATCACTACCTGATCAGCGAGCAGTTTTAAATCGGTAGCGGATTAATAATGCCCGTTTTTTTTCAATTAGAAAACCATCTTGTGCAATTGTTTAATGTGCGCTGCACTTGGTGAGGGTCGGCAGAGTGTTATTGGTGTATGGATTTTTAAAGTTGCGAGTAACGCGCTGACGTATCCGCCGACGCCGTCTTACAGTAGCTGAGGGCGAGTATCAGAGACCTTGTTGCAGGGCCGGATCGTCCGGATTCTGTTGTTCAAGTTGCGCCAGCAAGACCTGAACATTCTGTAGTTGACCACTTTCGCGGGCGTACTGAATCAACAGCACTCTGGCCCGTCGGTTGGCCGGTTGGTTCTGCAGAATCTGCTGCAGTTGCTTCTGTGCTGCCTCCAGTTGTTCCAGCGTGTGCAGCGTCACGGCCAGGTCATACCGATAATCATTGTTATCCGCCGCCAGTTCCGCCGCACGGGCCAGGCTAAGCAGGGCGAACTCGGCCTGCCCATGATCGCGCAACCAGATGCCCAGAGCATGCTGCAGCAGGGCGGAGTCGGGGTGTTTTTCGAGCAACTGTCGCATGAGTTGTCGGGCCTGGTCTGCCTGCTGGTTATCATCAAGCTGCTCTATGCGCGCCAGGGCTGCCAGCACGTTGTCCGGCGCCAGCTTCACGGCGTCTTCCAGCGCACTGAGCGCCAAGGCGTTATCGCCGGTCTGGCGATAGAGCCTGCCCAGTTGCATGCGGTTCTGGACAGTGGGAGGCTGTTGCGCCAAGTCGTGCTGAAACGCTTCGGCGCTGTGTTGCAGGGCGGCGAAATACAGCCCCAGTTCATCCGGTGACAAACGGGTCAGGGCCAAGGTCGCGCTGAGGCGCAATGCCGGTTCATCGGCATTGACCAAGGGGCCGAGCACCACGGCCAGGTGATGACCGGGCAGCAGCCGTACCGCACTTTCAACCGCCGCCAGGCTGACCGCCGGCGACTCATGGTCGAGTTGGGCCTTGAGCAGTTTCAGCGCTTGCGGGCTAGGGTAGTTGGGCAGTTCGGCCAGCAACGCAATGCGCCGCTCGTCGGCAAGGTCGTCACGGGCCAACTGTTGATACAGCAGGCGCGCGGCACCCGGCTTGCCGTCGCGGGCCAGCTCGAGTGTTTGCGTGTAGCTCTGGCTGGGGCGTACCGGCGCGGCGGGGCGACTGGTTTCGCTGCGCCAGGCCCATAAGGCCAGGACCAGGACGCCGACCAGCGAACCGATGATCAGGGCCTGGCGCCCGCGGCGGGAGGGCTGAGGTGAGTCGTTGGGCATTACGGTATCCAGTACTTGACGCCATGCAGCTTCGAAGAGACTGAGGCGTCTGTCAAATCCGCCATCATTATCGTCAGCGCTCGCGCAATGCTTCCCTGGCCCGGTTCAATGGTTTGAGGAGGTCTTGCAGGACGGTTTTCTCACAGGTAATGGGTCTGCACGCTGGCAACCATGCCAAGGACAATCGCCAGGTGCGGTGCCGACAGGTGAAACGATTCAACGCGGGGCCTCGAAATCGTGCCCTGCAGAGCGTCTGCAGGGCACCTCGGCGGTCAGGCCACTGGCAGCAGGGCGATGCCGAACTTGTCCAACAAGGCCATGAGTTGCGGATCGGCAGTGACCGACTGGTTGAATTGGCGGTGCAGCTTCGTGTCGAGTTCCGGGTTGTTGCGGGTGGCCTCATAACGGGTGCCAAGGTCGCTCAGGCCATTGTCGGCATACACCTGGCTGGCATGCTGACGCCAAAGCTCATCAAGCTGCGCCTGTTCTTGTGGGTCGGCGTTCATCAGAGCCTGATTCTGGACACTTATGGTGATTGCGCCGGTATTGTCAGCCTTGATAACTGAGGCGCTGGTAACCGTCATCCAGGCAGGCAAAGCGTAAGCCTGGACTGGCAACGGCTTCTCGGCAGGTGAACTGGCTACAGTGGCAGCTTGCACGGTCGCAGCCTGTGCGGCGTAGCTCGCCTGGGCCTGCTGGCCGTTGTTACCAGAACTGGTCCGGGTCGACGGGGCGTAAGCCGCAGCGATGCTCGAGGTATTGATATTCATCTGAAACTCCCTGTAGTCCTTGATCGGCAGTGGTATCGCCGAGGGGGAGGGAGCAGCTTTCATGCCAATCACGGCCAACCTCAATGGTATTGGCGTTCACGCGGATCAGAATGGATGAATGCCAGGCCAGTGTTTGCCGGTTGACGGCAACTAGTGGCCTGTAGAGGTAATGCCGATCAGTTAAGGCGGCTCAGGTCTGTTTCATTGCCTTGTTGCTGCCCTTTGGGAGCGAGCTTGCTCGCGAAAGGGACGGTGGAATCAGCATATTAGCGGTGGGTTTCACGCCGCCTTCGTCGGAGTGCCGCCCAGACCAAGGTCGCTCCCACAAGAACCTTGCCCTTCAGAATGGCGCATCACCCAGGATCGTGGCGCGATGCATGATGCGGCGTTGCGGGCGGTAGTCGTCGATGGCGAAATGCTGAGTGATCCGGTTATCCCAGAACGCCACGTCATCCTTCTGCCATTGCCAGCGCACGGTGTATTGCGGCTGGGTGGCGTGGCTGAACAGCAACCTGAGGATGGCGTCGCCTTCAAGCTCAGGCAGCTCGTTGATTCGCGTGGTGAACCCCTCATTGACGAACAGCCCCTTGCGGCCGGTGACCGGGTGGGTACGTACCACCGGGTGGCTGCTGGGCGGGTTGCGCCGTTTGGCCTCTTCGAAGCGCAACCGCTCTTGATCCGTCACGGCAAAGCGTGATTCGGGGAATGATTTGCTCAGGTCGTGGGTGGCGGTCAGGCCGTCGAGCAAGCGCTTGAGTGGCTCGGACAAGCCGTCGTACGCCGCGCTGCTGCTGGCCCATAGCGTGTCGCCACCATAAGGCGGCACCTGTTTGGCACTGAGCACGGCACCAAGCGCCGGCGTTTTGAGAAAGCTGACGTCCGAATGCCAGAGCGCATTGTCACGCAGGTCGTTGCGCTCGGTGTCGAGGATCAGCACTTCAGGTTGCTCAGGCACATTGGGGTAGATCGGGTGGATATGCAGATCGCCGAAATACGCGGCCAGCCGCGCCTGGGAAGCCGGCTGCAGCGGCTGGTTACGGAAAAACAGCACCTGATGGTCAAGCAATGCCTGATGCAGCTGCTGGTGGTGGTCGGCGCTCAATGGCAAGCTCAGGTCGACACCGGTCACGCGGGCGCCCAGGGCCGGGCTGATGGGGGTGATTTGCAGGCTCATGCAGGTTCTCTCGTTCAATGGCCGCGCCCATGCCAGGGCACCAGCTTGCGTTGCAGGGCGCGCAGGCCCAACTCCATGGCGAAGGCGATCAGGGCGATCACCAGAATGCCCAGCACGACCACTTCCGTGACCAGAAACTGCGCGGCCGACTGGACCATGAAGCCCAAACCGTTGGTGGCGGCAATCAGCTCGGCGGCCACCAGGGTCGACCAGCCAACCCCCAGGCCGATCCGGATGCCGATCAGGATGTCTGGCAAGGCGGCCGGGAGGATCACATGGCGGATCAACTGCCGGCGGGTGGCGCCCAATGACTGCGCGGCACGCACTTTGGTCTGGTCGACGTTGCGCACGCCGGTGGCCGTGGCAATGGCAATCGGCGCGAAGATCGCGAGATAGATCAACAGCACTTTGGAGAACTCGCCGATACCGAACCAGATCACGATCAGCGGCAGGTAAGCCAGTGGCGGAATAGGCCGGTAGAACTCGATCAACGGATCGAGAATGCCCTGCGCCACGCGGTTATGGCCGATGGCGATGCCCACCGGGATGGCAAACACCACCGCTGCCACCAGCGCCAGGCCGATACGCTGCAGGCTGGCGCCCAAATGCTGCCAAAGGGTCGACTCCATGTATCCCTCGGTGGCCAGCAACCAGGCTTTTTGCAGCACGGCAGCAGGAGAGGGTAAAAACAGCGGCTCGATCAACTGTGCGGCAGTGACCGCCCACCACAGCGCCAACAGTGCGCTGAAGGTCAACGCCGAAATGGTCCGGATGCCCAGTCTTGCGCGTGCGCGGGGTGGATTGTCTGCCGGCTGGGTGGAAGCTCGGGCCAGACTTTGCTGGCTGATCTGTGCGCCACTCATACGACCTCCTTGCGCGCGCTGGCGCTGCGTTGTGAAAACACCCGCTCAAGCACGTGCTCGCGGGTGGCAATGAAGGCAGGGTCGGACTTGATCGCCCGGGCCGGCTCGCCAGCGGCGTAGCGCTGGCCAAAGTCGAGTTTCAGGTGTTCATCAATCCGGCCAGGCGAAGGCGCCAGCAGAATAAGGTCGGTTGCCAGGAACACCGCTTCTTCAATGTCATGGGTGATCAGCAGCACCGGCTTGTGGGTGCGTTGCCAGATGGTCAGCAGCAATTCCTGAACCTGTTCGCGGGTGAACGCGTCGAGGGCACCAAATGGCTCGTCCATCAGTAACACCCGTGGATCAGCCGCCAGTGCGCGGGCCAGGCCAACGCGCTGGCGTTGACCGCCGGACAGCTCCCAGATCTGCCGCGTTTCGAAACCAGCCAGGTCCACCAGCGCCAGCATCTGCCGGGCGGTCTGCTCGCGCTGGCTGCGCTCCACACCGGCCAGTTGCAGGCCAAAGCCGACATTGGCCAGCACATCGAGCCAGGGCAGCAGGGCGTCATCCTGGAACACCACACCGCGCTCGGCGCCGGGGCCTTGCACGGGAACGCCATCGAGCGTGATCCGCCCGCTGCTGGGCGCTACGAAACCAGCGATCAGGTTCAGCAGGGACGTCTTGCCACTGCCCGACGGCCCAAGAGCTACCAGCAACTGCTGAGGACCGAGGGTGAGCGAGATGTCGGCCAGCACCGGCTCGGCGGCGCCAGGGTAATGAGCGCTGACGCGTTCAAGTTGCAGCAGGGCCATGGGGCCTCCCTTGTGATCGACTGGTTTGGCGGCTAAGGCTTCGCAGCTAAGGCTTCGCGGCTAAAGCCGCTCCTACTGGATGTATTTGTCGCTGACGTAGGGGCTGTAGTCGCTGAGTACGGTCTCGACCTTGCCTTGTTGCTTGAGGAACGCGGCGGTCTTGGCCACGGCGTCGACCGTGCCGCCACTGAGCAATGCGGCAGAGCGCTGGGTCTGGGCGTCGGCGTATTCAGAGCCGGCCAGCAGATCGGGCACGTCTTCGGCGTTGGAGCCGGTCAGTTTGGCGATTTTCTTCACCTGTTCTGAATCAGCGGTCCACTTGGCCTTGTTGGCGGCGTAGTCAGCGAACGAGTCGAGGGTGACTTTGGCGAATTTGGCCACCACTTCTGGATGTTTTTCGGCGTAATCCTTACGCGCCACCCAGACTTCGAAGGTGGGTGCGCCCCAACGGCCCACTTCTGCGGCATCGGTCAGTACCTTGCCGGTCTTGCGAATTTCACCAAGGGCCGGCGACCAGACAAAGGCACCGTCGATGTCGCCACGTTTCCAGGCGGCGGCGATTTGCAGCGGTTGCAGGTTGACCACTTTGACCTTGCCTTCCAGGCCCCATTGCTTGAGAGCGGCCAGCAGGCTGTAGTGCGAAGTAGACACGAACGGGGTGGCGATGGTCTTGCCGACCAGTTCCTGCGGGTTGTTGATGCCGCTGCCATTACGGACCACCAACGCCTCGGCGGAGTTGATCTGTGCCGAGACGATGAAGGCCACGATCGGCAGCTTGCGTGAAGCGGCGGCGGCCAGCGGGCTGGAGCCCAGGTTGCCGATCTGGACGTCGCCGGAGGCCAGCGCGGTCACCACTTCCGGGCCGCTGTTGAAGCGCCGCCAGTCAATCTTCTCGCCAATGGCTTTTTCATAGACGCCGTCAGCCTGCGGCACCTTGCTGGGGTCGACACCGGTCTGGTAACCGACCACCAGTGGAGCTGCCTGAACATTCAAGGCCAGCAGAGAAGCTGCCAGCGCGGTGAGCAAAGGACGAATGAACGCTTTATGAGCCATGACGAGTCTTCTTCAATTCATGAATTTGGCTGGCGCCGCTGCATGTAAAGATGAAATGCAGGGCAATCACGGAGGGCTGGGCACGCTGCCAGGATCCGGTGAAGGGATATTGAAGTTATAAAAAATGCCAATCCAATAATTAATTGGAATTAGCTTAGAAAGTTCAGCTGCCCAGGCTCTGGCCCGCGGATGCCAGACAGCGAGGCTGTGATGAAGGCCCGCCCAATAGCCAGAATCATCACGTTTATTTATCATTGCAGGCTTTATATATTTAGCTCTGTTATAACCTTGAGTGCTAAGGATATAGCCGGCTGACCTGGGTCACATCGCTGCGGAACACCTTATGAGTCATACCCCCAAACACATGCGACTGGGCCTGTTCATTCAGGCCGCCGGTCATCACGCCTCTGGCTGGCGCTACCCTGGCGCGCAGAGCGGCAGCGAAAACTTCGCGCTGGTCCGGCGTCTGACCGAAAGCGCCGAGCGGGCCTGCCTGGACCTGGTGTTTTTCGGCGACAAGCTGGTCACCGGCCCGCAGGAACCGCCCTCAATGATCGTGCGCTTCGAGCCGCTGACCCTGCTCGGTGCGCTGGCGATGGTCACCGAGCGTATTGGCCTGGTCGCCACGGCCTCCACGACCTATGGCGAGCCTTACAATATTGCCCGGCAGTTCGGCACGCTGGACCATCTTTCCAACGGCCGGGCCGGCTGGAACGTGGTGACCACCGGCTACGACAGCGCGGCGAACTTCAGCCTGGGCAAGCACCCTGACCATGAGCGGCGTTATGCCCAGGCCGAAGAGTTCGTTGATGTGGTGCGCGGCTTGTGGGACAGCTTCGAGGACGAAGCCTATGTGCGCGATGCGCAAAGCGGTGTGTATCTGGACACCAACAGGATGCACCGCCTGGATCACCAGGGCGAGTTCTTCAATATTGCGGGTCCGTTGAACCTGACCCGTGCGCCGCAGGGCCATCCGGTGCTGGTTCAGGCCGGCTCGTCAGGGCCGGGCATGGCGCTGGCTTCGCGCATTGCCGAGGTGGTATTCACCGCCCAGCAGGACCTGCCGAGCGCCCAGGCTTTCTACCGCGACCTTAAACGCCAGGCGGCAGAGCAGGGCCGTGACCCCGCGCATTGTGTGGTGATGCCCGGCATCATGCCGATCATCGGCCGCACCATGAGTGAGGCGCTGGAGCATTTCGAACGGCTGCAGCAGTGGAATGACCTGGACGCCGCGCTGGCGCTGGTCAGCGATCGGCTGGGGCATGACGTGCGCGGTTTCGACCTGGACCAGCCGCTGCCGGAGCTGCCGCTACCGGAAAACATGAAAAGCCGGGCGCAGTTGCTGCTCGACATGAGCCATAAGGACGGTTTGACCCTGCGTCAGGTCTGTCACCTGGCTGCCGGGGCACGGGGGCACCGGATTGTGGTGGGCACCGCGCAACAGGTGGCGGACGAGATGATTGCCTGGTTCGAGAACGAAGCCGCCGACGGCTTCAATCTGATGCCGGCGCATTTTCCTGAAGGGCTGGATGCGTTTGTCGAAGGGGTGCTGCCGATCCTGCGCCAGCGCGGGCTGTTCCGCGAGCGCTATGAAGGTCGCACGTTACGCGAGCATCTGGGCTTGCCACGGCCGCAGTGGCGTAGACATTTTGTGAGCGACCTTGGTCTGGGCGGCATACCGAAGAAGGGGGCGGTATAGGCCTTCCCGTAGGAGCAGCTTCAGCTGCGAAGCCTTTCGCAGCTGAAGCTGCTCCTACGGGGGGCCGTGTTTGCTACGCGATGCCAGGGTTTAGTGGGCGACCGGCTCTGGCGCTATAACAGCTTCCTGCACCGCCTCCAGGGCCGGGATGCCGTCGGTGTGTTCAGTCTTGCGCATGGGCGCGCGACGTACCGGGGCGCCGTTGGCCTTGAAGTACTTGGCGTTGCTGCGCGGCAGCGGCTGACGACCACGGATGCGATCGGCGATCTTCTCGGCGAGCATGATGGTGGTGGCGTTGAGGTTGCCGGTGATGATCTCCGGCATGATCGACGCATCGACGACCCGCAGGCCTTGCAGGCCGTGGACACGGCCCTGGCCATCGACCACTGCCATATCGTCGGTGCCCATCTTGCACGAGCAGGACGGGTGGAACGCGGTTTCGGCGTGTTCACGCACGAACGCATCGAGCTGCTCGTCGGTCTTGACCTCAAGGCCCGGGCTGATCTCGCGACCACGGTAAGCGTCCAGTGCCGGCTGGGCAATGATCTCGCGGGTAATCCGGATCGCATCACGAAATTCCTGCCAGTCCTGCTCGGTCGCCATGTAGTTGAACAGGATGCTTGGATGCTCGTGCGGGTCTTTTGACTTGATCTGCACCCGGCCACGGCTCAGCGAGCGCATCGAGCCGACGTGGGCCTGGAAGCCATGTTCCTTGACGCCATTGGTGCCGTTGTAATTGATCGCGACGGGCAGGAAGTGGTACTGGATGTTCGGCCACTCGAACTCGGGACGGGTACGGATGAAACCGCCGGCCTCGAACTGGTTGCTGGCGCCGATACCGGTGCCGTTGAACAGCCATTCGGCGCCAATGGCTGGCTGGTTCCACCACAGCAGCGAAGGGTACAGCGAGACCGGCTGGGTGCAGGCGTACTGGATGTACATTTCCAGGTGGTCTTGCAGGTTTTCGCCGACCCCCGGCAAGTCGTGGACCACCGGCACATTGTGTTTTTCCAGCAGTTCGGCCGGGCCGACGCCGGAGCGCTGCAGGATCTGCGGTGAGGCAATCGCGCCAGCGCACAGCAGCACTTCCTTGCGTGCCCAGGCTTCATGAACAGCGCTGCTGTCGCCGATCAGGTAACGCACGCCACTGGCGCGTTTGCCGTTGAACACGATGCGGTCAGTCATGGCGTGGGTGACGATGGTCAGGGTGTCGCGCTGTTTGGCGGTGTCCAGATAGCCTCGGGCGGTGCTGGCACGACGACCTTTCGGGGTCACGGTACGGTCCATCGGACCGAAGCCTTCCTGCTGGTAGCCGTTGAGGTCTTCGGTGCGCGGGTAACCCGCTTGCACGCCGGCTTCGACCATCGCGGCGAACAGCGGGTTGTTGTTGGGCTTGGGCGTCGCCACGCTCACCGGACCTTCACCACCGTGCCAGTCGTTGGCGCCGATGTCGCGGGTTTCGGCCTTGCGGTAGTAGGGCAGGCAGTCCAGGTAGCTCCAGTCTTCCAGGCCCGGCAGCTGAGCCCAGCCGTCGAGGTCCATGGCGTTACCGCGGATATAGCACATGCCATTGATCAGCGACGAGCCGCCCAGGCCCTTGCCGCGACCGCACTCCATGCGCCGGTTATTCATGTGTGGTTCAGGATCGGTTTCATAGGCCCAGTTGTAGCGTCGGCCCTGCAACGGAAAGGCCAGTGCTGCCGGCATCTGGGTGCGGAAGTCGAGGCGGTAGTCAGGGCCGCCGGCTTCGAGCAGCAGGACCGTGACACCAGGGTCTTCGGTCAGGCGAGCGGCGAGGGTGTTACCGGCCGAGCCGGCACCGATGATGATGTAATCGTATTCTTGGGACATAAAATGCGTCCTCTATCATGGGGCAATTGTAGGAGCGAGCTTGCTCGCGAAGGCGGACTTGAAGGCGCTAGAGATGTAGCGCCTGATACGGCCCCTTCGCGACCAAGGTCGCTCCTTGCGCGGTTACTCAATATCGCGTTGTTCAGAAGACGGACGCGTAGTCGCCCAGCTCGACTTGCACCGACTTGATGCGGGTGTACTGCGCCAGGGACGAAATGCCGTTTTCACGGCCGACGCCAGACTGCTTGTAGCCACCGACCGGCATTTGCGCGGCCGACTCACCCCAGGCGTTGATCCAGCAAATACCGGCTTCCAGCTGGTGAATCACGCGATGGGCACGGGTCAGGTCCTGGGTGACGATACCGGCAGCCAGGCCGTAGTCGGTGTCGTTGGCGCGGCGGATGACTTCTTCTTCGCTGTCGTAAGTCAGGATGCTCATCACCGGGCCGAAGATTTCTTCGCGCACGATGGTCATCTCGTCGCTGCAGTCGGTGAATACGGTCGGCGCCACGTAGGCACCCTGTGCCAGTGCACCTTCAGTCAGGCGCTCGCCGCCAATCAGCAGCCGTGCGCCTTCTTCTTTACCCTTGGTGATGTAGCCCAGCACGCTTTCCATGTGTGCGAAGCTGACCAGCGGGCCGAAGTTGGTGGTCTCGATGGTCGGATCGCCAACCCGGATGCGTTTGACGCGCTCGACGATCTTCGCTTCGAACTCGGCCTTGAGCGCGGTCGGTACAAATACGCGAGTACCGTTGGTGCACACCTGACCGGAGCTGTAGAAGTTGGCCATCATTGCGATGTCGGCGGCCTTGTCCAGGTCGGCGTCGGCGAAAATGATCAGCGGCGACTTGCCGCCCAGTTCCATGGTCACTTCCTTGAGGCTCGAAGCCGACGCGCTGGCCATGACTTTTTTACCGGTGCTGGTGCCACCGGTGAACGAGACCTTCTCGATCTGCGGGTGCTCGGTCAGTGCGCTACCGACATCCCGACCACTGCCGGTCAGGACGTTGAACACGCCATCGGGCAGGCCGGCCTGGGTGAAGATCTCGGCCAGTTTCAGGGTGGTCAGGGAGGTGACTTCACTTGGTTTGAAGATCATCGCGTTGCCGGCGGCCAGGGCCGGGGCCGACTTCCACAGGGCGATCTGGATCGGGTAGTTCCATGCACCGATACCGGCGGTGATGCCCAGTGGCTCGCGGCGGGTATAGACGAAGGATGTGTCACGCAGCGGGATTTGCTCACCTTCGATGGCGACCGCCAGGCCTGCGTAGTACTCCAGCACATCGGCACCGGTGACGATGTCGACGTAGCGGGTTTCCGAATAGGCCTTGCCGGTGTCCAGGGTTTCGAGCTGAGCCAGCTCGTCGTTGCGCTCACGCAGGATGTCCACGGCGCGGCGCAGAATCCGCGAGCGTTCTGTCGCGGTCATCGCGGCCCAGATTTTCTGGCCTTTCTCGGCGCTCTTTACCGCGCGGTCAACGTCAGCGGCAGTGGCGCGCTGCACCTTGGCCAGGACTTCACCGTTGGCAGGGTTGATGGCGTCAAAGGTCTCGGTGCCGCTGGCGTCGACATAACCGCCATCGATATAGAGTTTTTGCGTTTCAAAACGGGCCATAGGGTTCTCGCAAGGCAAATGGTTGATTGGCGATTCGCGTCCTGATCCAGATGCAAGGAGCCAGGACTCAGGCGCGATTTCTCATTCGTGCGGTGCAGTGCACCGGCGCATAGGGCCGCCAAAGGTCAGGCCATGGCTGGCCGTGATTAACGAAATTCAGCCTACCTTTTTTATATTGAACAATCAATCAATAACAAATAAGCTCTGCGACAATCTGCCGCTGCTGGCTGTTTCCTTGAACAGTCAAGCAGTCGCAGAGAGGCATTCCGTAAAGTTTGTGACAGGGCATGACGCCAGACGTTCGCGATATTTCGCTGCACATTCGCTCAAACCCTGCCAGCGGCTCCCGATTCACGATACCTGCGCAGACAGGTGGGAGCCGTGCGCCGCCTGATGCGCCCTGACTCATGGATGTCGGCACACATGGGCTGCCGGCTTTAGCCTGCGGCGTTATTCACCTCGCTCTGCCTTGGAGCCGTGCAATGAGTTCTGCCTCCCTGATAAAGGCTTCCACCGAGAAGCCAAGGGTCAACCGCGTGGTGTTCTTCACTTCGGCGCTGTTGGTCCTGCTATTGACTGCCTTGCTGATCGCTGCACCCGAAACCGCTGGCCGTGTGCTGGGGCAGGCCCAGGCCTGGCTGTCGCGCAATTTCGGCTGGTATTACATGTTGATGATTGCCGCTTACCTGGTGTTCGTGATCGGTATCGCGTTCAGCTCGTTCGGTAAACTCAAACTGGGCAGCAAGGATGATCAGCCCGATTTCAGCTACGGCGCCTGGGCCGGCATGCTGTTCTCTTCCGGCATCGGCATTTCATTGTTGTACTTCGGCGCTTCCGAGCCGCTGGACCATTACTTCAATCCGCCCGAGGGCCCTGCGGCCAGCCTGGAGGCGGCGCGGCAGGGGCTGCAATTGACCTTTCTGCACTGGGGGCTGCATGGCTGGGCGATCTACGCGCTGGTCGGGCTGGCGGTGGCGTACTTCGCCTACCGGCACAACCAGCCGCTGGCACTGCGCTCGGCGCTGTACCCGCTGATGGGTGAACGTTGGGTCAAGGGCGTGGCGGGAGATACCGTCGACATCTTCGGCATGTTCGTGACCCTGCTGGGCCTGGTCACCAATCTGGGCATCGGGTCGATGCAGGTGGCCTCAGGGCTGGAGTATCTGTTTGGCATCGAGCACAGCAACAGCAACCTGCTGATCGTCATTCTGGTGATGAGCACTGTGGCGACCATTGCGGCGGTTTCCGGTGTCGAAAACGGCATTCGCCGCCTGTCGAACCTGAACATCGTGCTGTTCAGCAGCCTGTTGTTGTTCGTGCTGTTGGCCGGTCCCACCCAGTACCTGCTCAACGGCTTTGTGCAGAATATCGGCGACTACCTCAATGGCCTGGTGCTGAAGACCTTCGATCTCTACGTGTACGAGAACGCCGCCGCGCGCTCGGAGCGCTGGCTGGGGCTGTGGACCGTGTTCTATTGGGCGTGGTGGATTTCCTGGGGGCCATTCGTGGGCATGTTCATCGCCCGAATCTCCCGTGGCCGCACGGTGCGCGAGCTGGTCGCCGGCGTGCTGTTGATCCCGCTGGGCTTCACCCTGGCCTGGCTGTCGATTTTCGGTAATACCGCACTGGACCTGGTGATCAACGGCGGCGCTGCGGAGCTGGGCAAGATCGCCGTGGAACAGCCGGCCATGTCGATCTATAAACTGCTGGAGTACTTCCCGGCCGCCAAGGTGGTGGTCGGGGTGGCAATTTTCGTCGGCTTCGTGCTGTTCCTGACCCCGGCCGATTCCGGTGCGGTGATGATGGCCAACCTTTCCTGCAAGGGCGGCGATGTGGACGAAGACGCACCGCACTGGATGCGCATCGTCTGGTCGGCGATCATCACTCTGGTGACCATCGGGCTGTTGCTGGCGGGTAACTTCGAGGCGATGCAGACCATGGTCGTGCTGGCGGGGCTGCCGTTCTCGGTGGTACTGGCGGTGTTTATGTATGGTTTGTACAAGGCCATGCAGCAGGACCAGTTGCAGGAACAGACCAAAGCCGAACTGGCCGCTCGCGGGCGGCGCGGTTTTGCCGAGCGGTTGGGCCAGATGGACCTGCAACCTAACCAGGCGACGGTGCAGCGCTTCATGGATCAACACGTCAGTCCCGCGCTCAACGACGCCGTGCTGCAATTGCAGGAGCGGGGTTTTGAGGTGGTCAGCCGGGTAGGGCAGTCGCGCTCGATGATGGGTTTGCGCATTGATCTGGAGGAGGGCAACCCGTTCGTTTACGAAGTCAGCCTGGACGGTTATCTGGCGGCACCGAATGACCTCGGCAGTGACGGCGACAGTGAGCCACGCAGGCGTTTCTACCGGGCCGAGGTGTATCTGTTTACCGGCAGCCAGGAGTACGACCTGATGGGCTTTACCCAGGAGCAGATCACCCAGGACGTACTCGATCAATTCGACACCCACCAGCACCGCCTGGACCGGGTGTATACCTGATCTTCAGTAGATTTCTCGTAGGAGCGGCTTCAGCCGCGAAGGCTTCAAAGCTGAAGCGTATAGCCGCCTGGCCGCTCCTACGAGGTGGCGCCAATCATTTGATGGAAATCAAATAATCAATCATTCGCATGATTTGGAATTAGATTATGTCCAAAGCGAATTTCACACGATCCCGGCAAGTCGTTAGCTTATAACCATATCGGTTATTCAGAGCGATCCAATAGATCGCCAGACGCAAGGGATCGGACACAATGAGCAAGCGACAGATCAAACTCGGCGCCCTGACCATGGGTTGCGGCGGGCCGGGCAAGCACAACCTGTGGCTTGATCCGCAGTTGCCGGCCGATGCCAGTGTGAACATCGACTGGTACATCGACATCGCCCGCCAGGCGGAAGCCGCACTGTTTGATCTGATTTTCATCGTCGACAGCCAGTTCATCACTCCCGGCTCGCCCTCGCATTACCTCAACCGGCTGGAACCGCTGACCCTGTTATCAGCGCTGGCGGTCAGCACCAGACACATCGGTCTGGTCGGCACCCTGACCACTTCCTATAACGCGCCGTTCAACGTCGCCCGGCGTCTGGCGTCGCTGGACCTGATCAGCAAGGGCCGCGCTGGCTGGAATGTGGTTACCAGCGGCGACGCCGGCACCTCAGGCAACTATGGGCTGGACGAGCACTACGACTACGACACCCGCTACAGCCGCGCCCAAGAGCACGTCGAGGTGGTGCAAAAGCTGTGGCACTCCTATGAGGACGATGCCTTCACCCGTGACCGCAGCACAGGCGAGTTTCTCGACACCAGCAAGCTGCACGCCCTGCATCACAAAGGCGAACATTTCTCGGTGGCCGGGCCGCTGAACATCCAGCGTTCGCCGCAGGGCCAGCCGGTGATTTTCCAGGCCGGTGACTCGCAGCAGGGCCGCGAGCTGGGCGCCGCCACGGCGGATGTGATTTTCACCCACGCCGCCAGCATCGAGCAGGGCCAGGCGTTCTACCGCGATGTAAAAGAACGTGCCCGGCGCCTGGGGCGTGACCCCGAGCAGATCCTGATTCTGCCGGGCGCGGAGATTTACGTGGGCGATACCGACCAACACGCCCGGGAAATCGAGCGCCACTACCATCAGCAAGACCACAGCTTCGAACTGGCGCTCAAAGAGTTCGGGCGTAACTTCGGCTGGCACGATTTCAGCCAATACGACCTGGACGCGCCATTCCCGCAAGAGAGCCTGGAATATGCGCGTAGCAGCTTCTTCACCAACGCCAAACGCATTGCCGATCAGGCTCGGGAAAAGGGCTTCAGCTTGCGTCAGGCTGTAGAGTTTGGCCGACAACTGCGGCCGGGGGCGTTTGTTGGCTCGGCTGAAACCGTGGCGGCGAAATTGACCGAATGGTTCGAGGCGCGTGCGGTGGATGGCTACAACATCTATATCGGCCATCCGGGACAGTTCAAGCGCTTCACTCAGGAGGTGATTCCGCTGTTGCAGGAGCGCGGGGTGTATCGCCGCGAATATGAAGGCAGCACATTGCGCGAAAGCCTGGGGCTGGAAATTCCGCGGTTCAGTCGCAGATCATAAGCACTGCACCGCTGTGGCAGCGACCCTGGTCGCGAAAGGGCCAGTAAGGGATAAAAATCCTCCGCCGATGGTCAGCATGTCACTGACATTTTCGAAGGAACAGTCTCATGACGATCTACCTGGCTGGCGAAAGCACCTTGCAGGTTGGAACCCCTTTGGTCCTTGAAGCGCCAGCGCAGGAGGGGCCGTACGTGGTGGTATTTGAAGACGATGAGGACACAGGCTACTTCTACGCCTTGGACACCAGCGCTGACGGCAATCCGATTCAGGATGCCTTGCATATCTACAACGTCAGCAACGTGTCTGACCGCAACCAGCCATCTGCGGTGAAAATCGGCTGGTCCACCGACCATCGCAAGGCGGTGCTGCTGATCAATGATTATCCTCACGCGATTTTCGATTTCGACAGCAAACAGGGTTATTGCCGCAGCGGTTTCCCGGAGCCGGCGGGTAACGGTTGGTCGCAGAAGGGGCACGATTGGGATGACGAGGCGCTGAATCTTTTTGCCTGATCTTTTTTGCCTGGCCCCGGCGCGCGGCGTCGCCGGACCATTCAAAGCCGGAAACGCATCACGCTTGCCTGCATCCCCTCAGCAATATTGCCCAACCGCTGGGCAGCGGCAGCCAGGTCATTCATGACCTGGTTGTTGTCGTGCGCCATGCGGGCGATCAATTCGACCTGTTGCGCAACCTCCTGACTGGCCTTGGATTGTTCGGTGATGGTATGGGAGATTTCTTCGACCACCGTCGCCGACTGGCGCGCGCCCTGACGAATCTGCCTGATTGAATCGCCTGCCTGCGTGGCCAGTGCCACACCTTCACGTACCCGAGAGACGCCGGTCTGCATGCTGTCGACCGCCTGGCCGGTGCTTTGCCGGATACGCTCGATCATTGCGGTGATTTCCCGGGTCGATTGTGCGGTACGTGCAGCCAGACCGCGCACTTCGTCCGCCACCACGGCAAAGCCTCTGCCGGCCTCACCGGCGCGGGCCGCTTCGATGGCGGCATTAAGCGCGAGCAGGTTGGTCTGTTCGGCGATGCTGTTAATCACCTGGATGATCGAGTGAATCTCTTCCGAACTCTGGCCCAGCGCCGTGATGGTTTCTGAAGAACGGTTGACCGCTACGTCGATACCCTGCATGCCGTCCACCACGTTGAGAATCACGTCGCCGCCGTCACTGGCCAGGCGTTCAGACTGGCTGGAGAACGACTGTGCATCCCGGGCATGCTCAGCGATCCTGGTGATGTTGGTGATCATCTGTTCAGTTGCCGCGGCCATGCTTGAAGCGCTTTGCGACTGCTGGCTGGCGCGCTGTACCAGGCTGGTAGAGGACTGTCCCAACTCCTGCACGACACTGTGCAGCAGCTGGTTTTCCTGCTGAATTGCCTGGATCATCTGCCGCAGGTTATCGCGCATCTCAGCCAATGCACGCAGCAGCCGTCCGGTTTCATCGCGGTCGTGTGCGTCAATTTCGCCGGTGAGGTCGCCCTGGGCAATGCGTTCGGCAATACGCATGGTGCTGCCCAGTGGCCGCAGCACCGAACGCAGCAGTTGTAGCGTGCACAGCAACATCACCACAGTGACCAGAGCGATCCCGCCGCTCAGGACGGTGACGCTCTGCTGCAGCGCAGCGCGGCTTTGTTGCCGGGTGGCGTCGGCATTGTTGCTGATCAGGTCGCTGAGTGCTGAATTGCGCTCTTCAAGCTCCTTGAACGTATTCAAAAACGCCGGCAGTTGCGCGCGTGCCTGCTCAGGCGACTCCAGTGCCAGACGAATGATCGAAGTGGCACTGTTTATATAGGCTTCAAGGAGCGGTTGCAGATCACCGATCGCCTGCTTCAGATCGGCATCAAGGGGCAGGGCGAGGTTGTTCCGGACCACGGTACGGAACCACTTTGCATGCTCATCGAGGTCGGCCAGCACCTGCTCCACTTCGGCCTTGTCCTGACGATCGACCAGCAGCGCCGCCAGCACATCGGCACGCAGGGCATCGTGCATCATGTCGCCCTCCATATGATTACGAATCGCGGTCAGGCTGTCGTCATTGCGGGTCAGAGCGGTGTTCTGGACATGCTGCCCGAGCAGCCCGGCGGCACCGAGTAACCAGACGGCGAGAGTGCCGACCAGGCCGAAACCGATAATCTTCTGGCGAATATTCACGATGCGACATCCCTGATTCAGCAGTGTGAGCCAAGCATAGATTGGGATGGGCGGTATTGTCTTGTAGCGCGGCGCAGCACTCAGGCCAAGCAACGCCCTAATGGAGTGCGGTGCGCCCCACACGAGCGCACAGGCCCTGCGTGATCGCTTGCCAGAAAACCGCGCAGCGACGCTCGTGTTGGCCCGTGAGGGCCGACTGGCAAGGCTGCCAGGCTGATCAAAGCGCCTGCCCGACATTTTGGCACGCCTCTGGCATTAGCCTTGGTGTGCGGGAGTAGCGCGAGCTATAGCACCAAAATCTGAAAATGGTTGGCTAGGGTTCCGGCTTGCGAAAGCGAGCGTCAGGTCCGAGAGCTGACGACCTCCAGTTGAGGTTACACGGCGGGATAAAAGCCCGGGAGACAGACCACCTGATGCAACGGGTGTCGCGCTGCTCCTTGTCCGTCCACAGTCAACTGGAGTCCCTCCATGCGAAAGTCATTTGTTAGCGCTGTTCTGGCCGCAAGCCTTGTGCTGTTCGCCAGCCCTCATTCCAAAGCCGCGGTCAAAACCGACTTCGACATCTGCTGGACGATCTATGCGGGCTGGATGCCTTGGGAATATGCCGCCTCTGAGGGCATCATCAAAAAGTGGGCCGACAAATACGGCATCCACATCAAGCTCACTCAGGTTAACGATTACGTAGAGTCGATCAACCAGTACACGGCTGGCCAGTTCGATGGCTGCTCGATGACCAATATGGACGCACTGACCATTCCGGCCGCGGGCGGCGTTGACAGCACCGCGTTGATCGTCGGCGACTATTCCAATGGTAACGACGGTGTGGTGCTCAAGGGCAAGGGCAAGACGCTGCAAGACCTCAAGGGTATGAGCGTCAATCTGGTCGAGCTGTCGGTTTCCCATTACTTGCTCGCCCGGGGCCTGGACACTGTCGGGCTCAAGGAGCGGGACCTGAAGGTCATCAATACCTCCGATGCCGACATTGCCGCTGCCTTCGATACCCCTGATGTGCAGGCGGTGACCACCTGGAATCCGATGCTGGCCGAGATCACCGCCAAGCCGGATGTCACCCAGGTGTTCGATTCCAGCAAGATCCCCGGCGAGATTCTTGACCTGTTGGTCGTCAATACCCAGACCCTGCAAGACAACCCCGCGCTGGGCAAGGCCCTTACCGGCGCCTGGTATGAAGTCATGGCCTTGATGGCCAGCCAGTCAGCAGAGCAGCAACGCGCCCTGGAACACATGGCCAAAGCCTCCGGTACCAGCCTGGATGGCTTCAATCGCCAGCTTGCCACCACCCACTTGTTCGCCACCCCCCAGTCGGCCCTCGCATTCGTGCGCAGTCCGGAACTCGCCAACACCATGCACAAGGTTGCTGCATTCTCCTTTGACCATGGTTTGCTGGGCGACGGCGCCGCAGACAGCGGCGCCGTGGGGATGAGCTTTGCCAGCGGCCAGGTGCTTGGCAACCAGGCCAACCTCAAGCTCAGGTTCGATCCGGCCTACGTGCAGATGGCTGCTGACGGTTCGCTTTGAAAAGGGGCACATCATGCGTTTGATCAATCGCCACCCGGACCGCCCCTCACGCATGCTGCTGATGCTGCTGCCTTTCGTGTTGGTGCTGTTTGCCTATTTTGTCAGTTCAGCCCAGCGGCTGGCTGACAATCCCAATGACAAATTACTGCCTGGCGCAGCGCAGATGGGCGCAGCGATCGAGCGGGTGGCTTTTGTCGAGGACAAACGCAGCGGTGAGTACCTGCTCTGGCAGGACACCGGTTCAAGCCTCAAGCGGCTGGCCACGGGCCTGGCGATCAGTGCGGCGCTGGGGCTGTGCCTGGGGATTGCCTCCGGCGCCTTGCCCATCTTCGGCGCATCGTTGTCGCCGCTGCTGGTGGTGATGTCGATGGTGCCACCGCTGGCGATCCTGCCGATCCTGTTCATTGTCTTTGGCCTGGGCGAGCTGTCGAAGGTGATGCTGATCGTGATCGGCATCACCCCGATCCTGGCCCGGGATCTGGAGCAGCGGGTCCGCGAAATCCCGGCGGAGCTGCTGATAAAGGCGCAAACCCTGGGGGCGACCAGCTGGACGCTGATCCTGCGGGTGGTCTTGCCGCAACTGTTACCCCGGCTGCTCATTTCGCTGCGGCTGGTGCTGGGCTCGGCCTGGCTGTTTCTGATCGCCGCTGAAGCGATCGCCTCGGAAGATGGCCTGGGTTACCGGATTTTTCTGGTACGGCGCTACCTGGCGATGGACGTGATTTTGCCCTACGTGGTGTGGATCACGCTGTTGGCCTGGCTGACCGACTGGCTGCTCAAGACCCTCACACGCCGGGCTTTCCCTTGGTATGAAGGGGCACGCCCATGAGCTTTATCGAAGTCAGCAATGTCTGGCAGCAATACGGTGAGCATGTCGTGCTCGAAGGCCTGAACCTCAGTATTGCCGAAGGTGAGTTCTGCACCATGGTGGGCGCCTCGGGCTGTGGCAAGTCGACCTTCCTGCGCATGCTGCTGGGCCAGGAACGGCCGAGCCGGGGGCAGATCCTGCTCAACGGCCAACCGCTGGTGGCCGAACCCGATTCCAGCCGGGGCGTGGTTTTCCAGCGCTATTCGGTGTTCCCGCATCTGAGTGTGCTGGACAACGTGGCGCTGGGCCTTGAGCTGCCCCGTGCGCCCTGGCTGGGCCGCCTGCTGGGGCGGGCAAAGCGTGAAGCCCGTGAGCAGGCTGCGCAACTGCTGGCCAGGGTGGGGCTGGCCCATGCCCAAGACAAGTACCCCAGCCAGTTGTCTGGCGGCATGCAGCAGCGTCTGGCGATTGCCCAGGCGCTGATCATGAAACCCAAAGTGCTGCTGCTCGATGAACCTTTCGGCGCGCTGGACCCAGGCATTCGCAAGGACATGCATGCCTTGCTGCTGGAGCTGTGGCAAGAGACCGGGCTGACGGTGTTTATGGTGACCCATGACCTGAGTGAAGGGTTCAGCCTCGGCACCCGCCTGCTGGTTTTCGACAAGGTGCGTCTGGACCCACATGCGCCCACGGCCTTCGGCTCGCGGGTGACGTATGACCTGCCGCTCAACAGCCAACGCACCAGCGCCATGTCGGGCTTTATCCCTGAATCCTTATCGCTGCACACAGGAAGCTAATCATGTCTTACACACAGACCATCGCAGAAGACCTGCTGCCAGGCGGCGGGCATCTGTCATTTGTGCTCAAACGCGGGCAAGTCGTGCGGTTTACCGACCTTGAGGGCGGCGCCAATGTCAGCCTGATGCTGTTCAACGCCCATGAGAAAAGCGAGCGGCTGAACCTGCCCGATTCCCTCAAATGCCAGCACACCGCAAAGCTGACCCGCGGCCATTGCCTGTATTCAGACATGGGCCGGGTACTGGCGGCGATCACTCAGGACAGCGCCGGCTGGAGCGACAGCATCGGTGGCGTGCTCAACGCAGACGAGGTGCAAGAGAAATATGGCGTCGGCCGCTACCAGGAACTGCGTAACGGTTTTTACCGCAACGGGACCGACAACTTGCTGGTGGAAATGGGCAAATGGGACCTGCAACTGACCGATCTGACCATGCCGCTGAACCTGTTCAGTCGTGTTGAGGTGGACGAGCAGGGCGGGTTGCACTTCGCCCAGGGGCATTCGCAAGCCGGCGATGTCATCGAACTGTATGCGCCCATGGACACGCTGTTTGTGGTGACCGCCTTGCAACACCCGATGGACCCGGCACCTGTGTACGCGCCCAAGCCGGTCCAGCTCACGTTCGCCAACGCCGACGAGTCGGTGGCCGAGCATTGCCGTACCTCGCGTCCAGAGAACGAGCGCGGCTTTATCAATACCCATCGCCTGTTTGCTTGAGGACTTGCCATGACCCGTAACCTGCAACCCGACACCGCCGCTTTCAGGGCAACCATTGCTGCCGGTGAGCCATGGCTTGGCGAAGTCAAGGCCGGGCAGACCCTGCGCATTCTTGACCTGGAAGGCAATCAGGCAATTGATACGCTGTTCTACAGTACGGCCAACCCCCGCGAGCGTTACGACGTGCAGCGCACGCTGCGCAAGCAGGCCAATGTCTATCTGGGTGAGGGCAGCGTGCTGTACTCCAACCTGGGCCGGCCGATGCTGACCATCACCCAGGACAACTGCGGTCGCCACGATACGCTTGGCGGCGCCTGCGCCCAAGAGAGCAACACGGTGCGCTATGCGCTGGACAAGCGCCACATGCACAGTTGCCGCGACAACTACCTGCGTGCCTGCTGCCATGATGGCCGGCTTGGCAAGCGCGACATCGCGCCGAACATCAACTTCTTCATGAATGTGCCGGTGACACCAGGCGGTGGCCTGACGTTTGAAGACGGCATTTCAGGGGCGGGCAAGTACGTGCAACTGACGGCGCAAATGGATGTGATGGTGCTGATTTCCAACTGCCCGCAGCTCAACAACCCCTGCAACGGCTACAACCCGACCCCTGCGCAGGTGCTGATATGGAACTGAAGCCACTGCTTGAGCGTATCCGCCTGTGGCTGTTCAAGGCCTGTGAGATCCGCGCCGGCCAGTATCGAGGCGAGCCGCCCAAGGCCCCCCGACAACCATCGCTGAGTGGCTAAAGACCTTTCTGTCCGGGGACGACCCCAGGACTTCTTACAACTGCGGGACGGCCCGCAACCCAGTCGAGGCGCTTATGGGGCGTCTCTAAAAACGTAGCCGAGGTAGCCAGCGCAAGGCAAAAACAGGCGAGCAACGGTCGGAGTCGCGCACGACTTTACGGGTTGTAAATGAGCATTGTGAGCCTGTTTTTAACGCAGCGATGGCGCGCGTAGCGCCGCAGGCGTCCAGCCAGCAGGTAGTTTTTAGAGGTGCCCTATGGACCTTCAGGGGACGTAGTCATGTTCGAATCGTTGCTCATCGCCAACCGTGGCGCCATCGCTTGCCGCATCCTGCGCACCTTGCGTGAACTGAATGTCAAAGGCGTCGCTGTCTATTCAGAGGCTGACCTCGCCAGTCGCCATGTACTGGAGGCTGACCAGGCCTTGAGCCTGGGGGAGGGCGCAGCGGCCACTACTTATCTGGCCGTCGATAAAATCCTGGCGGCCGCGCAGGCGAGTGGCGCTACCGCGATCCATCCCGGTTACGGCTTTCTCTCCGAAAATGCCGCCTTCGCCGAAGCCTGCGAAGCGGCTGGCGTTGCCTTTGTAGGGCCGACGCCTGAGCAATTGCGGCTGTTCGGCCTCAAGCACACCGCACGCGCCCTGGCTCGCGAACAGGGCGTGCCGCTGCTCGAAGGCACCGAACTGCTGGACACGCTGGAGCAGGCACTGCTTGAGGCGCAGGCGGTTGGCTACCCGGTCATGCTTAAAAGCACCGCCGGTGGCGGCGGCATCGGCATGCGCGTGTGCCGCGACAGCCAGCAACTGAGCGAGGCGTTCGAGACAGTCAAACGCCTTGGCCAGAACAATTTCAGTGACGCCGGTGTGTTCCTTGAAAAATACATCGAGCGTGCGCGGCACCTTGAGGTTCAGGTGTTTGGTGACGGTCAGGGTGATGTGCTGACCCTGGGAGTGCGTGACTGCTCTATTCAGCGCCGCAACCAGAAAGTCATCGAAGAAACCCCGGCGCCCAACCTGCCGCAGGGCATGGAGCAGGCACTGTGTGACGCCGCTGCGCAACTGGCCAAGGCCGTTAACTACCGCAGCGCCGGCACGGTTGAGTTCGTCTATGACAGCGATGCCGGCTGCTTCTACTTTCTGGAGGTCAATACCCGGCTGCAGGTCGAGCATGGCGTCACTGAGCAAGTATGGGGCATCGACCTGGTGAGCTGGATGGTGCAACTGGCCGCCGGCGAACTGCCGCCCCTGAGCGAACTGCGCGAGCAACTGACGCCGACCGGGCACGCCATTCAGGCAAGGTTGTATGCCGAAGATCCTGGCAAAGACTTTCAGCCAAGCCCAGGCTTGCTCACCTCGGTGGCCTTTCCTGCGGCGCACGGGCGCGCCTTGCGGATCGACACCTGGGTCGAGGCTGGCTGCGAAATCCCGCCGTTTTTCGACCCCATGATTGCCAAACTCATCGCCTGGGCCCCGGACCGCGAACAGGCACGTAGCGGCCTGCAACGTGCGCTCGGCGAAACCCGCCTGTATGGGGTAGAAACCAACTGTGGCTATCTGGGCGAAATCCTCGCCAGCCGGCCGTTTGTGACGGGCCAGCCATGGACGCGATGCCTGGAAGCGCTTGTTTACCACCCGCACACCTTCGAAGTGATGGTCGGCGGTACCCAGACCAGCGTGCAGGACTATCCCGGCCGGCTGGGCTATTGGGCGGTGGGCGTGCCGCCTTCCGGTCCGATGGACAGCCGCGCCTTGCGCATGGGCAACCGCCTGCTCGGCAACCCGGAGGGGCTGGCAGGCTTGGAGATCACCATCAATGGCCCGGTACTGCGCTTCAACACCGAGGCGGTGGTGGCCGTCACTGGCGCGCCACTGCCGGTTACCCTGGATGGCGAAGCGGCGCCGATGAACACGACCATCCATGTCAAGGCAGGCGCGGTGCTGACCCTGGGCGCCGTCAGCGGGGCGGGCGCGCGCAGCTACCTGACCCTGCGCGGCGGAATTGACGTGCCGGACTACCTGGGCAGCAAAAGTACCTTCACCCTCGGCCAGTTTGGCGGCCACGGGGGGCGGGCGCTGCGGGCAGGGGATGTACTGCACATCACGGAGCTGAGCGACTCCAGTGCCGGCGCGTCTCTGCCGCGACAACCCGCCTTGCCTGCGGTCCGTGCCATCCGGGTGATCTATGGTCCGCATGGGGCGCCGGAGTACTTCACCGAGTCGTACATGGACCGGTTCTTCGCCACCGACTGGGAAGTGCACTTCAACTCCAGCCGCACCGGCGTACGCCTGATCGGCCCCAAGCCTGAATGGGTGCGCAGCGACGGCGGCGAAGCGGGCCTGCACCCCTCCAATATCCACGACAACCCATATGCCATCGGCGCAGTGGACTTCACCGGCGACATGCCGGTGATCCTCGGCCCGGACGGTCCGAGCCTGGGTGGCTTCGTCTGCCCGGTGACCGTCATCGAAGCTGACCTCTGGCAACTCGGCCAGCTCAAGGCCGGTGACAAGCTGCGTTTCATCCCGACCGACGTTGTGCAGGCCCGCCAGCTGGCAACCCGCGAATTGCTGGAGGTGCCGCCGGCCGTTATCGGCGAGGTGGCGACCGCCGGGTTGGCATCGCCGATTGTGCTCGACATTGGCGAGTCCGACACCCGCCTGGTCGCCCGGCTGGCCGGCGATACCCATCTGCTGCTGGAAATCGGCGGCCCGGAACTCAATCTGGTATTGCGCTTTCGCGGCCATGCGCTGATGCAGGCACTTGAAAGCCTGGCGCTGGACGGCGTGATCGATCTCACCCCCGGTATCCGTTCACTGCAAGTGCACTACCAGCCAGAGCAGGTGAGCCTGGAGCAACTGCTGAGCGCAGTGGCTGGCGAGTGGGACGCGGTCTGCGCCGCTGACGACCTGCAAGTGCCCTCGCGCGTTGTGCATCTGCCGCTGTCCTGGGATGACCCGGCGTGCCAGCTGGCCATCGAGAAATACATGACCACGGTGCGCAAGGACGCCCCATGGTGCCCCAGCAACCTGGAATTCATCCGCCGCATAAACGACTTGCCGGATCTGGACGCCGTGCAGCGTACAGTCTTCGAGGCCAGTTACCTGGTCATGGGCCTGGGTGATGTGTACCTCGGCGCGCCGGTGGCCACACCACTGGACCCGCGTCACCGGCTGGTGACCACCAAATACAACCCGGCCCGCACCTGGACCGCCGAAAACTCGGTCGGAATCGGCGGTGCCTATATGTGCGTGTACGGGATGGAAGGGCCGGGGGGCTATCAGTTCGTCGGGCGCACCCTGCAAATGTGGAACCGCTACCGGCAAGTCGCCGCGTTCAACGGCAAGCCCTGGCTGCTGCGTTTCTTTGACCAGATTCGCTTTTACCCGGTCACGGCTGACGAGTTGCTCACCATCCGGCGTGACTTCCCGCTCGGCAGGTTTGACCTGCAGATCGAAGAAGGGGAGCTGCGCCTGTCGGATTACCAGGAGTTCCTGGCGAAAGAGGCTGACGGCATTGAAGCGTTCCGCGAGCAACAACAGGCCGCCTTCCGCGCCGAGCGCGAACGCTGGATCGCCAGCGGCCAGGCGCATTTCGACAGCCAGGAGGAGGTGGCCGAACTCACTCAGGACGACGTCCTGGAGCAAGGCTGCTCAGGCGTCGAAAGCCCGATAGCCGGCAACCTCTGGCAAGTGCAAGCCACGCCGGGAACGCACGTGGAAGCAGGGGACGTGCTGGTGATTCTGGAGTCGATGAAAATGGAAATACCGGTGCTGGCAAGCTGCGCCGGGATTGTGCGGGAGGTGCTGGTGAACCCTGGTAGTGCGATCCGTGCCGGCCAGCGAGTGGTGGTGATTCAGGAAGTTGAGGCTGGCTAGTTCCTGTAAACGCTTGAATTTGGCGACGTATGGAGGGTAGAGGGCCAGACCTGAAATGCGCCGTCGAATGCAGGTTAAGATAACTCAACTAAATGTTTGTTTAGTTGAGTTATGAATAGTATTCATGATTTTGAGCGATATGAAAGGCCAGAACGGGCAGCGCGTCAAGTCGAGCAGCCACGACATCTTCGATCTGCGGGCAATATTGCAGAAAAGGCCTGCGGCGAAGCCATACCGGTCTGACAGACAGACTGGTGCCGCCAGTGCAGCATTGGGCAGCTTAACCAATAAGGACTACTCGACATGCCCATCTACCTGGCCGCTGAAAGCGAATTGATGATCGGACAAGACCTGGTACTGGAAGGCCCGGCCCACGAAGGCAGCCTGGTCGCCGTCTTCGAAGACGACGGGACTACCGGATATTTTTACGCACTGGATACCGACACCGAAGGCAACCCGATTCAGGATGCGCTGCACATTTATGACGTCGAAGATGTCATCGACCGCGACAAACCTTCTGTAGTGCGAATCGGCTGGTCCATGGACCACCGCAAGGCCTTGCTGCTGATCAACGGCAATCCGCATGCGGTGTTCGACTTTGACAACAAGCAAGGCTACTGCCGCACAGGATTTCCGCCGCCGATCAATCGTATATGGTCGAAAAACGGACATGACTGGCGTGACGATGTGCTTGGTTTGTTTGGTTGAGCTTGCGCTGTTGTGAGCCTGGTGCTGCATACCGGGCTTTGGATGGTGCGGGTGGTGTTGAACGCAAGAATGAGATAGTGAGATGAGGCTGTCGTGCGAGGGACTTAAAATCCCTTGCGATGGTTTGGTGGATTTCTGGAGGACTGCTCGTGGAATCTGATGTGTCTGTGGTCGTAAGGTGTAATACCTTGTTACGTATAATGTATATTATGTTAAACGACAGGCTATGTCATAAACGCTCATGAGCTACCTAAGCTACTGATTCGACAAACCCGCTTCTGGCATCCACTCTCTCAACGGGCTATGTCCTTTGTGTTCATGGTGAACTGTAGAATGAGGTGGCTGCCAATGAAGCTGCGCAAATGAGGGCCTTACGATTTCACCATCTGGAAGCAGAACTCCGACATCCACCTTACCAGTCTCCAGGCCAGTATCCAGCTCATCGAGAAAGCGGCACATGGTGACGCCTTTGTCGAGGTTGATACGCGCCCAAGCTTCGAATACTCCACCTGACAGGTGATGAGCCAGGCTCCACCGGCCATTGTCACCGCTAGAAAGCCTTATCGCTGAACGATCAGCCACGCTACGCAAGCGACAACCCCTAGGGTATTCAGCACTCCCAGCGTCAACAACCATTTGAATGACTGACTCGATCGTATTTGCTGTCGCTGATCCAAAATCGACAGCGCTTGATCGGCCTGTACGTTCGAGCGTTGAAAACCCTCATGCAACTGCCGGCCTAGATTCGTAATCAGATTGGACAGTTCTGAGACCAGCAAGGCTTGGGTCTTCTGCCCCTCCCGTAGCTCGCTAATAATCTGATCCTGGTTCTGCACACTTTGCGAGCGAATAGCTTGAGCTTGGTTCTCTAAAGCTTGCTGAACTTGAGCAAGCGTGAGCGCTGCTCCCTGTATCCCATCCAGGTGAGCGACTACGGACTCGCCACACTGAGCGACTGACCCTATGGCACCTTCCAGACCGCGCATCGACTGAGCGAGTTGAGCGTCGATCTCCGCTATTCTGCTCAACAACTGAGTGGCGTTCTTGGCGATATTTTCAACGATCAATCCACCAAGAGAATCGACCGCCTCCTGATGATCACTCAGTTTCGTCAGGATCCGCTTATGTCCCTGCTGTCCCAGCACATGCTGGGCACGCAATTGGTTTTTAAGGAGCTGCTTCAGCTCTTCCGATGTAGAAACGACTGACTTCAGTTCTTCGAGCTGATCAGCGAGATCCTGGGTTTTGTCGGGAAGCTCTTCCAAGTTTGCGATCACCGAGCCCATTTTCGATTGGGCTAGAGTAAGCGTATCCAAGCCTCCAAGAATTCTCTGCCCGAGCGCGTTGTTGGCTGTCGCTGCTTGGCTCAAATCCTTTTGAAGCTGGGTGTTGTCGTCGCGCAAAGGGGCCAACGGTGCGGAGAGCACCCGTGACATCAGCGCTGACAATTCGGCTTCGTCTGTGTTGTTTTTTGACATACGTTACTGCCGATCAAAGTGGTGAAATTACTCGTTTATCCCAACAGTAGCCTGTCTCTCTCCTCGCTAAGCTGCTTGCAGCTGAGCAAATGAAGCACCTTGCGGGAGGGAGACCTCTCAACAGCTATTACTTTACGGCGCTCAGCCAATTCCGTATCAAAAGCCTCGCTTAGGTAACGCGAAAATCGCTCGCCCCGTGCAGTCTCAGCATCCATGTCGCGCTCAAAATTGAGGATGTACTGCTGCCAATCAGAATGAGCCACGGCGGCAAGATCATATTTTTTTCTATAGTCTGATAGCGACGACTCGAGGGCGGTGAGTTGGCGCTCCTCCTGATCGAATTTTTGCTTGAACTTGTCAATTACCTTGGCGGCACCAGCCAGCCAATGCTCAACGGAAAGTTCGACAGCAATCTCTCTGCCCATTCCCATCAAACGCGTTAGCCTGGATTTATCATTACTGAAGTCATCAGAAAATGAGGGATAGTACTCTTCAATCACATAAGCCCTGAGTGACGCTCGGAAGGTAGAAAAACACTTATCAAGTTGCAGGCGTAATTTCTGTGGTTGAATTTCGAAAATATTTTCGACTCGAACACCAGAAGGCAACACATCGGAGGCGTCCAAAGAGCTGCAAGCGTCGACCAGGTGATCACAGCACCAACTGATGCGTCGCATGAATGCAAGAGTATCCGTGGCAAGCCCACTCAGATCGACCATCTCGGGAGGAATTTGAATAGCGCTTTGACATTCCATTCTTACCTTCAACCGCTCGGATGCACCGAATGATGGCACCAGCGCCCGCTCCACAGCTTTTTTCTGAGTACCGATCAATCCTCTGATTTCTCTCAGCTTTCTCTCTGCGCGGTGTTTCTCAGCGAGCAGTATGGCTAGCCGAGACCGCATTTGCTGCGACTCCTCTCGCTTGACCCTGCGCGCGACGATGTGGCTGTCGGCAGCTTGACGTAAACGGCCATGGACTGTCGCTGACGCAGCAATGTCCATAAGCAGTTCATTCATGAACTGATGATTGATGCCACCCATTCGCTCGGCTGTCTCAGGATCGAGACGCTTCGTTTCGTCCCAAGACGCCCCGAAATCGAGCGGAAAAAATAGACGGCCGTTCCCGGCGTCAGTGCCCAGATTGATGCTATGGGTACCAATCTGCTCAAGCACCCGTTCCCTAACGGCTGTTGTATTGAGTACAGGCTGACGTCTTGCCCAGTCTTTTTCTGAATCAAGAGAAAACGAAAAGGTGGTAATGATCCGAAATCGATTGGGCGTGTACCGCCAGTCGCTGATACATGGCAACGTAAACGCTTTGGGGTTCAGAAAAGACAAATCATCCAGCTTTCCTACTACCAGTATCAGATCGGCTAAAGGCAGATAACGGCTCGCGATATGACGTACATGATTTGCTTCCTGAGCATCTCTAGGGTTGTCTCCTGGCAAATCCAGGATACGTACACGAGGACGTTCATCAGATTGTTTTGAAAAATACTTCCGGGGAATCCCAACCTCGACGGGTTCATAGGGTAACGGAACCCCCTTCTCAACATACTCTCTCAAGCTAGCCAAGGCTTCAACCAACTGCTGCTTACCCAACGTTGTTCGCTGACCAATTTTCAGATGCCATTGATCGTCAGCCGCCCGGTGGTACTGCATTGCCGTGGCGGTCGACGACTGCCCTGCTTCGCGACCACCACGCAAGATTCCACTCACAAATGGCAAATGTTTTTCGTCGACGCCTAGGACATGCAGCAACAATGTGGTTTTACCCACTTGAGTGCGACCGAAAAGCGCAACCGAAGCTTCTGAATCGTTCTCAGCGAAGCAAGCCCGCACTCGTGAATCCAGGCTATCCAGAAAACTTCGATACGCCCGATGCGCCCAATCCAGCCGACGGCTATGCAACTCTTCCCACAGGGCCAGCAAACTCATACAAATAACGACGTATTTCTGTTAACCCCGATCTCATCCTGCAGGTCCAGACGAAGTGATGTCACATCAGCGAGTGCCTTGGTGACTCGGTCGCGGCGCATGATGGTTTCGTCCAACCGATACCGTACTGTCAAGCTCTCGAACATTCGCGTACGCACCTGCTCGATAAGGATGTCGAACTGCTCAAGGTAATGAGCTTGGTACTGCTCCTTGAAGAGCTTCAAAACATCGATCGCGTGGTCGCGGGTATACCTATCCTGACGATCGACTTCCTTGAGTACGCTGTACGTCAGCATCCCAATGGCAATCATGGCCGTCGCCGCACCCGCCAGTGTCATTCCGGCGGTACCGGCACCGATGCCTAGTGAATTGAAGAGTGCAGGGATCGTGTCTACATGACCGTCTGCGGCAACATCAACTGCCAGCATCAAGGCGATCCCCTTGATCACGTTGCTGCCGACTTTCTGTAAAGCAGAGAAATCTCGCTCGATACGTTTGGCTGCTGCCGTTGCGTCTTCGTCATCGAGGGGCTGTAACGTATCGGGATCAATTTGAAATACATCAGGAAACAAGCTTCCGATTCTGGCGAACTCCAAGGTCATCGCAGGCAACATCTTGATAGCGTTGGTCATTTCCTTGCTGAACTTTCCCGACAGCCCCTGATCATCTCGTTTGGGGTAAAACAACACCGTGATGTTATCCAGAATTTCTGGTGTGATGTTTTTCCACTGAGCCGCATGCCCCTGATCGTCAGTGTACCCAAGGCGGACGATGGTATTGGTCGAGCCATTGCCAGATTCAAGACGCTTGGCAAATGCTTGCGGAGCACCCAATTTTTTAGCGGTTATTTTGCCGATCACATCGATGTGAGTATCCAGATAACTGCCAGGATTGGCCCAGGCGGCTTGCAGATCTTTGGAGAGCCGAACATGCTTCTCGGTCACTGTGTCAAAAATCCCGGTCACCTTGTTCAAGAACCCTTCATGGTTGGCGACCAGAAGCCCATCCATGCATGCTTTGGCGATGCCGTAATGCTCATCCAGTGAATTCTTGAGCGCTTTTTTGTATTCAGATCGCAGACTGTCCCGAGCCCGGTCAAACACCTCCAAGGCTTGCTGGACCGTTTGGTGCCCTACGGTATCTTCCGCCACAGCCTTCGAGACAAAAGCGCCGCGAATGCCGACCACTGCGTAATTCAGGTCATGACTGAGCAGATGTTCCAATTGCTGCAACTGGCGTTCACGGCTCGCATGATTGGTGTTCTGGATTTCCGGTAGGGCTTTGGTCAGCAGAGGACGCCATTGCTCGATGCTAGCGGCACTCGACCCGGTGCAGAGAATCTGGGTATCGAGTCGATCAGAGTGAATTTCGAATACTCGCGCAGCGCTTGTGCGCAGCTCATCCAGCTTTTTCGGAGTGTCGCCATGAATTTCCGTTTTGGAGATGATGATCAGTGGCTCTGTGCCGGCGAGACTGCTCATCTGTAAATCCGCTTGAATCGTTGCCTGTGAACCACTGGCAAGACGCACTTCGTCAGTAACAATGATTCGCCCAGAACACGCGACCAAGGCTTGGCGCATAAGAATCTGCCAAGAACGGTTTTCTTCGTGAATGGGCTCATAACCCGGCATGAGCATGAAGCCTTGTCCCGTATGGTTAAAAAAGCGACGCGGAACTTTCAACACCACCAGCATGACGTTGTCGAGCTGTCCGGCGGCAGCTTGACGAAACGCGGCTTCCGAGTCTGCTTTTCGTTCAACAATGCGCACATGGCCTGCTTGCTCAGAGCTTTCTACAAGCATCCGAAGGTAGCCTTGCGGCTTTTCAATGTCGTCCTCCACCACGAGCACAGGTGTGCGTTCGCCCCGTCCCGAATTGTCGGGCAACCATCCCGTCTCAGGAGAGTTTTCGGTGCAGTGCAAGTCGTACATCAGCCTGATGAGCTTGGTCTTCCCTGCGCCTTGAGAGCCTCCGATTGCAATCACCTGCTCCTTTGCCAAAAGCTCCGCAAGAAAAAGCCGTTTGATCACGGCGTCCAGTTGAACGGCGAGATCTGCTTCCTCGAGATAAGCGATAGCACCTCTCAGTTCTCGTACGACCCGATTGAGATTACTCAACAGAAATTCTGGGCTTTCCATCTTGGCTCCTTGCATTAATTCAGATGCGGCGATCTTCCATCCAGGCTGTTGGCGATTTTTGAGTCAAGTGGTTGAACGCAATAACCCATTGCCTTGGGAATGCCGGTCGTGCGGGTACTGAGAACTCTATCGGCTGTTCTGGTCGTTTGCTTGAAAGCGAATTCGCCTTGGGCAATTCCCTACCAGCATGACAAGCGTTACGGTCTCAGAGACGGTTCAGCAACCTTGGATCCCTAGTACTGGAAGCGTTCTCGGATCAGGGACTACATGATTAATCATCGTGGTATCCGATAATCCATTCACCCAATGTGAGATCTTCACCCTCCCATTGGGTTGCCCAATGCGCTCTCAAGAAATTGGCGATACTGGAATACTCTAGCTCTCCAAGTGAAAGCCCCTTCTCTTCCATGACGTCACGAATTCGCCTAGCGACAAGCGAGGGTGTTCGATTCTTCGCAGCCTCAACAGCGATTGACTCACACCATGATCGAACGAATCCTTCCCATGCTGTGGTGTCTTGTCTAAACCTTGGCATATCAGGGAACTCGTACCCGTTTATGTACCGGTTCCTAAAATCTGAATCCTGTGCAAGCTGCATATCTTGTTCGAGCTTGAGGAGAAAACGTTGCTTGTAAGGCACGGGATTGAGCTTGTTATTCATGCCTTCTAGATACAGTCCAGGCTGCACATCAACTGCTATCAAGTCCCTCCACACCTCGCCCAGTGCGTCCAGTAACGCAGTGGTCCGTTCTTCCCGCCATATCGCATCTCGACCTTGATCGAGAATCTGCGAAATTTTGCCACCTCGAGCCGCTGAAGCTTTGGATTTCATGCTCTTTCGATGGCTGCGATAGCACTCATAGGAAATCCAGTCTCCCAGATGAGTCCATACGCCGTAGCGTGACTTCCAGCGGGGAATGTCAACATCAGCGTCTTGTATCGTCACGTCGTCGCTGTCGTTCAGATAGCCATAGCGCACGACGTTGCGCTGTCCTTTTTCAGTGAAGCTGCGATTGGCAAAGATTAGGGCGACCAAATCCTGGGGCAGCGCCTTTTTGAGCTGGATATTGAGTGCTGCAAATTGAGGGGCGTTTCTGTACTGCGCGGCGAGAACTCCCCGTTGCAGCCAGGTATCAAAACCAGATGGAAGTCGCCCAGGGAGAACGCTGGTGATCTTAGGGAGATGCAGCACCGGCGGCTTACTCAAGGTCAATTCCACATACTCCACGACATGAGTATCTGGAACATCGAAGGTTGCCAGGATTGCGGCAAAATAATCGGCGATTTCGGAATCCGCGCTGATTGCAAGGTCTACTTGCGCAATGAGCTCGGCATTCCGGCGTCCGTGGAAGGCCGCGTCCGTGGCGTTTGCAGAGCCAAACAGAAGTCTCCGTTTTCGACGGTTAGATGCGCCTTCGTGCACGAACTCGAAATAGAAAGCTTTCATGTGCATCAAGCCGGGGGCTCGAGCCAGTCGGACCTCCAGCTCCACTTGCCGTTTACGTTGACCATGAATCGCCTGCAGATCCTCAGGACGTATGCCGTCGTCGACTAATAAACAAAGCCTGTTGGGCTTCATCTGCTTTACCAACGTACCCATGAATTTGGGATCAACATAGGGCGCAACAACCAAAGCGACCTCCGTGCGATATCCTTCTGGCACAGTCAACAAGTCAAAACTCATTCCATGTAGTTCCAAGCAGGTACAAACGCATTTTTCCGCTCAACACATAGACACCCGCGCAGGATGGGGTGAACGCTCCGTTTTGTCATCGGGCATGGCTAGCCTGATAATGCCATCCATAGTAACAATAGGTCATTGTAAGGTGCAAAGCGCCACTATCCGGCGGCTAAGCATCGAGTGCGATGGATATCGAGCGCGAAGAGGTGGGTTTGGCGTGCGCACTGCTTGGCCGGAAATCAGCAGATAGGCGCTGTCGAGCGGACCTAGCGTGACGATTGTCACCCTGTGATAGCAATTACCCAGAGTTCAATTTGTAGCTAATTACCCGGCGACGCTCACGCGTTGACGAAGCCGCTACGATCATCGCAGATTCCAAGCCAAGCCTAAGCCCTATCAAGTCGCTACGAATCAAAGCGCACATGTATAGGTATCGATGTGGGTTTTACTGCAATTTGTCCGCATTCCCCAGCAACAGGCGTAAACCCGGGCTCTGGCGATACCATTCGAATAGAACACAATGACAGGTTCTCCTTGACGACCCCCTCTCCTCGAAAGGCGAGCCTGAGCCGTGAACTCAGTACCATTTCCGGTGGTGGCATAGACCGCATCAGGCGCCTCGCTGATTCGATTAAAAGCGTCGGCAAAATCAAACCGATTGTTTGCGTTGCCGGCGTGAGGGCCAATATTAGGTTTGACTGTCATGTCTACAGCTTCCAGAAAAACAAACGGGGGTGGCAGCATGGCCTCATGCTGACCTCTCGTCTAGGCATTGAGAGCTAATTTTGGCTCAGGCGAAGCTGAGCAAGCCAAACACGCTAACCATCAATTCAGATTGCTGATGGAGCCGCACTGGCAGTGCACGGAGAGCGTCTGCCGAACAGACCTTCAGAATCCCCAGATTAAGGGTAATGGTGTCCACTTAAAAATACGTGGATCAAGGAACACCATGCGTCAGCGCACCTCTTATCCCACAACCTTCAAGACCCAAGTTGCCCAAAAATGCCTGGGCCCTGATGACTCCATTGCCAGCATGGCCCTGCGGCACGGCATCAACGCCAATCTGGTTCGCAAGTGGATACCTATCTATCGTGACTGGCGGGCTTGCGCCTTTCCTGCATTTGTACCGTTGAAGCTTGAGACCGCTGCGGCGACGCCTGCTTGTCAGCATGTAGCCCGCATCAATATTTCTTCCGGGCAGCGAACAGTCACTGTGAGATGGCCGATCTCCGATCCGGACGGTTGCGCCCGCTTCATCCGCAGCCTTTCGCAATGATCCGCATCGACGCCATCTGGCTCGCCACCGACCCCATGGACATGCGCGTCGGCGCTGACACAGCACTGGCCCGCGTGATCGCCGTATTCGGTGCGGCGAAGCCGCAGTGCGCTTATCTGTTCGCCAATTGGGACAGTGGGGCTAACGCGAGTGGGGAAACTGATTCTATGAACATCAATTGATGAACAATCGACTTAATTTCCAGTGTGCCGAGTGACCAATTTCGGGGCCATGAGCCGCTTATGAACATCTGACATCGCCCACTTGTTAAATAACGTATTTATAAGAGCTCGCTACCATCTGCTATCAACAACCACTGACAGCCGATATCCACGCGCCCACGATTACCTCTAGACGTTGAATTCAAAGGCTTACCTTCGTCTACCCAGTTGGCATATTTGAAATGTGTGCAATCTACAAAACCACCGTCCAACAGTGGATTAACGGTTTTACCGTAGCCCCCTCATAGACTAGCACCGAAGCTCGTAGAGTGATTCTGCTCGCTATAGGGCACCTCTAAAAACTACCTGCGTTGCCTCGCTTACGTTTTTAGAGGTGCCCTATAGATTGATCTCCTGCTGGAGCTTGCGCCAGTGAGCACGCAGCTGTTGCCTGATGGTTTTGGAGTCCATAATTTCTGCTGCACGATACCCATATGTTATGAAATTTCGTCTCCCTAGATGGGTGTATCCTTTGTAAAGCGCTCTGAGAAATAGACCTTTGTCTGCCTCTCCCCGCGAGCGACGAAGTCCGTTAATACGATCTTTGGCCTTCTTAGCCAAGCGCACCCTGACCTTCATTTTTCGGTAATAGCGAGTGAGCGAAGCTGGTCGAATAAATGCCCGCTCACCATCGAACATAAATCCTAGATACTGAATAGGTCTTTCAGAAGAGAGCTTTCCCGATTTATCACGCGTGAACCGCTGAATGTCAGTTTTCGCTTCTTGAATATTCAAAAGCAGCTTATTGATCTCAGTCACTACCTCAGCCTCAATGCTTTTCTGGGCTTGGATTGGACAGATGATCATGATGTCATCACAATATCGGTAATAGACAGATTCAGTGCGGGAGAGGAAATGAAGCATCGCGCGATCAAAGTCGAGCATGTACATATTGGAAAGGATTGCGCTTATCGGAGAACCTTGGGGAATACCATATTTCATCAAGTTGGACGTGACAAGGCTTTGGCCCCGAACGATATTTCTGAATTCGAAGGCATCACAAAGACGTTTATTAGCAACCACAGGGTTATGCAAAGAAATACCCAGCGCATCATAAACCAGTTTGCGTTCCACATAAGAATGCTTAGTAATAGCCTTGAAGACTGCGTAATGATCAGCCGGTAAAGCCGCAACATCCAAAATTTCTTTCCAAGCTTCCTTCAGAAGCTGATGATTCAATCTGTCGAAGAACTTTTCGATATCAAAACATAATACACTGCATTCAGTTCGCGCTTTTATTTCCTGGAAGGCGTTGTGCGCATGATGAATATTGCTCTGACCACCTAAAGCTCGGAACGCCAGTACGGAAGTGCTAAGGCCAAGCCGTTCCAACTTTTTCTCGTACCGTTGCGATAGAATTGAAGAGTAATAGGCATATATATGGGAGTCCATATGTGCGGCGTAAGAGATCGGCCTAACTTTTTCGACTACTTCAAACATCCGTAAATGCGGGTGGTGTTTGGTCTTTGACGTGACTGTGGCATTACGGATAAAGGGATAAAAAGAGTGGCGACTTACCTTGCGAGGGTCAGTAGCATAGCTGCACGCAGTTTTCTCGCCAACAGGGCGGTCAAAATGTAGGTAGTGACGAGCTTTGAACCAAGTATTGTCTTCCATGATTTCTCTTCAAGCCAACCGGTGAGACTCGGATTGCGACAGTCCTGAGCGCCTCACCGGCTAATCTTAAATGTTCCCCACACTATCCATTCATATACGTGTGTTAGCTATATAAACTAGGCCGCTACTGCTAGGGATGACGTATAATGTCAGTATCACTGTTTGTATAATGCTAGGAGGTGCTCGATGAAGAGGTTCCGTGCATCATTGTTGAGTTTGCTGGTAGCCTTCGCGGCGAACCAATGCGAACTTGACAATCTGTGATTCACCTTGTGGCCAAATGCCACAAGCGAGGCAAGACTAGCACACCACGAAGACTGATCCAAATCGATTTTGCCTCCCAAATTGCCCTACCCGGTCTACGACAGACCAATTCACTTCGCCCTATTGGCAAAGATACAAGCACCATCTCTGCAGGTTACCGGGCACGTTCGACATCGTTGATCGGCATGGTGCAGGGTGCCGATACCATCTCTTCCCGCCTGAAGCATTTCCGGGCCATGGACTCTCGCTTTGGATAAGCTCAAGAACAGCCGGTTACACATTCACAAGCGCACTACAGCCAAATCACCCCAAGCCTGTAGGACGCTTCTGAATTTTCGCGTTATCCTCCGCCCCCGCTTGTGACGGTCTCCATCGGTCGCTAATGTCCTGTCCGTCGCTCATCGCAGCGATGGGGTTTAGTCGCTCCGTACCGAACAAGCAAGTCCCATGACCGTTATGCGCCGTAGGCGCTATGACGTCGTTTTATGGTGGCTGTGCACGGAGTGCTTTCGGGCGCACCGGGTCCTCGGTACCGGCGACTAAACCGTGCATGGCTACCACCCCTTTGTTTAGTCGCGAGGTGTGCGGGCCACTCATCCACATCGAGGACTATCTATCATGATCTTATCTACACCCCACCCACCGCCAATACCCACCCTCGCCCTGCCCTTACCCATGGCCGGCCCCGGCCTGTTCAGCGTCAACCCCGGCATCCACGCCGAGGATGCGCTGATCGCCGCTGCCGATTATCTGGAATGCGCCTCGGCCGCTGCTGATGAAGTCGCCAACAGCCAAAGTATTGAGTGCCGAGCAATGGCGCGTTCGGTGGTCCATCAACTGGATATGGCGCGGGTATTGGTTGAGGCGACGCTGGCGGCGCTGCAGCAAACTGAGGTTGCAACGCGCAAGGGCTGATGATTTGGGACATGCGGCGGCGGTGAGAGGTCCCGCATTGTTCTGGCAAGGGCCAAGTACGGGCCTCACTTACCTGGCCCCCCTGAAGTCAATTAAACATAGGCCGCCTCAAACGCGGTCCTGCAGCCTCTTGATGTGTTGCCACATAAGCGTTGGGTTGGAATACATCGGAAAATGGCCACAATCCGGAATGCACGCCAGATCGACACCTTGCGTAGCGATGTCGGCAAGGTAAGACAGGTGGGAGTTGCTGACGCCGTACATGTATTGCCGCGCAAATGGCAGCGCCAGAAACTTGCTCATCAGCCCCGCATTGTCAGACAGCTCGACCATTGATTCGAAGATCCCACGCACCGCCCCAGGTCGCACTTTATGTGCAAGGCTGGCGGCGTAAAGTGCGCTGGCCGGGTCAGCTGCCAAACGGGTGCGCTCAATGAAGTCATGGAAAAAGCGCTCGTCATCCTCGCGCGGGTGGTCATGGATCTGACGGCTGAGAAAGCAGTCCTCAGGCGCAATATTACCTTCGATATTTACGAAACTGAGCACTCGCCCAAGCTCATTATGCGCAAGCATCAAACCGGTCAGGCCACCCATTGAGTGCCCTACCAGGTGAAACCGGTCGATACCGAAATGTTTCAGTACCACTTCTGCCGTTCTGACCAACAACGCAATGCCGACGCGCGAGAGATCGTGGCACTCAGTCGCGCCGCAACCAGGCGCATCGTAGGCAATGAAGGGATGGCCTTCGAACGTGGGTTGCAAAGTGATATCTGCGTAATCTTCCTTGGTGGACCCAAAACCGTGCAGGAACAGGATCGGCGCTTTGGGCCCCGATCGGTGTATGACCATCGGGCGCGCGACAAGCCCCGCCGTTCAGGGCGGGGAAGGATAGCGCGGACGGCGTAGCCGTCCCTGGTTGCCGTGGGGTGCCTACTGCAACTGTTCGATGTACGCACCGCGACAGGATGATGCGCAGTAATACGGCGACACAGTATGCCCTCTATGGCGATGTTTCGTTACAAAGACCCCATGGGCATCCATCTTGAAAACACCGTGCCGTCCGCGCCTAATGGCGTCTTCATTGCTCATGGCTCAAGAGCAGCATGCAACGACTTCAAGCCTTCAAGTACGAACTCATGCCAGACGGCCGGCAGGAGCGGCAAATGCGCCGCTTTGCCGGCTCCCGTCGCTTCGCCTTCAACAAGGCGCTGGCGTTGCAGAAGGAGCGCCACGAGCAAGGTGAGAACAAGCTCGGCTATGCGGGCCTGTGCAAGTTGCTGACCGAGTGGCGCAATAGCCCGCAAACCGCATGGCTGGCCGATGCGCCTGTTCACCCATTGCAACAGAGCCTCAAGGATCTGGAACGGGCCTACACCAATTTCTTCGCCAAGCGAGCCGACTTCCCCCGCTTCAAGAAGAAGGGGCAGCGCGACAGTTTCCGCTATCCCGACCCGAAACAGATCAAGCTCGACCAGACCAACAGCCGCCTGTTTCTGCCAAAACTGGGCTGGCTGCGCTACCGCAACAGCCGCGAGGTGCCTGGCACGGTGAAGAACATCACCGTGAGCCAGTCGTGTGGCAAGTGGTTCGTGAGTATCCAGACCGAACGCGAGGTCGATGAGCAGCCCACGGCACAGGGTGCGGCAGTCGGCATCGACATGGGCATTGCCCGCTTCGCCACGCTTTCGGATGGCTCGTTCTACGCACCCCTGAACAGCTTCAAACGCCATGAAACCGCGCTGTGCAAAGCGCAGCAGGCGATGAGCCGCAAGGTCAGATTCAGCCGCAACTGGAACAAGGCGAAAGCCCGCGTCCAGCGCATTCACTCGCGCATTGGCAATGCCCGGCGCGACTACCTGCACAAGTGCTCCACCACGATCAGCCAAAACCACGCGATGGTGTGTATCGAGGACTTGCAGGTACGCAATATGTCCAGGTCGGCGGCAGGTACGGCCGAGGCGCCGGGAAGAAACGTTCGGGCCAAATCTGGCCTGAACAGGGCCATCCTCGATCAGGGCTGGTTCGAGTTCCGCCGCCAACTGGACTACAAGCTGGCGTGGCGCGGCGGCTGGCTGATAGCCGTGCCGCCGCAGAATACCAGCCGCACGTGCCCTTGTTGCGGCCATGTGTCGGCGGCCAACCGCCAGACGCAGGCGCTGTTCAGGTGTGTGGGATGTGGTTTTGAAGGCAACGCCGATGTGGTCGGCGCGATCAATGTACTAAGGGCGGGACACGCCCGGTTAGCCTGTGAAGTGAGCGCAGAGGTCATGGCGCCAGCAGCAGGAACCCACCGAAGCGACTCGGGGGCGGCTCGATGCCGCGCCTGAGTGCCGTAGGAATCTCCGGCCTTCAGGCCGGGGAGGATGTCAAATGGCTGCCCCTTCTGAAAACTTAACTGAACAGTATTGCGGCAAGCCCCGTATCAAGGATGGTTTTGCGGCTGCGCGAAAGTCTAAAGAGCCAGTGTCAACGCCGCTATAGAATCGCGGCATTTCAGCTATGCCGATACGGCTGACGAAGCCGCCGTTCGCAGCCCACATGAATTCCTCCCGCCAAACCTTGACAGCCTCTCCGTGCGCAACAAATAATTTGTAAGAATTTATGTGCATGACCCTGTAACAAGGTCAGTCGGTAGATGAATGCTCAACCCAGCGGTACTCGCGCTTTTGTATGTCCTTTTTCCGCCATCTGTCCGGAGCAATCCGGGCTGTTGCGGTAACCGTTTCTATCCCCGCTCTTGCGTCCCTGCAGATGACCAGGCCGGTGGCCTTGCCACAAGGGCGATGCTCTTTTGCAGGCTGCGACGCCCTCCCCCTGCCTATTGATGCTGAGTGCAGCTTGCGCACCAGCCCAACCGAGATCTTTTCATGACCCCGTTAGATATTCAGCTCTTGATGACCGCACTGGTCAGTGTTCTGGTGCTGGTGGCACTCATTGTTTCGCGCCTGAAGATGCATCCGCTGCTGGCTCTGCTGGTGGTGTCCGTGGGTGTTGGATTTGCCACCGGCATGGAGCCCGGCTCGATCGTGTCACATGTGGTTGCCGGTGCTGGCAAAACCCTGGGTGCCGTAGGTGTGGTGATCGCGCTGGGGGCAATGCTGGGCAAGATCCTGGCTGACGCAGGCGTTACCGAGCAGGTCGCCGGGGTCATCCTCAAACGCACCCCGGATCGCCTGATTCCCTGGGCGATGATGCTGGTGGCGTTCGTCATTGGCATCCCGATGTTCTTCGAGGTCGGCCTGGTGATCATGCTGCCGCTGATTTTCAGTGTGGCCCGCAAGCTCGAAGGCCAGGCTCGCTTCAAGGGCTCTGCTTACGTCTACGTGGGCGTGCCGGTGATTTCCGCGCTGGCCGCCATGCACGGTATGGTGCCGCCGCACCCCGGCCCGCTGACCGCTATCGCCGCGCTCAAGACCTCGGTCGGGCCGACCATGCTCTACGGTTTCCTTGCCGCTGTCCCGGCGATGATTCTGGGCGGCCCGCTGTATGGCATGTTCATCGCACCGCGTATGACCACCCGGCCAGATCAGGCGTTGCTCGACCAGTTCACCCTCACGGAAAAAACCGATGGCAAGCCTCTGCCCAGTGTCTGGATCGGCGTGCTGGCGGCCTTGCTGCCGGCGATTTTGATGCTGGTGCACGCGGTCGCCGAGATGCTGTTGCCCAAGGGTAATGCAATGTTGCAGATGGCGGCGTTTGTGGGCAACCCGCTGATTGCCATGCTGCTGGGCGTGCTGTTCGCCGGTACCAGCCTGGTGCTGTTGCGCGGCGGCGACACCGACAAGCTGCGCGCGGCGCTGGGCAAGAGCCTCATGCCCATCGCCTCGATCATCATGATCATTGCCGGCGGCGGTGCTTTCCAGGAGCTGCTGACCAGTGCCAAGGTCGGCGACGCCATTGTTCACCTGACCCAGCAGTCGGCCATCCCGCCGCTGTTGCTCGGCTGGTTGATCGCGATGCTGCTGTCGGTGTCAACCGGTTCGGCTACTGTCGGTATCGTCGGCGCTGCCGGCCTGCTGGCGCCCCTTGCCGGTGCTGACCCTACTCTAAACCTGCCGTTGCTGGCGCTGTCCATCGGCTGCGGTTCGCTGTTTTTCAACTATGCCAACCATGCGGGCTTCTGGATGGTTAAAGAGTCGTTCGGTATGACCATGGGCGAAGCCACCAAAACCATCTCGGTGGTGCAATCCATCGTCTCCTTGGTGGGTTTGATCATGGTGTTGATTCTGAATGCCGTCATCCCGGTGACTTGAACCGGGATACCGCTACCCAGAGGCATTTATTGCAGCACTGGCAGGAAGCGACCTGTCAGCGCCGCTGCCTTCGTAAACCATGAACCTTTCCTCCCTGTGGCTTTCCTAGAAGCACACCATTTTGGAGAAGCCCATGACTCATCTGGCATTGATCGTCGGCGCCAGCGGCATCGTCGGCAGCGCAACCACCCAGCTTCTGCTGGAGAACGGCTGGCAGGTCGCCGCCCTTTCCCGTAACCCCGCCAGGCAGGAAGGGGTGATACCCGTGGCGGCCGATCTGCAGGATCCGGCGTCCGTCACGGCCGCGCTGAAAGACCTCAAACCCACTCACGTGTTCATCACCACCTGGTCACGGCAGGCCACCGAGGCCGAAAACATCAAGGTCAATTCGGCGATGGTGCGCAATGTGCTGGATGCCCTGCGCCCGGCTGGCAGCGTAAACCACGTGGCCCTGGTGACAGGCCTGAAGCACTACCTGGGCCCGTTCGAGGCCTATGGCAAAGGCAGCCTGCCGCAGACGCCGTTCCGTGAGCAACAGGGTCGTCTGGACGTCGAGAACTTCTATTACGCGCAGGAAGACGAAGTGTTCGCCGCGGCGGACAAAGACGGCTTCACCTGGAGCGTCCACCGCCCGCATACGGTCACCGGCGTTGCGGTGGGTAACGCGATGAACATGGCCACCACGCTTGCGGTTTACGCCACGGTTTGCAAACACACCGGTCGGCCATTCGTATTTCCCGGCTCCAGGGTGCAGTGGGACAGCCTCACCGACATGACCGATGCCCGGCAGTTGGCCAGGCAGCAACTGTGGGCGGCCACCACGCCAGCGGCGGCCAACCAGGCGTTCAACATCACCAACGGCGATATCTTTCGCTGGAAGTGGATGTGGGGGCGGATTGCCGAGTACTTCGGCCTTGAAGCCGCTGACTTCCCCGCTTCGCCCGCGCCACTGGAGTCACAGATGGCCGACGACCAGAAGGTCTGGAGCCAGATCGTGGCCGAGCACGGCCTGCAAGAGGCGGACATTGATCGGCTGATTTCGCCATGGCATACCGACGCCGATCTCGGGCGTCCCATCGAAGTGGTCACCGACATGTCGAAAAGCCGGCTCATGGGCTTTAACGCCTATCAGGCCAGCGATCAGGCGTTTTTCGATGTGTTCGACAAATTGCGGGCTGATCGGCTGATCCCCTGAGGCTCAGACCCACGCAAGGCAAAAGGCCCATGACGTTCATGGGCCTTTTTTCATGACTTGGTTTTTAGCCGCTGGCGCGGCACCATCGTCCAGGCTTTGTAAACCCACAGGTCTGCCCGATGCTGCACTCCACCCTCACTACCCTGAACGCGGTGTCGCTGATCCTCGAAACCTTGCGTGAGGAGGGTATTGCTGCCAGCGAGCTTCTGGCCGGCAGTGGCATCGAGGAAGCCGACCTGATTCGTCCCGACCCACGCATTACCACAGCCCAGGAGGCACGGGTGTGCGCCAATGCCCTGGCATTGCGCGAGACGTTCGGTCTGCAATTGGGCCAGCGGATGCACGTATCCGCGTATGGCCTGCTCGGTTACGCCATGTTGCTCAGCGATACACTGGGTGCTGCTCTGGAGCTGGCGCTGCGTTACCCGGCGTTGCTTGGCACCCTCTTCGATCTGCGCCTGGAGGTGCGTGGCGACGTCGCCTGGCTGCTGGCCACGCAGTACCATTCGCGCCCCGAGCTGGCCGTGTTCAATGCCGAGCTGTGCCTGGGATCATTGAAGGTGATCTGCGACGACCTGCTGGGCCGTCCCCTGCCCTTGCTGCAAGCCTGCTTCGCCCATCCGGCGCCCACCTACAGCAAGCGCTATCGGCGCAACTTTCCGTGCCCGGTGCGTTTCGAGGCGCACGAACACGGCTTTGCCTTTGCTGCGCAGATGCTGGAGCAGCCCCTGCCGCTGGCCGACCGGCTGACGCACCGGATCATGGCCGAGCGCTGCCGTCAGCAAAACGCCGAGTTCAGCGGCCGCCAGGCCTGGCTGGGGCGTATTCGCCAATACCTGGCCGAGCATCTGGCCAATCCTCCGGGGCTTGAAGGGCTGGCCCGGCAGATGAACTGCTCAGCGCGCAGCCTGCGCCGGCACCTGCATGACATGGGCAGCAGTTATCAGGAGTTGCTTGATGCCCTGCGTTTCGAGCGGGCCAAGGTGCTGTTGGTCGAACAACAGTGGCCGGTCCAGCAGGTTGCCGAAGCCCTGGGTTATAGCGAAACCGCCAGCTTTCGCCATGCATTTATTCGCTGGAGCGGGGTTGCGCCCAGCCAGTACCGCACCTGAAGCGTGCAGCGCGCCCTTAAAAAGGGCGAAATTCGGTCAAATCTAATGGCCATATCTATCCCCTTCTGGCCGTTCATAACGTTCTCCAGCAGGCGTTTCTGGCGAAACAATGCCAGTCGTCACGCCACACGGAGCACGACCATGCTGACTGTCTATACCGACGACCATCACCTGCACCACGGCCGCTGCGAGCTGATCAACGGGCAACTCATGCCCTGTTTTGAGATGCCCTCGCGCGCTGATCATGTCCTGGCCCGGGTCAAGGCCCGTGAGCTGGGGCCAGTGCAGCCGCCGCGCGACCATGGCCTGGTGCCCATCGCCCGTGTGCACAGCGCTGACTACCTGGCGTTCTTCAAAGGCGCGTGGGCGCGTTGGCAAGCCATGGGCCAGGACGGTGACCTGTTGCCCTTCACCTGGCCGGCGCGCACGCTGCGCCGCTTGAAGCCCCACGGGTTGCACGGAGAGCTGGGCTACTACAGTTTCGACGCTGGCGCGCCCATCACCGCCGGCACCTGGCAGGCCGCCTACAGCGCAGCACAAGTGGCGCTCACCGCCCAGGCCGAGATACAGAGCGGTGCCGACAGCGCCTTCGCGCTGTGCCGGCCGCCAGGGCACCATGCCGCCAGCGACCTCATGGGCGGCTATTGCTACCTGAACAATGCGGCCATTGCGAGCCAGGCGTTTCTCGACCAGGGCCGCCAGCGCGTGGCGATCCTCGATGTCGACTATCACCACGGCAACGGCACCCAGGCGATTTTCTACGACCGCAGTGATGTGTTTTTCACCTCTATTCATGGCGACCCGGCCAACGAGTTTCCGTTCTTCCTGGGTTATGCCGATGAAACCGGCCAAGGCCAGGGTGAGGGTTGCAACCTCAACCTGCCCTTGCCCCACGGCAGCGGCTGGGCGCAATGGAGCCAGGCGCTGGAAACCGCCTGCGCAGCCATCGACGCCTACGCCGCCGAGGTACTGGTGGTGTCGCTGGGGGTGGACACCTTCAAGCAAGACCCGATCTCGCAGTTCACCCTCGACAGTGGCGACTACCTGGCCATGGGCGCGCGCATCGCGGCGCTCGGCCTGCCTACGCTGTTTGTGATGGAAGGCGGTTATGCCGTCGAAGAAATCGGCATCAATGCCGTCAATGTGCTGGAAGGCTACGAAACCGCCCGCAAGGAGAAGTCATGATGTTGACATCCTCCCCGGCCTGAAGGCCGGAGATTCCTACGGCGCTCAGGCGCGGCATCGAGCCGCCCCCAAGTCGCTTCGGTGGGTTCCTGCTGCTGGCGCCATGACCTCTGCGCTCACTTCACAGGCTAACCGGGCGTGTCCCG